>NZ_QGKS01000505.1 GCF_003172935.1 Micromonospora sicca | reverse complement strand
CGACCCACCACATCCGCCGCCATGACCCGTGATCAAAACGGTCAGGACCATCGGCGTCATCCCGCCACGCCGCAGACCCCCGGATACCCACCCAACACCATGATCAACTTAGGCTACGCGGCATTGGGCCATGGACGGGACATGCGGCGGCACCGCTGGAGGTGCGGTGGCCCTGACTGGGTGCTGTGCATCGCATGAATTCACTATAGGAACGACCCCGCCAATCCCGTCTGTACGGACCGCCGCAACCGCACATCGGCCAGAAGCGGATAGGCCAGCCTGGTCGATACCGGCTCCTTGGTAACGGAATGTCACGATGGCAGGCCGCCCGGACCATGAACGGCTGCCTCTCCCGGTTCTAGCAATGGGCGGCACCAGACCCGCGCGACGGTGGCGCCGCTTCCCTCACGGCGGTCCCATCTGGTTCAACTCATCCGGGTTAGTTCGGACGGAAATGAGAGGTCGATCAACCGGTGACGTGCGGTGCCCGTGGTCGGGGTCCTCCACATCTGTTCGTGCGGCCAGTGCGGGTGCAACAGGTCGACGGTGGTCACCGCGACCGGCGCCCGCAACGGCCGGCTCACCAGATCAGCCAGCAGGTTCGCTTCGCGGGCCGCGTCGCGGGCGATGACCAGCACCACGCCGACCGGCACGACCGGGTCGGTACGCCGGTAGCCGGCCAGAACCGTGCCGAGGCCGGCAGTCGATCGCTCGCGTTCGGCGATCACCTCACCGACCGGGCCAGGATCCACGTGCACCAGGAACCGCAGACAGCGGCCGCCCTCCAGCCACACCCCGTACCCGTCGGCGCGCAGATGCGCCAGACCCCGCTCCCGCAACCACACCGACGTGTCCAACGTCGTCAACCACTGGAACAGCCCACACCGGCCCGGATCCTCACGGGCGGCCGCCAGCAGCGGCAGGAACAGCAGGTAGTGCGCCGCACTCCAGTCCCGCTGACCCAGCCGCAACGGCACCGACCGCCCCGACGCGACGAGATCACGGCCGAGCAGGTCGGCGCCCTGCCTGGTGATCCGATACCACCACGCGTGCGCCCGGTCCTCCGCCGCCCGCTCCCGGTCCACCAGGCCTGCGGCGTGCAGCCACGTGAGGTCCCGGTGCGCCGTCAACCGGGGCTCTCCCACCACCACCGCGATGTCGATCGTGGTCGCCATGCCATGCAATGCCAGGAACGACAGGATCCGCCACCGCCGAGGCGTCAACACAACACCACCGGGCACCCATCGATGATCCCCTACCCGTCGACGCCCGGCCATCCCGGCGCTGCGGCGGCGCGGTGGGGCTCCGGGGGAACTCCCGCACTCTCAAAACGGGGTTTGTGAGACGTTTTCCATGATCACTGTTCACCGCATCAGCCGAAGAGTCGATTACAGAACACTCAAAACTGGCAAAACGTACCCGCGCAAGATCGGCCCATCTCCCGGCACCGAGCCCTTCCGAGGAACCACCTCGAGCCGACCCGGGACCCACCGACGGCCGCAACCCCGGCCACCGAGACATCCCACATCGGCAGCCACCGACGGGCGTCCCGGAGCACCCGCCACGTCCCACCGGTGCCAACCTGGTCCATCGGCTCCCGAGCACCCACCGAGCCACCACCACCCGCACGCGGACACAAAAAAGGCCCCAACCCGGTGTGAACCACCAGCTTGGGTTCCAGGGATCGTTGCAACGCCTGACCTGATCAGGGGTTGCAGTGTTCGAGATCCGTGGGGATCGTCGGCCGCAGGGTCGTAAGAAGCTTCGCGCGGAGCGCCAGGCATATTTGGATCTTGTGGCGCGGGGTGTGAGTACGAGTGAAGCGTGTCGGCTGGTCGGGATCAATCGCAAGACTGGTCACCGCTGGCGCTACGGGCGCATGAGCCAGGCGAAGGCCGGGCAGCAGGACGTATCTCGTCCTGCTGCCCGGCCTTCGGCCGTGTCGGGCCGCTATCTGTCGCAGGATGAGCGGATCGTGATCGCTGACCAGCTGCGCGAGGGTGCCTCTCAGGCGGCGATCGCCGCTGAGTTGCGACGGTCGCCGGGCACGATCAGCCGGGAGATCCGCCGCAACCGGCATCCGGACAGCGGCGACTACCAGCCCTACGCGGCCCAGCAACGCGCCGACAGTCGGCGGCCTCGCCCGAAGCTCGGCAAGATCGCCGCCTGCCCGCAGCTACGTTCCCTGGTGCAGGGCATGCTCGACTGCAAGCACAGCCCGGAACAGATCAGCCGTCGGCTGCGCCGCGACTTTCCCGAGCGAAGCGAGCGGCACGTGTCACACGAGACGATCTACCAGGCGCTCTACGTCCAGGGCCGCGGCGAGTTGCGCCGGGAACTGAGCGCCGCGCTGCGCACCGGCCGGGTGGTGCGACGCCCGCGCCGTCAGCCCGGGCAGCGCCAGCCCCGTTTCACTCATCCGATGGTGATGATCAGCGAGCGGCCCGCCGAGGCCGACGACCGTGCCGTCCCGGGTCATTGGGAAGGCGACCTGATCATCGGCAAGGACAACGGCTCCGCGATTGGCACCCTCGTCGAACGCGCCACCCGCTACGTCCTGCTCGTGCACCTGGGCGCCGGCCGCAGCGCCGACCGGGTCCGTGACGGCCTGCTCGCCGCCATGGCCACCCTGCCGCACCACCTGAAACGGTCTCTGACCTGGGACCAAGGCGCGGAAATGGCCATGCACCACGAGTTCAGCATCGCCGCGGACATGCCGGTCTACTTCTGCGACCCGCACTCACCCTGGCAACGCGGCTCCAACGAGAACACCAACGGACTGCTGCGCCAATACTTCCCCAAAGGCACCGACCTGGCCGTCCACACCCGCGAACACCTCGCCACCTCCCTGACCGGAACGGACCAGGTCGTCCTGGTCCCCACCGCGTAGAACCACAGAAGGAGTCATCATGTGTTACGGATTCGACGGAGAAGCCGCCCTGCGGCGGTCCGTCATCGACCGACGGAGCCTGCTGCGCGGTTCACTGGCGGCGGTCGCCGGTGTCGGCCTCGCGGCGTCGGGGATCGGCGCAACGGCCGCGTCGGCCACCACCCGCACCACCGGGCGCCACCAGTTACCCCCGGGCCTGATCAGCATTCAGCTGTGGACGGTACGCGACGCGCTGTGGGGCTCGCCCGGGTACGACGCGACCCTCGCCCACCTCGCCGAGATCGGCTACCCGAAGGTGGAGTTGGCGCTCGGCTACTTCGGGCGTACCGCTGCCCAGCTGCGCCAGTTCCTGGACAGCATCGGCATCAAGGCCAGCTCCAGCCACGACGGGATCAGCGGTGACGCCGGCGCGCTGGAACAGAAGATCCAGAACGCGCTCACCCTGGGCCAGTCGTTCATGGTAGTGCCGTACCTGTACTCCGACCGCGAGGACGACTGGAAGCGCTGGGCGGAACAGATGAATGTCGAGGCTGCGGCAGCGGCAGCGGCCGGCCTGCGCTACGGCTACCACAACCACGCCCACGAGTTCACCATCGACCTCGGAGGTGGCAGGCGACCCTGGGACGTGTTGACCGAGGAGCTCGATCCGAAGCTCGTACACCTGGAAGTCGACCTCTACTGGGCCGTCACCGGCGGCATCAACTCAGGCGATGGAGTGGTCGACCCCGAGGGCTTCGCGCTGGACGTCATCCGCTCCGCGCCCCAGCGTGTCCTGCAGTACCACGTCAAGGACCGGCACGCGTCCGACGGCGACATGGCCGACCTCGGCACCGGGGTGATCGATTTTGCCCGGATCTTCCAGGAGCACTCGGTGCTCGAGTACATCGTCGAAAACGACACCCCCGATGTGACACCGCAGCAGACGGCCGAGGTCGGCTACCGCTGCCTGCGCAAGCTGCGGTTCTGACGAACCCGGGCAGGCCCGTTCCCTCGTAGCAGGGAGCAATCGGGCGGCCAAGCACTGGCTGTACGACCTCGTACACCCGCTCGGCCGCCCGGCCGAACTGCCCGCACCAGCGCCGTCAAGCCCGGGTGACGGTCATCGGCGGCGCGCCGCCGCAGCCGGACACGCAAGCCGCACCGCAACCCAGGCCGTGAACCACGTACGCAACAAGCTCGCGTCGCTTGACTGAAATGCCTGGTTGCGATGAGGGCGGTGGTGATTCCGCGTACAGTTGGCGGGTGGCGATCACAACCGGCCAGTTGCGGTTCGGCCCGAACAACGGGCGGATGCTACTGCGCACCAGCCGCAAGGGTGTCGGCTCGACCGTCGGGCACGACCTGACCATTGAGGTGACCGACTGGTCGGTGGAGCTGGACGTTCCCGAGACCGGGCCGGTGGACGCCAACGCGACGGCCCGCGTCGAGTTGGGATCCTTGGCCGTACGGGAGGGCACCGGCGGTGCGCGACCGCTGACCGACAGGGACCGGCGCGAGATCGAGAACAACGCCCGGCGCACGCTGGACGTCGATCGCCACCCGACGGCCACCTTCGAGTCCAGCCGCGTCGTCACCGGCGACGACCACGCCACGATCAGCGGAACGCTCACTCTGCACGGGGTCGCCGCCCCCATCGACGTCGATGTACGCGAGGTGACGCCCGACCGGTACCGCGCCGCCACGGTGGTGACCCAGTCGGCGTACGGAATCAAGCCGTACTCGGCCTTTCTCGGCGCGCTCAAGGTCCATGACGACGTCGAGGTGGAGATCGAGGTCGACCTCGGACGCTGACCTGGTCCCGACCGGGCCCCAGAGGTTGAGCGGCCCCAGGTCGGTGGCGGCTACCGGAGGCGGTCTGTGGTTGGTCGGCTGGAACTGGCGATCCTGATCGGTCTGCAGGCGTCGGGCAAGACAGCGTTCCGCCGCCGCCTGCTGACCGACAATCATGTGGTGGTCAGCAAGGACGCGTTCCCGAATGCCCGCCATCGCCAAAGCCGTCAGATGCGGCTGGTCAACGAGGCCCTGGCCACGAGGCATTGCGTCGTGGTGGACAACACCAATCCCTCACCTCACGAGTGGCAACCGCTGATCGAGGCTGCCCGCGCCCACGGCGCGATGACGGTCGGGTACTGGTTCCCGCCCGATCTCCCTGCGGCGCTCGATCGCAACGCGGCGCGTGAGGATCGAGCCCGGGTGCCGGACGTTGGGCTGTATGACACGCTCAAGCGGCTCCGACGCCCTCGGCAGGCCGATGGATTCGACCGGCTGTACGAAGTCCGGTTCGACGGCAGGGGCGGGTTCCAGGTCGAGCCGATGGAAGGCTGAAAGCCGTGAACGCCGAGGAGTTCGAGGCCCGGCAACGGGCCCGGGAGCACTTCCACTCACTGCGCGTGCTGGCGGGTGCCTGGACAGGCCACCGAGGTGCATGGCTCGGGCCACGCCGCGGTACCCGGGCGGGAAGCCGTCAGCGATGACGATGTGTCCGATGAGTACCGGCGTGATGCGGTACGTGGCCCAGCGGTGCACCCGCTGCAGCCAGACGAACCAGGGGCCGCCCGTGACCAGCACCAACCGATGCCGCTGCCGATCAGGGCCACGAACAGCCCGACCATCAGCAGGCTCGCGACGGTCATGGTGTTCTTCAGCAGCGTCGTGGGCGCCAGGTGACATCGTCGAAGCCGCGCCGCACCTGGCGGAAATCTGCCGATGGAGCCGGGAGCCCGTATGGGACCGTCGAGGCCGCCACGAGTCAGGGGAGCGCGCCCATCCCCCGACCACGGTCATCGCCGTGAATGTGAAGCCACCGTCGGCTCGCCCAGGGGCCATCCCAGCGGGGGCGCGACGGAGCTGGGAATCGACCTCGACGCCTGTCCGTCGTGCCCGAGGTGGCGTATTGCACGCCGGCCACCGGGCAGAGGTGCGCAGCGTCGTCCTGGTCGGGTTGAGAGTCAGCGCGGACTCTACGGGCTGACCAGCCCTGTCTGATAGGCGATGACGACCAGTTGCGCGCGGTCGCGTGCACCCAGTTTCCCCATTGCGTGGCTGACGTGGGTGCGGGCGGTCGCCGGGCTGAGGAACAGCTCGGCGCCGATCTCGTCGTTGCTCAGGCCCTGTCCCACCAGGGCTAGCACTTCCCGCTCGCGCTGCGTCAGCACAGCCAGTCGGTTCTCCCCTGCCTGGGTGGCTGTTCGTTGCGCGGTGAACTGGGCGATGAGGCGTCGGGTGATCCGCGGCGCGAGCAACGCGTCTCCGGCGGCGACGACCCGGACGGCGTGTAGGAGCTCGGCCGGTCCGGCGTCTTTGAGCAGGAAGCCGCTTGCGCCGGCCTGCAGTGCCTCGAAGACGTAAGCGTCGGTTTCGTAGGTGGTCAGGATCAGGACTCGGACCTGTTGAAGTCCGGACGTCTTGGCGATCTGGCTGGTGGCCTGGATCCCGTCCACCTTCGGCATGCGGATGTCCATGAGCACGACGTCGGGCCGGATGGCACGGGCTCGTTCCACGGCCTCGGCACCGTTGGTAGCTTCCCCCACCACCGTGATGTCGTCTTCGAGGTCGAGCAGAACCTTGAAGCCGGATCGCACAAGACCCTCGTCGTCGGCGAGCAGAACCTTAATCGGAGCGCTGCCAGGTGACGACGCGGCTGCCGCGGTCATAGGTGCGCCGTTCCGGTCGGCGCCAGGGGCAGACGTGCCTTGACTTCGAACCCGCCGCCCGGCAGGGCCCTGGCCACCAGTTCCCCGCCCAACAGCTGACAGCGCTCGTGCATTCCTAGGATCCCGCTGCCCAGCTCGGCTGAGCTGCCGGTGCCGTTGCTGGTCGGATGCTTGGCTGGTACGTGCGGGCCCGGGGCGTCATCACCCGGTGCGTGCCGGCGACCCTCATCGATCACACGGATCTCCAAGACATCGGTTCCATAGTTCAGCGCTACGGTCACCCGGGTCGGTCCGACGTGGCGGATCACGTTGGTGATCGACTCCTGCAAGATTCGGTAGGCAGCACCGCCCACCGCGCTCGGCGGTGGCGACGTTGGCGACGTCGCCTCGAGTTTGATGTCGAGTCCGGCATCGCGCGCCTTCGCGGTGAGTTCGTCGATCTGCTCCAGGCCCGGGTGCGGCACTCGCCCGTCGTGGGAATCACGAAGCACGCCGAGGATGGCCCGCATCTCCCGCAACGCCTGGGAGCTCGTCTGCTCTATGGCCACCAGTGTCTCGCGCGCCCGCTCCGGCCGCTTGTCGAGCACGTGCGCGGTGACACCGGCCTGGATGTTGATGATCGCGATGGCGTGGGCGACGGTGTCGTGGACCTCCCGCGCGATCCGGAGCCGCTCGGCGTCAACCCGCGAACGCGCTTCCTCCTCCCGAGTCCGTTCAGCCCGTTCAGCACGCTCCTGCGCTTCGGCTGCGATGAACCGCCGGGATCGGACGGACTCACCAAGGGCAGCGCTCATCACCGACGCCCCGATCCGGAAGAACACCCACCCGATGGCCTCCCGCGGTTCGATGTCGGCCGCCGCGACCAGCCAGCCGATGGTCAGCGCGGTGATACCCACGCCGGCTGTCACCAGGGACCGGCGCCCATCGCCGTAGGCGGTCAGCGTGTACAGGGCGACGAAGAGCCCGAGCCAGCCGGGCCCATCCGGGAAGTCGACGCCGAAGTACACCAGGCTGGCGAGAGCGGCCGTGATGAACACCGGCACCGGCCAGCGGCGGCGCACGGCCAGCACCAGGCCACTCACGATCAGCAGGACGTACCCCAGGTGCCCGAGATCGGCCAGCGGCCGCGACCCCACCTCTGGAGGTTTCGCGGCGGTGCCCTGAACCTGCATCACGGCGACGAAGAGTCCGAGCAGGACGTCCTGGGCCAGGACAGGCAGGCGGAACGGCGCCGCTCGGCGTTTCATGTTGCGATGATAGTGGCCGCGCCCGGGTGACCGGCTACGACGACGGGCGTGACCAGGTGCGGGCCGCCTACGCAAATCTGCGTAGGAACTGCCATCCGCTGCCCGAGGACGCGCTCGGGTCGGCGACGCGACGATCGCTTCCGTGAATCAACCAATTACGGTTCCAATGACTGATGCGGTGCCCGCCCGCGACAATCGCCAACGGTCACCCGACGCACCGCGGCCGGGACCGCTGGGCAGACTCGCGGGCCTGGCCTTTCGCCGGCGGGGAAGAGTGCTGATCGCCTGGGCCGTGGGCCTCGTCATCGCCTTCGGGCTGTCGATGGCTTTCGGGGGCGAGTTCGCAAACGCCTCCTCCGCGCCGGGCTCGGATTCCGAGCAGGCACAGCGCCTGCTGGGAGAGCGGTTCCCGGCCCAGTCCGGCGACACGGTGCGGGTGGTGGTGCGTGCGGACGAGGTCACCAGCGCCGAGGTGCGACGTGGCGTCAGCGCGCTGCTCGGCGAGCTGGGACGCGTGCCGCACGTAGCGTCGGTCGAGGATCCGTACTCCGCCAAAGGCTCCATCGCGCCGGACGGCCGGACGCTCGCCGCACGCGTCTATCTCGATGTCACCAACCCCAACGACATGCCGGTCGAAGACACCGAACGGCTGCTGGCCGCCGCCGAGGCGGCCGAGGGCGACGGGCTGGAGATCGCGCTCGGTGGACGGGCCGTGCAACTCGCCGAGGCGACCCGGTCGGGATCCGAGCTGATCGGGCTGCTCGCGGCCGCGGCGATCCTGCTGATCATGTTCGGGTCGGTGGTGGCGGCCGGGCTGCCACTGGCCATGGCGATCGGTGCGCTGGCGGTGAGCGCCAGCCTGGTCGGCGTCGTGGCGGCCGTGGTGGACGTGCCCGACTTCGCGCCCATCATCGGCATGACGCTGGGCATCGCCCTGGGCATCGACTACGCGCTGCTGCTGGTGACCCGGTTCCGCGAATGGCGGGCGGTGGGACTCGACCCCGAAGCGGCAACCGCAGCGACGCTCGACACCGCCGGCCGTGCGGTCCTCGTGGCCGGCGGCACGGTCATGGTGAGCATGTCAGGGCTGTTCGCGGTGGGCCTGTCCATCATGAACGGCACCGCCATCGTCACCATGGTGGCGACCCTGGTCGTGATGGTCGCCGCCATCACACTATTTCCCGCGTTGCTGGGCTACCTGGGGCGGCGCATCGACCGGCTCCGGGTGCCGCTGGGACGGCGCCGTACCGCCCAGATCTCCGCCGACGGCCACCTGGTGCCAGCGGCCGGCTGGGCGCACTGGAGCCGGCTGGTGCAGCGACACAACGTACTCGCCATCGTGACGAGTGTCGCTCTGCTGCTGGTGCTGGCCGCGCCGTTCCTCGGCGTCCACTTCGGTCTCCCCGACGCAGGCAACGACCCCGAGGATACGTCGAATCGGCAGGCGTACGACATGCTGGCCGAGGGATTCGGCCCCGGCGAAAACGGGCCGTTGCTCGTCGCGGCGGAGGTGTCGCCAGCCGAAGGCGACGCGGCCCTCCAGCGGCTACAAGCCGAGCTCGGCCGCACGGCGGGAGTCGCAGCGGTATCGCCGCCACGGCTCGATCCTGCCGGTGACACGGCGCTGATCACCGTCGTGCCCACCACCGGACCGCAGGAGGCCGCCACCGAAGACCTCGTCCAAACCTTGCGCGACGACGTGATCCCGGCCGCGACCAAGGGCACCAGCACAGAAGTACATGTCGGCGGCGCAACCGCGGCGGTGATCGATCTCAACGCGTTGATCGCCAACCGGCTCGCGCTGCTCATCGGTGGCGTCGTCGTCGTGTCGATGCTCCTCTTGCTGGTGGCCTTCCGCAGCGTCGTCATCGCGGTCACGGCTGCCGTGATGAATCTGCTGTCGGTGGCGGCGGCGTACGGGGTGGTGGCCTTCTTCCTCGACGGCGGCTGGGCCGGCAGGCTGGTCGGCATCGACACCGCCACCCCGATGGCCGCGTTCGTCCCGGTCATCATGTTCGCGCTGCTGTTCGGCCTCTCCATGGACTACGAGGTCTTCCTGATCAGCCGGGTGCGAGAGTCGTGGGTGCGTACCCAGGACAACAGCCGGGCCATCGTCACCGGACTGGCCAGCACCGGACGGGTGATCACCGCCGCCGCAGCCATCATGATCGTTGTCTTCGCGGCGATCGTCCCGAGTGACCAGGTCTTCATCAAGGTCTTCGGGCTGGGCATGGTCGCGGCCATCCTGGTGGACGCGACCATTGTCCGGATGCTGCTCGTGCCGGCGATCATGCACCTGCTCGGCCGCAGCAACTGGTGGCTTCCTCGCGTCATGGAGCGGCGCCTGCCCCAGCTGCACGTCGAAGGACCGCCCGATACGTTCCTGCGCCCCATCGATGAGGCGGAACTGCTCCCGTCCCGGTGAGGCAGACAGCGTCTACCGGCCATCCCCCGGCAGCGGCCCGCCCGTACGACGGCCAGCTGTCACAGTCGGCCACGAGCCGTCGTCCACAGGGCGACGACGCCCGAATCACATCTCGTGACTCACCCAACCAGAAGGAGCACATTGTGCGGAGAGTATTTGCTGGCCTGGCGATCCTGCTGATGCTGGCCGTCGTAGCACAGTTCTACTTTGCCGGGAGCGGCGCATTCAGCACCGCGCCCAACGACGAGTCCTTCCGGCCGCATCGCGCGCTGGGGTACGTGATCTTCCTCTTGCCGGTCCTGATGGCAATCGTCGCCGCGCTCGCCCGGATGCCAGGACGACTGGTCGGGATGGCCGGTCTGGTCGCTGGGCTGACCGTGGTCCAGGTTGTCATCGCGCAACTCGCCAAGGCGTTCGACGACGGGGACAGCGCAACGGTCGGCCAGCTCGTCTTCGGTCTGCACGCGGTCAACGGTCTGGTCATCATGGCCGTGGTCGGGATCATCGTCCGGCAGGCGCGAGCGCTGCCGGGGCCCGCGGTGACCGATCGACCGGCCGGCGCGGGCGACGACGCGGGGATGCCCGGACCAGCAACCGGATCGGCTCAGCCGGCGTCATGACAACGGGTCAGTTGATCATCGTGGACCATGCGGTCGCGCTGCTGAGCGTCGCCGCATGGCTCACGGCCGGCGTCGCTGTCGCCTTCCGGCGCGCCCGGCTGGCGCTCGGCCTTCTCGCTGCGGCGGTGCTGGTAACCCTTGCCCGGATGACCACGGTGGCGATGCTGGCCGCTCGGGGCTGGTGGTTCGTGCAGGAGAAGGTGCTGCTGGGCCTGCCGATGCTGGCAGCCGCCGGGGTGGCCGCCGTCCTGATCGCCGGCCCGCGGCTGCTCACGGCGGCGAGGCGCGCGCCCGAAGCCGGGACACTCGCCAGCCGGGCGACGGGCGACGGGATACCGGCAAGCAGCGTGGTCTTGCTGCTCACCGCCGGATACGCGGCCCTGGCCGGGCTCGTGGTGACCTTCCTGGCCGGGTACCCCCTGACCTGGAGCACCGCATTGATCGCCAGTTCCCTCGTCTGCGCGGCCGCACTGCTGACCGCGCGCGTCGCAGCCACGCCGGCCGACCCCACCGGCGACGCCGACATCGCTCCCATACAGGCACCGAACGGAAAGCCCGGATTCTCGCGCCGCCGGTTCATCAGCTTGGCGGGGGGAGCAGTCGTGGCGAGTACCGGCACAACCGGCGTCGGCCTGTTGTTCAGGCCGGCTGAATCCGTCGCCACCGGAGGCGGTCCCGGGCGGTCGTCCAGCTCCGGAGCGGCCGTGTCCGTGGCCGACCTGTGGGGGGCCGACGCACCGGCGCCGGGCGGCACGAGGCGGCAGTACGTACTCACCGCGCAGACCGCCACCGTCCGGCTCCCATCGGGACCTGAGATCCAGGCATGGACCTACAACGGCCGGGCCCCCGGTCCGCCGATCACCGCCACCGTCGGCGATATGATCGAGGTGACGCTGCGCAACACCGACATCGACGACGGAGTGACCCTGCACTGGCACGGCTACGACGTGGCGTGTGGTGAAGACGGCGCACCGGGCGTGACCCAGGACGTGGTGGCACCCGGCGAGGAGTTCGTCTACCGCTTCCGCGCCGATCAGGTGGGAACCTACTGGTACCACACCCACCAGGCCTCACACCGTGGCGTGCGCAAGGGGCTGTACGGGACCCTCGTCGTGACACCACGCGACACGCAGCAGGCGGACGAGCCCGCTCCCCCACAGCACCTGGATCTGACTCTGCCGGTGCACACATTCGACGGCACCGTGGTGATCGCCGGTCAGGACGGGCGTACCGAACACACCGCGCCAGCCGGTACGCCCGTGCGGTTGCGGTTGATCAACACCGACTCGGATCCACACCGGTTCACGCTGGCCGGCACGCCCTTCCGGGTGACGGCCGTCGACGGCCGGGATCTAAACCAACCTGGCGAGGTTCGTGATGTGGGACTTCGCCTGCCCGCTGGCGGACGGCACGACCTGGTCTTCGCCATGCCAGACACCGCGGTGGTGCTCGTTGTCGACAACGATCACGACGGCGGCGTGCGGCTGCGTCCGGAGGGCGCCGCCGCCGGTGAGGATCCGGCCGTCGAGGACACCTCCGGCTGGCCGGAGCTCGACCTTCTGCGTTACGGAGAGCCGGCCGCGGTGCCGTTGGATGCCAGCAAAGCCGACCGGCACTTCACGATCGTCCTGGACCGTGCGGTCGCCATGGTCGACGGTGCGCCGGCGTATGCGCAAACGGTCAACGGCCGCGGCCACCCGTCGATCGCGGATCAGCTCGTCGCCGAAGGTGACATCGTCCGGTTCACCGTGGTCAACCGGAGCCTGGAGACTCACCCCTGGCACCTGCACGGCCATCCCGTGCTGATCGTGTCCACGGACGGCAGACCGTCATCCGGCAGCCCACTGTGGATGGACACGTTCGATGTCCGTCCCGGGCAGGTGTGGGAGGTCGCATTCGCGGCCACGAACCCCGGGATCTGGATGAACCATTGTCACAATCTGCCCCACGCACATCAGGGGATGATGCTGCAACTCCACTATGACGGAGTCACCACACCATTCGGCGGCTCGCACACCCCCCACACCGGAACGGGCAGGAGTCCACGGCATGGACACTGAAACATCGTGCCCTACTCGACACGCCGCCCGGTGCCCGGACGATCCCAGGTCGGATTTCGTTGCCCAGGTATACCGCCACAGCCGCACCGTCATCGATGCCGAACTGCGGCGCCTGGCACGCAAAGTCCCCTCCTTGCGTCGGACGGACCTGGACGTCATCGCCGCGACCCTGGAGGAAATAGCTGAGTCCTTGCTTCTCGCTCGGCTGCGCAACGCACCGCAGGACACCGCACCGCTGCTGCGGCTCTTCGACACCCAAAGGGTCGACATGTGACGCGGTCCCACCGGTCCGCCCCACCAGCCACCAAAAAACTCTCGGGGCGGGCGATAATCAGGCTGAACCGCCCCGCCGGCCGGCCCTGACGGACAGCGGGACAACAACGCTCACCGCTCGCCCCCGCAGCAGGATCAGCTCTTCCCGGTGAGTGAGATGCGGGTACCGGAGGCGGTCTGTGGTTGATCGGCTGGAACTGGCGATCTTGATCGGTCTGCAGGCGTCGGGCAAGACAGCGTTCCGCCGCCGCCTGCTGACCGACAATCATGTGGTGGTCAGCAAGGACGCGTTCCCGAATGCCCGCCATCGCCAAAGCCGTCAGATGCGGCTGGTCAACGAGGCCCTGGCCACGAGGCATTGCGTCGTGGTGGACAACACCAATCCCTCACCTCACGAGTGGCAACCGCTGATCGAGGCTGCCCGCGCCCACGGCGCGATGACGGTCGGGTACTGGTTCCCGCCCGATCTCCCTGCGGCGCTCGATCGCAACGCGGCGCGTGAGGATCGAGCCCGGGTGCCGGACGTTGGGCTGTATGACACGCTCAAGCGGCTCCGACGCCCTCGGCAGGCCGATGGATTCGACCGGCTGTACGAAGTCCGGTTCGACGACAGGGGCGGGTTCCAGGTCGAGCCGATGGCAGGCTGAGGGGTGACACCGCACCTCGCCGTATCAAGGGGCACCGTCGTGCGCGGTGACGTAGCTGCGGTAGATCTCGGCGCCGACGACGAGGTCCTGCCACGGCATGCCGGTCCCCTTGAACAGCCTGGGTCCACCGGTGGACAGCTGCGCGCTGCCGGTCACGACGTCGCGCAGCGCGTACAGGTCCTCCTCGCGCACGACGCCGGCGGCCAGGGGGATCACGACGTCGCCCGCCTCGCGTAACGCGCTGGCGCGGGATTCGACGACGACGCTCGCGCGGTTGACGAGCCGGTCGTCGACCTCACGCATGCGCGGGGAGTGTGAGCCGATCGCGACGACAACGGCGTCCGCCTTGACCAGAGTGCCGTCGAAGAGCGGCGCCGGTGCACTCGTGCAGCAACAGATGATGTCCGCCTGCGCCACCGCCGCTGCGGACGCGTCGGGGCCGGACACCCGTACCGGGACGCCGGTGTCGGCGAGGTGCGCGGCGAGACGGTCGCGGCGTGCGCTGTCGCGTCCCACGAGCGAGACCTCGCTGATCTCGTGCAGCGCGAGCATCGCCTCCGCGTGGCCGCGCGCCTGCGGTCCGGTACCGAACACCGTGAGCCGGAGCGGGCCGGCCCCCTTGCCGGGCAGGAGGTGTCGTACGGCGAGCGCGGAGACCGCGGGGGTGCGCAGGTTTGTCAGGGCGACACCGTCGATGATGGCGGCCGCACGTTGCTCGGGACCTTCGAAGAGGATGAAGGCGCCCTGGATGAGCGGTAGTCCGTGGCGGGGATTGTCCGGGGTGCTGGAGAGCAGCTTCACGCCCGAGAAGGTTCCCTGGGTGGACGGCATGACGAGCAGTTCGCCGGCCTGGGTGGTCACCCGGGAACGGGGTGTGTCCTGCTCGGGATCGAGGCCGCCGCGGAGGGCGGTCTCCAAGGCGTCGACCGCGTTCCGGATCGGGATCTCCGCGACGTCGTCTCCGGAGATCAGGTGCATCCCGGCAAACCGCCGGACAGGAGGGGCGGAGCGAGTGGGATCCTCGTTGACCTCGTTCATAGCGCCCGACGCTATGTGAAGAACTCGAGGGAGCCGACATTTCCATCCGGTCAGGCTGGTGTCGGCGATCCCGGCCAGCCGAGCGGCAACACTGGGCTGCCCCTCCCGGCCGGCGACCAGCCACCAGCCGGTACCCAGCAGGCGCGACCGCCGTGACCGCCGGCTGGTGTGCGCCTGCCTGATCCGGCTCGCGCTCGAGGGCGGCATCGACGCCTACTGGCGGCGGGTCAAGCCGACGGTCGCCTCGTGCCGGCAGGGCCAGGCGAAGCAGCTGATACTGCGACCGGTCCGCGGACTCAACCATGGACCGTCGGCCGATTCTCTCGCGCCGTGCGCACCGTTACGCTCCGTACGGACGCGTAGCGCCCCTGGTGGTGGAGGCGAACCATGGCACGCAGAAGTCTGGCGGTTCTGCTGGGTGCGGCGTTGGGGCTGGGGGGACTGGTCGGGATTGCCGCGCCGGCACGGGCACTGCCCACGCCCACCGGATACCCGATCAAGGGCGTCGATGTGTCCTATTTCCAGGGGCCCTCGCTCGACTGGGCCGCGTTGGCGGGGGGCGGCGCATCGTTCGCCTACATCCGCGCCAGCGAGCAGGACGGCCAACCGGTGCCGCACAACAATCCTGATCCGTACTACGCCACCAACTACGCCGGCGCCCGAGCCAACGGCCTCTACACCGGGGCGTACCACCGGGCCCGCCCGGATCTCAGCAGCGGCAAGCAGCAGGCCGGCGTCCTGCTCGACTTCGCCCCGTACGTCGCCGATGGACGCACGCTGCCGCCGATGTTGGACCTCGAGTGGCCTCGGGTTGATTGGGGCCTGAACGACTGCTACAACATGACGCCCGCCCAGTTGGTGACGTGGGTCCGCGACTTCGTCACCGAGATCGCCGCACGCACCGGCCGGCAGGCCATGATCTACACCAACACGAACTGGTGGAACCCCTGCACGGCCAGCAACACGACCTTCGCGGCGAACCCGCTGTTCATCGCCAACTACTCGCAGAATCCGCCGCCGCTGCCGGCCGGGTGGTCGTCCTTCGCCATCTGGCAGCACGCCGCGGGCACGTCCATCCCCACCTCAGGTTTCTCCACGCCCGATCTGGACGTCTTCAACGGCGACCACGCGGCGCTGGCTCGCCTGCTCGGCGGTCCGGCGACCGGCCTCCTGGCGACGGTCAACAACCGGTACGTGACCGCGGCGGACGCCGGCACCTCCCCGCTGATCGCCAGCCGGACCGCCATCGGTCCATGGGAGCAGTTCGACCAGGTCGACGCCGGCGGCGGGTTCGTGGCATACCGGTCCCGCGAGAACGGCCGATACGTCACGGCGGAGAATGCCGGTGCCTCCCCGCTCATCGCCAACCGGGCGAAGGTGGGCCCCTGGGAGAAATTCCGGATCATCACCAACGCCGATGGCACGGTCAGCCTCGTCGCCAACGCGAACAACCGCTACGTGACCGCGGAGAAGGCCGGCACCTTGCCGCTCATCGCCAACCGGGCGGCCATCGGCCCCTGGGAGAAATTCAGGTTCGTCGCGCCGCCGGCCCTGGTGCACCTGCTCGCCACCGTGAACCTCCGGTACGTCACGGCCGCGAACGCCGGCAGCTCGCCGCTGATCGCCAACCGGACGGCTGCCGGCAACTGGGAGCAGTTCGACCAGGTCGACGCCGGCGGCGGGTTCGTCGCCTTCCGCGCGCGCGTCAACGGCAGCTACGTCACGGCGGAGAGCGCCGGTGCGTCCGCGTTGATCGCCAACCGGACCGCGATCGGCGCCTGGGAGAAGTTCCGGATCATCACCAACGCCGACGGCACGGTCAGCCTGCTGGCCAACGCGAACAACCGCTACGTGAGCGCGGAGAACGCCGGCGCCTCCCCACTGATCGCCAGTCGGACGGTCGTGGGGTCGTGGGAGAAGTTCTTGCGGCTGACCCGCTGACCTGGAGGGCGGACGAAAGCCCGCGGTGATGGCAACGCGGCCGGTCAAGCCAGGCCGCTAAATCGGGGTGCGGTGCACGGCCAGGCGCTCTAGGTTTCCGCCGTGACGATCGACATCGTGAGCCTGGCGGAGCGGCCGGACCTCGCCCCCCTGCTGCACCGGGACTTCGACGGGGCGTGGCCGCAGTTCATGCTCTGGGACCCGATGGGCGCGGTGTACTACAACGTCGCCCACGACCTCTACCCGGAGTTCGTGTTCGCGGCCGTCGACTCCGCCGAGCCCGGTCGCGCCGTCGCCCGGGCGTACGCCGTGCCGTTGCGCTGGACGGAGCCGGAGCTTCCCGACGGCGGCTGGGACCGGGTGATCCAACGGGCCGCCATCACCCGGCTCACCGGCGCGACCCCGAACATCGTCTCGGCCATCGAGATCTGCATCCGGCCCGACCGGCGCGCCGCCGGGCTCTCCGCCCTGATGCTCGCCGCCATGCGGCAGGCCGTCGCCGAACTCGGCTACGACACCCTGGTCGCCCCGGTCCGCCCGAGCGGCAAGCACACCCGCCCCGAGCTGCCGATGACCGCGTACGCGGCGCAGGTCCGCGAGGACGGCCTGCCCGTCGACCCGTGGCTGCGGGTGCACGTACGGGCGGGCGGGCGCATCGAGCGGGTCGCCACCCGGTCGATGATGATCAGCGGGACGCTCGCCGAGTGGCGCTCCTGGACCGGCCTGCCGTTCGACGCCAGCGGGCCGGTGCTCGTACCAGGAGCCCTGTTGCCGGTGCACTGCGACGTAGCGCACGACCACGCCGTCTACGTCGAACCCAACGTCTGGGTCCGCCACCGGCTGTAGGCGAGGCCGGGACGGCTGCCCTACGGCCGGATGTCCAGGGCGCCGATCAGCCCGTCGCGCAGCGTGAACCGGTGGCGCAGTCGGACCGGGCTGCCCGGAAACGTGCCCGTGACCAGCGTCGTGACGACCAGGTTGCCACCGGCCTCTTCCTCGACGGCCTCCGGTATGGCCTTGTAGTCGAACTCGGCCGCGGTCCGCTCGCGCCAGGCCCGGATCGCCGCCGGGCCCTCGTAGGTCCGGTCCTCGTCGGCGACGATCGCGTCGTCGGTGAAGCAGCCGACGAAGGCGTCGACGTCGGGCTCGGCCGTCAACTGGTAGTAGCGGACGATCACGTCGGGAACGGTTTGGGTCATGTCGCTCTCCTCGCGTGTCGCCGCCCGCTTACCCGACGAGACACCGGTCATTCCCGCCGTCGCCGGCGCCGGCCGGCGAGAGCTTGAGCGTGCGCGGCGGTCACGCTGCCGCCCCGGGCGGAGGGTCCAGCTCGACGGTGACGGTCGAGCCGGGAGCGAGCGAAAACGACCTGCCCCAAACGGCCACCTGGACGGGCTGGTCCGCTCCGGGGGCGGCGCAGATCTGCAACCGCTCGTGATCCACGTGCAGGGAAATCAGCTGGTTCTGATAACGGATCACGCAGTCGAGCCCATCGAGCCCGTCGGGCAGCAGCGGGTTGAGCCGGAGCATGTCGCCGCGGACCTCCAGTCCGGTGTAGCACCGTTGCAGGATGTCCAGCGTTCCGGCGGTGGCGCCGAGATGTATGCCGTTCCGCGTCGAGCTGTGCTCCGGATCCGCGAGATCGGTGCCGAGCGCGGTCAGCAGCATCTCGAAGGATTGACGACGGTCCGTCCGGGCCAGCACCCACGCGTGCGCGACCCGGCTCAGGGTGGATCCGTGTGCCGTGCGGGACAGGTAGTAGTCGACGGTGGCGGGGATCCGGGCCGGATCGAACTCGTAGCCGAGGCCCCGCACCAGCCCGGCGAGTTCGCCGGCGCTGAACAAGTAGAGCAGCATGAGCACGTCGGCCTGCTTGGAGATCTTGTAGCGGTTCGGGTCCTTGCCCTCGGCCTGCAGCATCGACCCCAGCAGCCGCAGGTCGCCGTACCGCCGCCGGTACCGGTCCCAGTCCAGTTCCGCCAGATCGCCGTACCCTTCGAACTGGGCGAGGATCCCGTCGTCGAGGAAGGCCAGCCGTAGTCGGCGCGCGATGTATCGCCACCGGCGGCATTCGTCGTCCGTCGCGGCGACGTCGGGCCAGGGCATCATGCCGGGATGCCGGCTGAGGATCGCGGTGGCCTCGTCGGCGCGGCCGAGCACCCAGGCGACCATCACGTTGATGTACGCCGAGTTGTCCAGGCCCTGGCCGGGCCGGCCCGGGTACCCGTCGTGGTACTCGTCGGGTCCCATCACGCCGCGGATGTCGTACCGGTCGTCGGACGGCCGGTAGGTGGCCAGTCCGGCCCAGAGCCGCGCCGTCTCGGTCAGCAGTTCCAGCCCGCACCCGGCGAGGAAGGACAGGTCACCGGTCGTCTCCCAGTACCGCCACACGCAGTAGGCCACGGCCAGGTTGACGTGCTGCTGCCGGCCGGTGTAGTCGTCCACCGACTGTCCGGTCACGGGGGATGGCGAACAGTCGGGGCTCTCATCCCGGCCGCTGTCACCGCTCTGCCAGGGAAACAGCGCACCTGCCATGCCCGCCGCGGCCGCCTGCCGCCGCGCCGCGGTCAGCCGCCGGTGCCGGTACTTCAGCAGGGCCCGGGTCAGCTCCGGGAACCGCAGATTGAGGTACGGGTAGACGAACAGCTCGTCCCAGAAGATGTGTCCGTGGTAGCCCTCGCCGTGCAGCCCTCGCGCGGGCACGCCCGCGTCCAGATCGAGGGTGTGCGGCGACAGCGTCTGCAACAGATGGAAAGTCTGCACCCGTACCGACAACTGCCAGGCGTGCTCCTCGCCGACATCGAGCCGGAAACGCTCCCACAGGCGGGCCCAGGCGGCGGCGTGCTCGGCCAGCAAGGTGCCGAACGTCCCGGCGTAGCGCAGCTCTTCGAGTGCGGCCGTCAACGGTTCGGACACCGCCAGGTCCTGGGTGGAGAACACCGCAACGGTCTTCTCCACGCAGACCGGTTCGCCGGGCGTCACGTCGATCCCGATGATCTGACTCACGTCGTCCGGCTCGTGGACGGCGGCCGGCCTGCTGTGGGCGACGCTGGTGTCGGTGATTCTGGTGCGCGCGGTGACGGCCACCTGGTGCCGTGCGCAGGTGGTCACCGCCGTCAACCAGATGGTCTCCCCGTCGTCCTCGCCGGTGGCCACGTCGGTGAGGTGCCGGCCGCAACCGCCCGCTTCCGCCGGCGCGTTCGCGTTGACCACCCGACCGTCGATGCCCGACCTGATCTCCAACCGGCCCGACCAGTTCTCCGCGACGATGCTCGTCTCCAGCGCCGCCAGATGGGGATTCGCCATCGACACCAGTCGTCGCTGGCGGATCCGGGTCCGCCGCTGGTCCCGGTCGACCACGAGCAGTTCCCGGCGGTACAGCCCGCACCGCAGATCCAGCGCCCGGTGCTCGTGCACGCGGTGCCCCTGCCCCGGTGCGAGCCAGTCCCCGCCGGCGGGACGGAACGTCAACGGCAGCCAGTTCGGCAGGTTGACGATGCTCTCCGTGCCGTCCGGCAGGCCGGTGCCGGAGAGCCGGTTGTGGAAACCGGCCAGGTAGGTGCCGGGATAGTGGACCCCGTCGGCCCAGGCCTCTGGAGCCGCCCCCCGGGTGGCCAGGTACCCGTTGCCCAGGGTCAGCATCGTCTCTCGCGTACCTTCACCTGGTCCGTCACCGTTCCGGTACGCCAACACCCAGCCGCCCGGCAGACTCTCGGTGCACAGCTCACACCCAGGGTCCACGTCCGCCGGCACCCGGTACTCCTCTCCCACGGCGCGCTGCCCTTTCCCCGGCTCGGGCTCGCCAAACTCGAGGAGGGGGTGGCCGGTCAGGCGACGCCCTGGAGACGGGCGACCATGTCGGAGACGGGTGGCCGTGGGCGCGGGCGGTGCACGAGGAAGATGTCGCGGGCGATCGGCTGGTCGAGGTCGCGGACGACGTAGTCACCCGGTTCGGCGGAGCGCAGGGTGGTGCCCGGGACGACGGCGACGCCGATGCCGGCGCTGACGAGGGCGAGGGTGACCGCGTAGTCCCGGGTCTCGTAGGACACGCGCAGCTCCACGCCGGCCCGTCGGGCCGTCCCGTCCAGGGCCACCCGGTTGGGCACCCCGGGCCCGCCGGAGATCCACTCGTCGGTGGCGAGCCCGGCCAACGTCAGCCGGTCGGTGCCGGCGTGGCGGTGGCCGGTGGGCAGCACGAGCCGCAGCGGGTCGGCCATCAGGTGCGCCCGGTGCAGGCCGGTGGCGGGCGGCAGCGGCACGTCGGGGTAGCGATGCGTGATCAGCAGATCGAGGTCGCCGGAGGTGACCAGGCCGTACCCGTCGGGCGGCTCGATGTCCAGCAGGGTGAGGCGCACCTGCGGGTGGGCGCGGCGGAACGTGGCCAGTGCGGTGGGGACGAGCGCCTTACCGGCGCTGGCGAACGTGCCGACGGACAGGTGCTCACGGGGCAGCCGGCGGGCGCCCCGGACGGCCTCTTCGGCGTCGTGGAGAGCGCCGAGGACACGTTCCCCGTGCCGGACCAGCAGCTCGCCGGTCGCGGTCGGCCGTACCCCGCCGGGTCCGCGGTCGACGAGGCGATCGCCGACCTCCCGTTCCAGCTTCGCCAGTTGCTGGGACAGGGCCGAGGCGGTGAACCCCATGCGCTTGGCCGCCGCCGCGATCGAGCCGGCGTGGACGACCTCGACGAGGACTCGCAGCCGCTCCACGTCCAGTCCCATTAGCGTTCCTTACTTCCCGTTAGCAAGTCCCGCTCCAGCTTATGGGCCGAGGACGGGCAGAGTAGGAGCATGATCCGACACGCACAGATCGGGGCGGCGACACTGCCGGCGGCCGAGGACGTCCGACGGGCCGCCGAGCGGATCGCGCCGCACATCCGGCGTACGCCCGTACTGGAAGCGGACGTGGACGGCCGCCGGCTGACGCTGAAGCTGGAACACCTGCAACTCACCGGCTCGTTCAAGGTCCGCGGCGCGCTGAACGCGCTGCTGAGCGGGCCGGGCACCGGCCGGGTGGTGATCGCCTCGGGCGGCAACCACGGGCTCGGCGTGGGCGCCGGCGCCCGGCTGCTCGGCGTCCGGGCCACGATCTACGTGCCGCAGACGGTGCCACCGGCCAAGCAACGGCGCATCGCCGCGACCGGTGCCGACGTGGTCCGGCACGGCCGGTCGTACGCCGAGGCCGAACTCGCCGCCCGGACGTACGCCGCCGAGCAGGGACTGCGTTACCTGCCCGCGTACGACGACCCCGACGTCGTGGCCGGGCAGGGCACGGTGGGCCTGGAGATCGTGGACCAGGCGCCGGACTGCGACACCGTGGCGGTTGCCGTCGGCGGCGGCGGGCTGATCGCCGGGGTGAGCCTGGCGGTCGGGGCGCGCGCCGTCGTCGGTGTGGAGCCGGCCGGGTGTGCCAGCCTGCACGCCGCGGTGGCCGCCGGACAGCCGGTCGACAGCCCGGTCGACTCGGTGGCCGCGTCCGCGCTCGGCGCGAGCCGGGTCGGGCGGATCCCGTACGCGATCCTCGGGGCGACCGCCCCGCAGCTGGCCCTCGTCGACGATCGCCAGATCATCGCCGCTCGTGATCGGCTCTGGGAGGAGTTCCGGCTGGCCGTGGAACCGGCCGGCGCCGCCGCGTTCGCGGCCTGGCTGGCCGGCCAGGTCCCCGGCGACCACGCCTGCCTGGTCGTCTGCGGGGCCAACGCCGACTGGTCCCCGACCGGCGAGAGCCGGTGAACGGGCAGCCCGCCCGCCGGCAGGCCGGCCTCTGGAATATCGCGGGCTCGGGAGAGCCCGGTGCCATAGATTGGCCTGGTGAACGAGGCGGTTACCGTAGTCGAGCGGGTGGTGACCGACCGGGGTGAGCTGGTGCTTCGACAATCCGGCGGGCACTTCGAGATCGTCGACAACGGCGTGTTCCTGATGGACACCCGGGCCGGAGCGTCGGAGCGGCTGCTCGTGCGCGAGGCGCTCAACCTGGTACGGCCCGGGGCGCGGGTGCTGATCGGCGGACTGGGGGTGGGCTTCTCGCTGGCCGAGGCCGCGGCCTCCAGTGTGCCCGCGGAGATCGTGGTGGTGGAGATCGAGGAGACGCTCATCGACTGGCACCGCCACCGTCTGGCCGCCTACAGCGGAGGGGCGCTCGACGACGCCCGGGTGCGGATCGTGAACGAGGACCTCCTGGCCTGGCTTCGTACCACCCGGGAGGTCTTCGACGCCATCTGCCTCGACATCGACAACGGCCCCGACTGGACCGTCTTCCAGCCCAACGTCGCGCTGTACGACGACGCGGGCACCGCCCTGCTGCGCGACCGGCTCGCAGCCGACGGCGTGCTGGCCGTCTGGAGCGCCTCGGCCGCGCCGGCGTACGCCGCCCGGCTCGAGGCGGTCATCGGTCCGGTCGACACCCACCTCGTCGAGGTGCCGCGCGGCGAGCCGGACGCCGTCTACGTGGCGCGCCGTGCGGCCCCCGGCAATCCGTGATTCCTGAAGGCCCTACCGGTTCAGGTCCCAGTCAGGTCGCCCGCAGTCGCGCCACCAGGTCGCGGACGGCGGCCTCGAAGTCGTCGTCGGGGCCGAACCGGTGTCCCTGGACCGGTGGCGGCACGGTGTCGTCCGGCGGGGCCGGCAACCCGTGCGGGTCACGCAGCCGCCGATCCACGATGTTCGCCGGATCAGCCGGGTCGGTCGGCCTCCCGGCGATCGAGCGGCCCGGGTCCGGGGCGAAGATCCAACCACCGATCGGGTCGGTGTCCCGCCACAGGTTGAGCCAGCGCCAGCTCACCCGGTCGCCGATGTCGCACAGCGTGGCGTGGCCCAGGTGCGCGGGGAAGAGCCTGCTGTAGAGGCGGCGCGCCGGAGAGGCATGGGTCAGCAGCGCGATCCGGTCGAGGCAGGCGGGCTGCAGTTGCAGCACGGTCGCCGCCGCCAGGACCGCGCCGTGGCTGTGCCCGGAGAGGACCAGGGTTCCGTCGTGGCTGGTCAGGTGCCGGATCCGTCGGGTGAGCTCCGGTACGGCGCGTTCGGAATAGCAGGGCGGGGCGAGTGGGTGGGCGGCGCGCGGCCAGAACGTGGCCACGTCCCACAGCACTCCGACGAAGCGGGTACGCGCGCTCGGCTTGTGGGTCAGCAGCGCGGCGACCGCCATCGCGATGGCGAAGAGCCCGGCCAGGTTGGTGCCCAGGTGGCTGATGAACACCGTCGCTCGGGCCAGCGACTCTCCCCCGATGCGGAGGCTCAGATCGCGCGGCCCGATGCCCGCAAGCGACAGTCCCGCGGAGCCGAGGATCAGCACGAAGATGACCGCGTACGCGGCGGGCAGTGGCCAACTCCGGTCGGTGAGCTGCGCCTGGGCGATGGCGTTGCACACCGTGCGGACCCGCGGGTGCGATTTCGGCGGGGCGTCCGGGAAGTCGCGGCGCAGGATCTCCATCGCCACCCGCCGCCGGTGCCTCCTGGTCAGCAGGCTGCGCAGGAGGGCGGCGACCACGGTCACCAGCAGGGCCACGAAGAAGCCCATCGCGGCCCACCGGTAGGCCAGCGGCGGTAGCAGCGGTGGGACCCCGGCCGGCAGCAGGCGGCGCGGTGTCGGGTTGACGTCCCGGTCGAGATAGTCGGAGGCCGTGTAGACGAGGGCGGACGCGAACGCCACCCCGAGGCCGATGGCGAAGGTGATGACCACGGGGGCGCCCAGGCCGCCGAGGAACGTCGCGGTCCTCGTCCGCCTCGGCCGGCGGACCACGACCGCGCTGAGGATGAGCAGCAGCACGACCTGGCTCACGTAGAGCCAGGCGACCAGGGAGCCGTAGCCGGGCAACTCGGCCCCCGGGATCCACCGGGACCGGGGCAGGGCGGCGTAACCGAGGGTCAGCGCGGTGACCACCAGCATGGCCACCAGCACGGTACGACTGGCCAGTCCGAGCCGCCGGTCGTGCGGGTGGCCGGGCCGGGCCGGGCGGCAGAGCAACGCCGTGGCGGCGACCATGACGGCGACGGTGAGGGCGACCAGGCCGTAGCCGGCCCCCCGGTTGTCATGCGGGGCGATCACGCTGAGCAGGACGACGTCGACGGCGCCCAGGGCGATCGCGACGTGCAGTTCGCGCAGCCGGCGCAGGAGGATCCGGTTGTCCCAGAAGTCGTGGTCGTCGAGCCGGAACGCGCCGAGACCAGCCGGCGCGGCTGTGGCAGAGGCGTCCTCGGACAGCCGCCACGACCGCGCGCCGAGCCACCAGACGACCGCGACGGCGGCGATCGGCACCAGGGCGGCCAGCGCCACGCGCTGACCCGGCTGCACGTCGGCGATCCAGGAGATCGGCCAGCGGCCGTCGGTGCACCGGGGGTCGGCGGCGCACTGCCAGGCGACCAGGTCGATCGCCACGCCGGTCACCGACAGCACGTACATCGCGGTCAGGGTCCCGGCCAGCAGCCGGCAGGCCGCGCGGGCGACCGCCCCGGGGCCGGGCGCGGCCGGCGGCAGCATCCAGATCGCGATGTTGCTCAGCATGAACGGCAGCAGCAGCATCAGGGAGAAGGCCCGGCTGGCCCTGCCGCCGGTCAGGTTGCCCCAGCGGTAGGCCTCGATCAGCACCCCGCCGGGTCCCCGCGGGTCGCCGAAGCCCGCCTTGGGGCGGAAGAATCCTGCGTTCTGGTCGCCCGCCACCCTCGTCGCGATCGGTCGATCGAGGCTCTCCTCCGCGCTGGAGCCGCCGACGCCGGGTACCCGCAACTCCGTCGTTTCCACCGGCACCTGCCGTCCCGTCGTCTGTTCGCCGCGGCCGCTTACCCGTTGCGTCGCGCCCTACGCGGCGTCGGCCGGTCAACCTGCGGCCCGAGGACGCGGACTGCCTGTCCGCGGCTTCAGCCGCGGTTCGCCTCGAGCGCCAGCAGGCCCTGGGCCTGCACGACGGAGACCGACAGGGTCTTGTAGCCCACATCGTCGAAGAGCACGGTCATCCGGTCCTTCTCGTAGCCGAGGACCATGCCTGATCCCCATTTGGCGTGCCGAACGGTGCTGTGCAGTGGGTACGGCCCGTCGCCCGGGATCACCTCGGAGGTGCCGCCGTGGCAGTTGTCGCAGTGCCCACAGGGACGGCTCAGCTGCTCTCCGAAGTAGCCCAGCAGTGACTGCACACGGCAGCCCCGGCTCTCGGCGAAGCGGCGCATCATGTCGGTGCGGGAACGCTGCCCCGCCTGATAGCGGGCGTACTCGGCCAGCGCCTCCCGAGCCGCCTGATCGGGCAGGGGCGCATACCGAGGGACGGTGAGCTCGCCCTTGGCGCCTGTCGCCACCGCACCGACCTGCTCAAGCAGACCGATGTGGCTGGCGACCTTGCGCTGCCCCAGGCCGGTGGCCTTTGCCAGCGCGCTGCGCGTCACCGGGCCATTGTGCAGGACCGCCGCGACCGCTCGCAGCTCTTTCAGTTCAGGCGCGCCGCCGTTGAAGAAACGTTGCAGGGCAACGTCTTCGGCTCGGTAGAGCAGCAACGCCCGGGCCGGCTCACCGTCGCGCCCGGCCCGCCCGATCTCCTGCAGGTAGCTGTCCGGTGAGTCGGGCAGCGCCACATGCGCCACCCAGCGGAGGTTCTGCTTGTCGATGCCCATGCCGAACGCCGACGTGGCGACCATGATCGGCACCCGGTCGGCGAGGAAGTCTTCGTGGCGGCGGTGACGCACCCCGGCCGCCATACCGCCGTGGTATGCCTGTGCGGGAAAACCCGCGTCGGACAGCCGTTCCGCGAGTTCCTCGGCGGCGCGCCTGGTCGGCACATACACGATGCCGGGCGGGTCGGTCTCCTTGAGCAGGGTGAGCAGCCTGCGCCAGCGGTAGTCCTCGCTGGGGCAGTGCGCCGCCGCCACGAAAAGGTTCGGACGGTCCAACCCGGACAGGACCAGCCGCGGCTTGCGCATGCCGAGCCGCGCGGTGATGTCCTCGCGCACCGGCGGCGATGCCGTGGCGGTCAACGCCACGACCGGCGGGCGTCCCAGGCCGCGGATGAGGTGGCCGAGTGTGAGGTAGTCGGGGCGGAAATCATGCCCCCACGACGAGATGCAGTGCGCCTCGTCAACCGCCACCAGCGCCGGACGCAGCGCGCGGACCTCGGCCAGCCGCTCCGGGGAACTGAGCTGCTCCGGCGTGATGAACAGGAATTTCGCGGCACCCGAGCGCAGCTCGGCCAGCGCCGCGGCCTGCTTGCTCGGGCTCTCCGCGGAGCTGATCCGAACAGCGCGCAAAGCAGGATCCGCCCGCTCGTTGAGGTTGCCGATCTGGTCCTGCTGCAATGCCAGCAGCGGGGAGATCACCACCGTGGGGCCGCGCAGCAGCGTGGCGGGAACCTGGTAGACGGCAGACTTTCCGCCCCCGGTTGGCAGCACGACCAGCGTGTCGCGGCCCGCCAGCAGCGCGCGCATCGCGCGCATCTGCGTAGCTCGAAGCTTCTGCCAGCCGAAGTGTCTACGGGCGGCGCGGCGTAGCCGCAGGGAGGGGAATAGAAACATCATCGCCGCGCATGCTAACCAACCGCACTGACGGACATAAGATCATCCCAGGGCCGTCGTACGCCTCCTCCTCGGCCACGGCGTCGGGCCGGACGAGCCGCTGCCCGACCAGATCCGGGCATGCTGACTCCTGCCGCCCTGACCGTGACCGAGCAACGACGGTCGGTATCAGGGGTTTTCATCGTTGTGTTCCATCGGTACGGTGCCCGGATGCGACACGTCGGAACCTTGATCGCCGCGATTGTCATCGGTCCGTTGGCCTGGATCCTTCTCGCCATCGGACAGGGCCGCTCGGTCCAGGCCTTCACCGCGGCGCAGACCAGCGGCGCCTTCAACACGGGTGACTTCGTGCGGACTGCGCTGCTACTGGCAGCGGCGGGAATCCTGCTCGGGCTCATCGCCACCCTACGATTCTCCCCGCTCGGCGCCGTGCTGACCGGGATCGTGTACGCGGGCAGCTATCTCGCCATGATGATGCGCCCGACCTGGCTGCTGCGCCTCCTCGGCCACCAGGGGACCGTGGCCGGCCAGCACGCCGACCTGGCCACCCCGGTGCGGACCGGCACCACGCTGCTGATCGGTGCCGCGATGCTGGTCGCCGTGCTCAGCGTTCAGCGGTGGCGGCGCTGGCCACGACCAGCAGCCGAGGCACCCGAAATGGCAACTCCGGAAAGCTCTTCTTCGCCCGTCGCTCTGGCACCGGACCGCCCGCTCGGTGCCGAAGGGCTCGGCCTGACGGCGGCAGGCCAGACCCAGTGGCCCGACGCGACCACCGAGAACGACACCGGACCGCAGCCGGCCGGCGTCGGTGCCACGCACCGGGCGAACACGCTGCGAAGCAACTCCGAGGCCCGGCGATAATCGGGCAGCCACGCCGCTGCTCGCATGATCGGCCCCGCCCGAGGCGGCCTCGACGCGCACCGGGATGCCATGGAGCACGACGTTGCCGGACAGCGGGTCGACAGCCGTCTCGTCGGTGAGCACATTGCTGTTGACGCCGGCGGGCGCCTGCGCCGAGCTCGAGTCGGCCAACGAGACCTACCAGGACCTCATCCGGCGCCACCCGCAGCCCTGCCCGCTGGCGGGTGGGTCGCCGGTGGGTGCCGTACGTCAGGCCGGCAGGCCGGAGCAGGCGGCTCCGTCGATGGTGCAGGCCGTGGGCGTTGAGTTGACCGGCGCCCCGGACACCCGGAAGGTGACCCGGACCGAGCCGGCGCCGGGCACCTCCCCCGTGCTCCCGTCCGGCACGAAGGTCCACGTCGCGCCGGCGCGGGTGGCCCGGGCGCCGGTGACGGAGGTGACCTCGAGCGACTCCCGAGGCAGCGTGACGACCAGGGTCCACCCGGTCACCGCGGTCGGCCCGGCGTTGCTGATCGTCACGCCGGCGCCGTAGCTGAGCAGGGCACGTTCCTCGACGGCGAACGCGGCGCGCAGCGCGGCCGGGCTGGTCGACCCCGTCGCCGCCGGCGACGGCGCGCCCCCCGTCGTCGCAGCGGCCGGACCGGCCGGCGGCGCCTCGGTCGTCGTGCGCGCCGCCGCCGGTGGGCTGGAGGCGGCGGGCCTGGCCTCCATGCTGCGCGTACCGAACTCGGGGATCGTCGGCAGGTCGCCGTCCGGCGGTGGGTCGAGGACGACCGGGGTCAGGCGTTCCGGCGTCCGCAGCACCAGCACGACGGGTACCGCCGTGGCGACCAGCACCGCCAGTGACGCGATCACGGCGGCCCGGGTGAGCCGGGAGCCGCCACCGGCGCCGGCGAGGGCGCGCCGCACGGATCCGGCCACGGCCACGATCTGGTCGAGCACAACGATCACCAGAGTCCGCCGCGGCTGGGGCGGTGATGCCGGCACGAGCTCTGCCCCTTCAGATTCTTCACCGGACACCCGTCCCCGATCCGCCTCGCGGGACCAGACGCAGGTCACAGCGCGCGAAGCCCGGCGAGCATCGCCTGAAGCAGCACGACGGCGTGCTCGGCACCCGGGCACCCGGGCGACCAGGTCGTGCAGCGCCTCCGCCAGCCCGCCGGCGACCACTGACTGCCTCATCTACTGTCCTTTCGCTGCGGCCGGGTCGGGGATGCCGACGCTGTCCGAGCCGGCGGTGCCGGGGCTCGGCGGCAGCGGTCCGCCCCCGGCCCGCCTCGGCAGTCCGTCACAGGTCGTTCGCCTCGGCCAGCGCGGCGACGTCCAGGCCCGGCCCGTCGTCGGTGACCACGACGGCGCACCCCTGCGCTCGGGGTTCGCCGGCCACCCGCACCGTGGTGGTCACCGGCGAGAACACCAGCGCGTTCTCGATCAGCTCGGCCAGCAGGTGGACGACCGTCGTGACGGCGGGCCCGGCGAGCGACCAGGGCCAGTGCGGCGCGACCAGGACCCGGTGGTAGCACGACCGCCAGCGCGGCGAGCCGGGTCCGGGTCCCGTGGTCAGCGGTCCGGGTCCGGCTCACGACGCCGGCCGTTGCGGCCAGGGCTGCCCGGCCGCACCGCGCGACCGGTCGGCCAGGATGGTCCGCAGCAGGGCCAGCAGCTCCGTGCGGTTGGCGCAGTTGAGCCGGGACCGCATCCGCGCGACGTGGTGTTCCACGGTCTTCGCGGAGATGAAGAGCCGGTCGCCGATCTCCCGGTAGGTCAGCCCGGCCAGCACCAGCTCGGCCACCTCCCGCTCCCGGTCGCTGAGCCGGTGCGCCCCGGGGGCGGCGACGGCGTCGGCGGACGCCGGCCGCTGCCCACCCGTGGCCCCGGCCGGTCGGCCCTGGAGCATCCGGGCGCAGTCCAGCAGCATGCTCATCGCCCGCCGGTCCGAAGTGCGGATCGCGGCCTGCCCGGCGAGCCGGGCACCGTCCCAGCACAGCCCCGCGTCGTGCAGCCCGCGGGCGACGGCCTCCACCCGGACCGGGTCGACCTTCCCGCGCAGCACCTCGACCCAGCTGGTGGCAGCCGCGGCGACCACGGCCGCGTACCGGTTGTGGCCCGCGGCGGCGAGCAGGGCGGCCACGTGGCCGTCGGCGGCCGCCGGTTCCTCGGCGAGGATGGCCGCGTGCAACCCGCTCCAGTGCAGCGGGGTGCTCCACAGTGGCGGATCGCCGAGCCGGGCCAGCAGCAGGCGCGCCTCCCGCAGGTACGGTTCCAGCCGGCTCAGGTCACCCAGCCGGGCCCCGGTGACGGCCAGCTCGCCCAGCGGCAGCAGCGTGAACAGATCGACCGGGTGGCGGACCACCGCCTCCAGCGCATGCCCCCACCCGCGCTGGAGGGCGCCGAGGTCGCTGTTGCGCCGGGCGATCCCCATCTCCAGCGCGGAGGCGAAGAGCAGGTCCCTCGACTCGAGCGGGCGACCGCCGCCGGTCACCGTGGCGAGCTGGTCGGCCGCGACGGCCGTACGGCCCCGGACCATGGCGATCCAGGCCTGCAGCAGCCGGTGGCGCCGGACCATCAGCGGCCCGCCGACCCCGCTGGCCGCGGCCCGGTCGAGCACCCGCTCGGCGACGTCCAGCTCGCCGCAGTGCACCCCGGCCAACGCGGCGAGCGCCGCCGGACTGTCCGGCAGGAGCACCCCCCGCCCGGCCGGCTCCAGCAGGGCGGCGGCCTGCACGAGGGTGGAGAGCGCGGCGGTGGGTGGCCCGGCGACGCTGTCCCGGACCCCCTCGGCCATCAACCGGGCCGCGCTGGCGTGCAGGGTGGGTGGCTCCCCCGCGGGGTCGGTGCCGCGCGCGTCCGCCGCGTCGGCCGGGCGGCCGGCGGCGAGCGCGCCGACGGCGGCGAAGGACTGCGCCGAGGCGCCGCCCGCCCACCGGTACAGCTCGACGCTGCGGCCGACCTGGCCGCGGTGCGCCAGCGCCGTCGCGGCGACCACCGCCGCGCCCGACCGGTCGGC
>NZ_QGKS01000076.1 GCF_003172935.1 Micromonospora sicca | reverse complement strand
CGTCGGCGCAGGCCAGCCGGACCAGTTCCCGGCGGCGCAGCGCGCGGACCGCCCGGGTGGCCTGCTCCGGGTCGGCGTGCCGGGCCGCCGCGGCGGTGAAGCCCTCGCACAACACCTCGCGGGGGCGGGGGGTCAGCTCGGTGTCCTCGGCGAGCATCCGCAGTGCCTCCGGTTCCCGGCCCAGCAGGTCGGCCGCGTACCGGGAGGAGGACAGCACCCGGGCCAGCCGGCCGGCCACCGGGCCCTCGTCGCGCAGCAGCCGCAGATACCAGGGGGTGCTGCCGAGCTTGTCGGAGACCTGCCGGTAGTTGAGCAACCCCCGGTCCGGCTCCGGCGCGTCGGCGAACTCGCTGAGCAGCACCGGGAGCAGGGTGCGCTGGATCGCGGCGGTCCGACTCACCCCGCCGGTGAGGGCCTGGAGGTGCCGCAGCGCCCCGACCGGGTCGGCGAAGCCGAGGATCTCCAGCCGGTGCCGGGCCGCCTCCGGGGTCAGCCGGAGCCCGTCGGCGGGAACCCGGGCCACCGACTCCAGCAGCGGCCGGTAGAGCAGCTTGGCGTGCAGCCGGCGTACCTCGGTGGCATGGGTGACCCACTCGGCGCGGAACTCCTCGACGGCGCTGCGGCCCGGGGTGGCCGTGTAGCCCAGCGCGGCGGCCAGCCAGCGCAGGGCGGCCGGCTCGGTCGGCACGGTGTGGGTACGGCGCAGGCCCTGGAGCTGGAGGCGGTGCTCCACGCCGCGCAGGAAGCGGTAGCCGCGCAGCAGCGCCTCGCCGTCGGCCCGGCCGACGTAGCCACCGGCGACCAGGGCGCGCAGCGCCGGGATCGTCCCCGGCACCCGCAGCGACTCGTCGCCCCGGCCGTGCACCAGCTGGAGCAACTGGACGGCGAACTCGATGTCGCGCAGCCCGCCCGGACCTCGCTTGATCTCCCGCTCCAGCTCCTTCGGCGGGACGTTCTCGATGATCCTCCGGCGCATCGACCGGACGTCCTCGACCGCCTCCGGGCGCTCGGCGGCCGACCAGACCAGCGGCGCCAGCTGGTCGATCCACTCCCGCGCCAGACCCAGGTCGCCGGCCGCCGGCCGGGCCTTGAGCAGCGCCTGGAACTCCCAGGTGCGGGCCCAGCGGCGGTAGTAGGCCAGGTGGCTGGCGAGGGTACGCACCAGCGGCCCCCGGCTGCCCTCCGGCCGCAACGCGGCGTCCACCGGCCAGGCCACCAGCCCGCAGACGTGGATCAGCCGGGTGGCGACCAGGGTCGCCGCGGCGAGATCGTCGTCCTCCGCGGCGACGAAGATGACGTCCACGTCGGAGACGTAGTTCAGCTCGTCCCCGCCGCACTTGCCCATCGCCACCACGGCCAGCCGGGGGCGCGGCGTCCCCTCCGGCAGCTCGCCGACGGCGATCTCGTACGCGGCCGCGAGGGTGGCGTCGGCCAGCGCGGAGAGCGCCGCCATGGTCTGCTCCAGGCCGCGCCCGCCGGTCAGGTCGGCCGCCGCGATCCGCAGCAACGCCAGCCGGTACGCCTGCCGCAGCACCGCCACCGGCTGGGTGGACGGGGTGAACCGGGCCGCGGCGGCCAGGTCGAGCCGGCCCTCGGCGGTCGGGGCGAGCCCGTCCGGGGCGGTGGCCAGCACCGACCACTGATGGGGATTGGCCACCAGGTGGTCGCCGAGCGCCGACGACGCCCCGAGCACCGCGATCAGCCGGCGGCGCAGCCCCGGGTCGTCGTGCAGCGCGTCGAGCAGCGGCGACCTCGTCGTCTCCCCGGTCGGTCCGGCGCCGTTGGCCGCGACCGACCGCCCGGCCCCCGCGGCGCGGCGTTCCGCCTCGACGAGCCGGTGCAGCTGGCGCAGCGCCAGGTCCGGGTCGGCGGCCCGGGAGAGGGCGGCCAGCAGCTCGACGGCCCGCTCGCCCGCGGGCTCCTGGGTGTCCGGCCGCCACAGCCCGAGCCCGTCCGGGCCGAGCAGGTCAGCCGCACGCGCCCTGCCGTCGCCCTCTGCGAAGCCGTACCGGGCGAGGCGCCCCCTGGCCGGTCGGGTCATCTCAGTGCCCGAGCAGCGGCAGACTGCGGCGGGGGGCGTCGTCGTCCAGCTCGCCGAGGGCGAGGGCCGCGAACCGGATGGCGAACGGCTGCCAGACCTCCTCGACGTCGGCCATCACCCGGTCGCAGGCGGCCACCACCAGTTCCTCGTCGTACCCCAGCTCGGCCAGCAGCTCCGAGTCGCGGGCCCAGTCGGCGATCATCGCGGTGTCGCACTCGATGTGGAACTGCAGCCCCCAGGCCCGGTCGCCGAGGCGGAACGCCTGGTGCGGGTAGCGGGTGGAGGCGGCGAGCAGCGTCGCGCCCCGAGGCAGCTCGATGATCTCGTCGGAGTGCCACTGGAGCACGTCCGGAATCAGCGGCACGTACCGGAAGAGGGGGTCGGCGTCCGCGGCGTCCCGCTTGCCGACCACGCCCGGGCCGACCTCCGGGCCCGACGGGCTCCGCTCGACCAGGCCGGCGTGCGCGGTGGCCAGCAGTTGGCCGCCGAGGCAGACGCCGAGGGTCGGAACCCGGTACCGCACCGCCTTGCGCAGCAGCCCCTCGAGCGCCGGGAACCAGGGCGCGCCGGGGGTGCCGTCGGGCAGCGGGTACGCCTGCTGCTCGCCGCCGAGCACCACCAGGGCGGCATACGCCTCGAGGTCGGCGGGGAGTTCCTCGCCCGCGTGCGGGCGGAGCACCCGCAGTTGGAGGCCCCCCTCGGTCAGCCACTCCCCCAGTCGGCGGAGGTCGTCGGTCGGGTCGTTCTCGATCACCAGCGCGGTCGCCACGGTGTCGAGGCTAGCGGGTGCGGCGGCGAACGCCCGGAACGGCTCAGCCCGGCGCGCACTAGGCTCCCGCTGTGCTCACCGACGACTGCCTGCGCCCACCGGTTCTGCGTCCCGGCGACAGGGTGATGCTGGTGTCCCCGTCCGGGCCGACCCGGCCGGAGCGGGTGGCCCGGGGCATGGAGCTGCTGACCGGCTGGGGGCTGCGCCCGGTGCTGGCGCCGAACGCGTACGCCCGGCAGGGCTACCTGGCCGGCGGCGACGAACTGCGGGCGGCGGACCTGAACACCGCCTTCGCCGACCCGGCGGTGCGCGGGGTGCTGTGCACCCGGGGCGGCTACGGCGCGCAGCGGGTGGTGGACCTGATCGACATGGCGGCGGTCCGCCGGGACCCGAAGGTGGTGGCCGGCTTCTCCGACATCACGGCCCTGCAGTTCGCGCTCTGGCGGGGCGCCCGGCTGGCCAGCGTGCACGGCCCCGGCGCGGCGTGGCTGGACGACCGCACGCCGCCCCCCTCGGCGGAGTCGCTGCACGCCGCGCTGATGACCACCGAGCCGGTGACGGTGGCCGCCGTGGCCGAGGAGGACACCTTCGGCGTACGCGTGCCCGGCCGGGCCGTCGGCCCGCTGCTCGGCGGCAACCTGTGCCTGATCACCGCGTCGATCGGCACCCCGGACATGCCGGACCTGACCGGGGCGGTGCTGCTGGTCGAGGAGGTGCAGGAGCCGCCGTACAAGATCGACCGGATGCTCACCCACCTGCGCCGCTGCGGAGCGCTGGACGGGGTGGCCGGGGTGGCGGTGGGCCAGTTCACCGACTGCGCCGACGGCTGGGACACGACGGTGGCCGACGTGCTCACCGAACGCCTCGGCGATCTCGGCGTACCGGTCCTCGGCGGTCTCCCGATCGGCCACGGCGTCGGCCAGCTCACCGTCCCCGTCGGCACCCGCGCCGTCCTGGACGCGGACGCGGGCACCCTGACCGTCTCCCCCGCCGTCCGCTGATTTTCAGCCTGTCCACAGGGTCACCACGGGTTGCCTCCAGCTCCGTTGGTCACTGTCGGTGAGGTCGCACCACCACCGATCAACTGGAGGACTGATGTCCCGCACGATGTCGAAGAAGCACCTGCTGGCCGGCCTGGCCGCCGCCGGGGTCCTCGGCGTGGGGATCGCCGCCCCCACGGTGGCGTTCGCCGAGGACGACAACGCCACCCCGGCCCCCAGCGCCAGCACCGAAGCCGGTCAGGGCACCGACCGGCAGCAGCAGCGGGCCGACCGGCAGGCCGACTTCGCCGCGGCGCTCGCCAAGGAGCTGGGCGTCCCCACCGACAAGGTCACCGCCGCACTGGAGAAGCTGCGCGAGCAGCGCAAGGCCGACCGGCCGGAGCGCCCGTCCGCCGGGGACCGGCAGGCGATGCTGAAGGAGCGGCTGGACCAGGCGGTGAAGGACGGCAAGCTCACTCAGGAGCAGGCCGACGCGATCACCAAGGCCGCCGAGGCCGGCGTCTTCCCCGGCCCGGGCGGCCGGGGCCACCACGGCCCGGCGGGTACGACCGGCAACTGACCCGTGGCCCCGCCGTCTCCGCACCGGCCGCTTCCTCCCTCCCGGCCGGACCGTCTCCGCGGCGGGGCCACCCCCCTCGGCCGGCGCTCGGCCCCGGTGTCCGTGCGGGGCCGGCCCGGCAGCACTGCCGGGGCGGACCCGGAGGCACTGCCGGGGGCGGACCCGGCCGCCCCGAGCGCGGGTCATGCCGTGGCGGGCGGTGTGAAGACGCCGAGGTGGTTGCCGGAGGGGTCGAGCAGGTGGGCGAAGGTGAGCCCGGTCGGCGTCGTCCGCACCGGCACCAGCACCTTGCCGCCGGACGCCTCGGCCCGCCGGCAGGTCTCCGCCACGTCGGCCACCTCGGCGTAGAAGATCGCGTAGTTCGGCGACTGGCCGCCGGTGGCCCGGATCGCACCCCCGATCCCCTGCTCCCCGCCGGCCGTCGTCTGCCGGTACGACGCACCCGGCCCGCCCTGCTCCTCGAACGTCCAACCGAAGAGCTCGGCGTAGAACTTCTCGGCCTCGTCGGGCCGGTCGGAGCCGATCTCGAACCAGGTGATGGGCGTGCTGGACATGCTGCCTCCTGTCGTCGTGCCGGCCGCTCGGCCGGCGTCGTCAGGAGGCAGCCTCGCCCCCGTCCGCGACAGCGTCCTGTCGGTGTTTCCGGTTTTCAGACCAGGCTGAGCGGGCGGACCCGCTCGTGGGGGATGTCCAGGTCACCGGGGCGCAGCTCCCGGTCCACCCGCCCGGACAGGGGGTGGACCGACACGATGCGGTCGGTGCGGAAGCAGCGCAGCTCGTCGCGGAGCCGGCACCAGGCCAGCAGGTACCAGTGCCGGGGGTTGCCGAGATAGCCGAGCGGCTCCACGTCGCGGGTCGAGGCCACGCCGGAGCGATCGGCGTAGGTCAGGCGGAGCACCCGCCGCGCGGTGACCGCGTCGGCGACGACGGCCGGGACGGGCGTGGCCGGCCCGTCGCCGATGAGGTGCACCCGGCCGGCCAGCCGGTGCGCCTCGGCCACGTCGGCGGCCGGCATGACCGCGACCAGCTTGCGCAGCGCGGCGCCGGCGGCCGACGCGAACGGCGTGCCGCCGAGCCGGTGCAGGGCCACGGCCATCGCCACCGCCTCGCCGGCGGTCAGGTTGACCGGCGGCAGCGTGTGCGCGCGGTCCACCACGTAGCCGCCGGTGCGGCCGGGCTCGGCCCAGATCGGCACCCCGGAGGCCTGCAACGCGCCGATGTCGCGCTCGATGGTCCGGGCGCTGACCTCGAAGCGCCGGGCCAGCCAGCGGGCGCTGCGCGGGCGCGGCGACACCGCCCGCAGCTCCTCCACGAGGGCGTAGAGACGGTCCGTCCGGTTCATCCCCCCAAGCTAAGCCCGGGGTACGACAAGGCCCTGGGCTACAGCGACAGGTAGCGCTGCCGCTCGTACGGGGTGACCTCGCGCCGGTACTGCTCCCACTCGGCCCGCTTGTTGCGCAGGAAGAAGTCGAAGACGTGCTCGCCGAGCACCTCGGCGATCAGCTCCGAGCCGGCCATCACGTCGATCGCCTCGGCCAGGTTCTCCGGCAGCGCCTCGTAGCCCATCGCGCGCCGCTCGGCGCTGCTCAGCGACCAGACGTCGTCCTCGGCGCCCGGGGGCAGCTCGTAGCCCTCCTCGATGCCCTTGAGCCCGGCGCCGAGCAGCACCGCGAAGGCCAGGTAGGGGTTGGTCGCCGAGTCCAGCGAGCGGACCTCCACCCGGGCCGAGTTCGGCTTGCCGTACGCGGGCACGCGGACCAGCGCGGAGCGGTTCAGGTGACCCCAGCAGACGTACGCCGGGCTCTCGGTGATCCGGTCCGGCAGCGCCAGCGGGAAGAGCCGCTTGTAGGAGTTGACCCACTGGTTGGTGACCGCCGTGTACTCCCGCGCGTGCATGAGCAGCCCGGCGATGAACGACTTCGCCACCTTGGACAGCTTCATCGGGTCGCCCGCGTCGTGGAACGCGTTGCGCTCCCCCTCGAACAGCGACAGGTGGGTGTGCATGCCGCTGCCGGGCTGGTCGGTGAAGGGCTTCGGCATGAAGCTGGCCTGCACCCCGGTGGAGAGCGCCACCTCCTTGACCACGTGCCGGAAGGTCATGATGTTGTCGGCGGTGGTCAGCGCGTCGGCGTACCGCAGGTCGATCTCCTGCTGGCCGGGGGCCACCTCGTGGTGGCTGAACTCCACCGAGATGCCGATCCGCTCCAGCGCCAGCACGGCCTGCCGGCGGAAGTCCCGGGCGACGGCGTGGGTGGTGTGCTCGAAGTAGCCGCCGGTGTCCACCGGGGTGGGCACGGAGCCGTCCTGCGCGCCGTTCTCGAGCAGGAAGAACTCGATCTCGGGGTGGGTGTAGAAGGTGAAGCCCTTCTCGGCCGCCCGGGAGAGCATCCGGCGCAGCACGTGCCGCGGGTCGGCCCAGGAGGGCCCGCCGTCGGGCAGCAGGATGTCGCAGAACATCCGGGCGCTCTCGCCGCTGACCCCGCCCTCGAAGGGAAAGACCTGAAAGGTGGTCGGGTCGGGCATGGCCACCATGTCGGACTCGAAGACCCGGGCGAAGCCCTCGATCGCCGAACCGTCGAAGCCGATGCCCTCCTCGAAGGCCGCTTCCAGTTCCGCGGGGGCCACCGACACGCTCTTCAGCGTCCCGAGCACGTCGGTGAACCACAGCCGGACGAACCGGATGTCCCGCTCTTCCAGCGTACGGAGGACGAACTCCTGCTGACGGTCCACTTCCACCCCTCGCGACGCTGATCTCCGGCAACCGGTTCGGGCCGGTAGGGCCTGACCGCTCAGTCTCCACCGGCCTCGTTACGCCGACGTTACGCGACCATCCGCCGCGCGTCCCGCCCTGTCCCGCCCGCCAAGCCCGGGGCGGTCCACCGGGGCCGGGCGGGGTGTCCGGCGTCTCCCCCGTCCTGCCGTGAAGGGTCCGCGCTGCTGGGGCAAGATGAGGACATGCCCACCCTGCGTCTCGCCCTGTGCCAGGTCAACCCGACCGTCGGGGACATCGCCGGCAACGCCGACCTGGTCCGCCGCTGGACGCGTCAGGCCGCCGACGCCGGCGCCCAGCTCGCGCTCTTCCCCGAGATGATGTTGACCGGCTACCCGGTCGAGGACCTGGTCTTCCGCCGCTCCTTCGTCGCCGCCTCGCGGGCCGCGCTCCACCGACTCGCCGCGGATCTGGCCGCGGACGGGCTCGGCGAGCTTGCGGTCCTGGTCGGCTACCTGGACGCGGACGGGCCGCCGCAGGTCAGCTCGGACGCCGAGCCGGGCAAGGGCGCCCGCAACGCCGCCGCGCTGCTGCACGGGGGGAAGGTGGCGGCCACCTATTTCAAGCACCACCTGCCCAACTACGGGGTGTTCGACGAGGACCGCTACTTCGTGTCGGGCAACACGCTGACCGTGGTGCGGATCGGCGGGGTGGACGTCGCGCTGACCATCTGCGAGGACCTCTGGCAGGCCGGCGGCCCGTTCGCGGTGGCCCGGCAGGCCGGCGTGGGGCTGGTGCTCAACATCAACGGCTCGCCGTACGAGCTGAACAAGGACGACATCCGGCTGCCGCTGGTCCGCCGCCGGGCCGCCGAGGCGGGCGCCGCCGTCGCGTACGTGAACATGGTCGGCGGCCAGGACGAGCTGGTCTACGACGGCGACTCGATGATCGTGAGCGCGGACGGCGCGCTGCTCACCCGGGCGCCGCAGTTCGTCGAGCACCTGCTGGTGCACGACGTGGAGCTGCCGCCGGCGAAGGAGCCGGTCGACCACGCCGAGGAGCTGGCCGACGGGATGCGGGTGCTCCGGGTCAAGGTCAGCGACATCCTGCCGCCCGCCGCCACCGACGAGGTCGCGGTCGGCGGGATCATCGAGCCGGTCGCCGACGAGGCCGAGGTGTGGCAGGCGCTGGTGCTGGGCCTGCGCGACTACGTCAACAAGAACCGCTTCCCCTCGGTCGTGCTCGGCCTCTCCGGCGGCATCGACTCCGCGGTGTCGGCGGCCCTGGCCGTCGACGCGCTCGGCCCGGACCGGGTGGTCGGCGTGTCCCTGCCCAGCCAGCACTCGTCGGAGCACTCCCGGGCCGACGCCGAGGAGCTGGCCAAGCGGACCGGCCTGGACTACCGGATCGAGCCGATCCAGCCCATGGTGGACGCCTTCCTGGCCAACATGTCGCTGTCCGGGGTGGCCGTGGAGAACCTCCAGGCCCGGGTCCGGGGCGTGATCCTGATGGCGCTGTCGAACCAGGAGGGTCACCTGGTCCTCACCACCGGCAACAAGAGCGAGCTGGCGGTCGGCTACTCCACTCTCTACGGCGACTCGGTGGGCGGCTACAACCCGGTCAAGGACGTCTGGAAGACGCTGATCTGGCGGCTGGCGAAGTGGCGCAACGCCGACGCGGCCCGTCGGGGCGAGACCGCCCCGATCCCGGAGAACTCGATCGGCAAGCCGCCGTCGGCGGAGCTGAGCCCGGGCCAGCTCGACAGCGACACGCTGCCGGACTACGACGTGCTCGACCCGATCCTGATCGGCTACGTCGACGGTGACCTGGGCCGGGAGGGCCTGGTCGAGTCGGGGCACGACCCGGCGGTGGTGGACAAGGTGCTGCGGATGGTGGATACCGCCGAGTACAAGCGGCGGCAGTCCGCCCCGGGCACGAAGATCTCCATCAAGGCGTTCGGGCGGGACCGCCGACTGCCCATCACCAACCGCTGGCGGGAGCACGGCTGACCGGCCCGTCGGCCGGGGAGTGAAATCCTCCACTCCGCCCTGCCGTGGGCCGGTCGTCCGATGCGACGATCGCGGCGGAACCCGGGGACCGCGGAGGCGGCCTCGAGGAAGGAGAGAGTCATGCTGGAGTCCACCCCGACCGAGGTGACCGCCCTGTACGGCGGGCCGGCCACCCGACGGGTCCGTACCCGTGACCTGATCGCCGCCAAGGAGCGCGGTGAGCGCTGGGCGATGCTCACCTCGTACGACCAGTACACCGCCTCGATCTTCGACCAGGCGGGCATCCCGGTGCTGCTGGTCGGCGACTCGGCGGCGAACAACGTCTTCGGCTACGAGACGACACTGCCGGTGACCGCCGAGGAGCTGCTGCCGCTGGTCCGCGCGGTGGTCCGGGCGACCCGGCACTCGCTGGTCGTCGGCGACCTGCCCTTCGGCTCGTACGAGGAGGGGCCGGCGCAGGCGCTGCGCACGGCGGTGCGGTTCATGAAGGAGGGCGGCTGCCACGCCGTGAAGCTGGAGGGCGGGCGACGCTGCGCCGACCAGATCGCGGCGATCGTCGGCGCCGGCATCCCGGTGATGGCGCACATCGGCTTCACCCCGCAGAGCGAGCACACCCTGGGCGGCTACCGGGTGCAGGGACGTGGCGACACGGCCGACGAGGTGATCGCCGACGCCCGGGCGGTGGCCGAGGCCGGCGCGTTCGCGGTGGTGCTGGAGATGGTGCCCGGTGAGGTGGCCAAGCGGATCACCGCCGAGCTCCGGATCCCCACCGTCGGCATCGGCGCCGGGCCGGACACCGACGCGCAGGTGCTGGTCTGGCAGGACATGGCCGGCCTGCGTACCGGCAAGGCGCCACGCTTCGTCAAGCGCTACGCCGACCTGGCCGGCGCGCTGACCGACGCGACCCGCCGCTTCGCCGAGGAGGTGCGCGGCGGCGAGTTCCCGGCCGCCGAGCACACGTTCTGAGCACGACGGGCGGTGCGGTCGACCGGCCGCACCGCCCCGCAACCACGCCGGCCGTCTCCGGTCAGCCCACGCAGAACTCGTTGTCCTCGGGGTCGGCGAGCTGGACCGAGTAGTAGTTGTTCTCCGGGTCGTCCATCGCCCCCAGCACCCGCGCCCCGAGCTTCACCAGCCGGGCCACCTCGGCGTCGATCCGCGCCCGCCGCTCCGGCAGCGGCACGGCCCGCCCGCCACCGACCTTCAGGTCGATGTGCAGCCGGTTCTTGACCGACTTCGGCTCCGGGACCGGCTGGAACCAGATCCGGGGCCCGGCCCCGACCGGATCCGCCAACCGGTCCACACAGTCACCCTCGCCGAGTTCGTCGGCCGGGACGCCCACCGACAGGTACCAGTCACGCCACGTCACGTACCCCTCCGGCGGCGGCTGCGGACGGTATCGCAGCGCCTCCGCCCAGAACCCGACGAGCCGCGACGGCTCCCGACAGTCGATCACCAGTTGCCATTCCATCCGCCGATGGTGCACCGGTGGTGTGACAGTGCGCTTCCGGTACGGCGCGAGGTCGAATCAGAGGTCGGTGACCCGGAGGCCGGCGTGCGCCTTGTAGCGCTTGTTGATGGCGATCAGGTTCGCCGTGAACGCCTCGATCTGGTGGGCGTTGCGCAGCCGCCCGGCGTAGATGCCGCGCATGCCGGGGATCCGGGCCGCGAGCGCGGCCAGCACGCCGACCAGCTCCCGGTCCTCGGTGCAGATCAGCACGTCGAGGTCGATCCGGTCGATCTGCGGGTCGGCCAGCAGCGGCGCGCTGACGTGGTTGAACGCCGCGCAGACCCGGGAGTCCGGCAGCAGCCGGGCGGCCTGCTGGACGGCGCTGCCCTCGTCGACCCGGAGAGCGTACGGGCCCTGCTTGTCGAAGCCGAGCGGGTTGACGCAGTCCACCACGATCTTGCCGGCGAGCGGCTCGGCCAGCGCGGCGACGGTGGCGGCGTGCCCGTCCCACGGGACCGCGATGATCACCACGTCGCTGCGGCGGGCGACCTCGTCGTTGTCGGCGCCGGCCACCTCCGCGCCGGCCGGGACGCCGGGCAGGGCGGCGATCTCGGCGGCGGACTGCGCCGCGCGCTCGGCGGAACGGGAACCGATCAGCACCCGCTGTCCGGCCCGGGCGAACCGGTAGGCGAGCCCCCGCCCCTGGTCGCCCGTGCCACCGATGATGCCGACGGTCAGCCCGGAGACGTCGGGCAGCGTGGTCGCGTCGTAAGCCATGCGGTCATCCTCGCAAACCGCCCCACCGGGCAGCAGTGCGAGCCGATGTGACAATTCCCGCTGACCCGACGCGGCGGGCGGTCAGGCGCGCTCGAAGAGGACCTTGCGCTGGGTCGGGTCGGCGGTGGTCAGGCGGACCTGGACCCGCTCGCCGAGCGGGAGGTGGCCGGTGCAGCGGGCGCGGACCGGCGGCTCGTCCAGGGCCACCGTCCCGCCGGGCTCCCGGCCGGGCTTCGAGTTGCCGTTCGGCGGCCCGTCCACGTCCAGGACAGCCGCGGAGAAGGTCTCCCCCACCCGGTGCTCCAGCAGCACCGCCTCGGCCAGCTCGATCGCGCCCCGGGTGGCCGCCGACGCCGTCCGGTCGGTCGTCGCCATCACCTCCGGCAGCTTCGGCAGCGCGGCGCGCGCCCAGTCGGGTACCTCCCGGCCCTCGTGCAAAGCCAGGCAGACCTCGGTCGCGTACCGGTCGGCCAGTCGGCGCAACGGCGCGGTGACGTGCGCGTACGCGGCGGCCACCCCGCCGTGCTCCGGCTGCTCCGGCAGCTCCCCGTCGAAGGCCGTGTACGCCGCGCCGCGCATCAGCTCGGCCGCCTGGTCGATGAAGGCCGCCGCCCGGGGCCGGGAGGCGTCCAGCCCGGCGAGCACCTCGCCGACGCTGCGGTCCGCCGGCCAGTCCACCCCGAGCGGGGCGGCGGCGAGGCGCAGCCGGGCGACCGCCTCCGGCTTCGGCGGCGGCATCGTCCGGAGCAGGCCGATCCGGCCGGCGAGCATGATGTCGGCGGCGGCCATCCCGGTCAGCAGCGAGATCTGGGCGTTGTGGTCCTCCATCGGGCCCGGCCCGCGCAGCACCAGCCGCCAGCCGTCGCCGTCCGGTTCGACGTCCTGTTCGGGCAGCGGCAGGTTGATCGCGCCCCGGCGCAGCCCCCGGGCGGTGAGCAGCGCACCGATCTCGGGCAGCAGGGCGATCGGCTCGGGCAGCCGGCCGGCGTCGGCGTCGAGTTGCACGCCGACGTAGTCCAGCTTGGCCCGGCTGCGCACCCGGGCGCGTTCCAGCACGACGGCCACCGTGTCGCCGTCGGCGTCGAGGTCGATGGTCCAGAGCACCGCCGCCCGGTCGGCGTCGGGCAGCAGGCTGGCCGCGCCCTCGCTGAGCGTGTGCGGGTGCAGCGGCACGTTGCCGTCGGGCAGGTAGACGGTCTGGCCGCGCCGCCAGGTCTCCTCCTCAAGCGAGCCGCCGGGGCGTACGTGCGTGGCGACGTCGGCGATCGCGTACCGGACCCGGAAGCCGCCACCGGGACGGCGGCTGAGGTGCATCGCCTGGTCGAGGTCGCGCGAGGTCGCCGGGTCGACCGTGACGAACGGGATGTCGGTGCGGTCGGCGGCGGCCGGCAGCGGCGCGGCGGCCGCCTCGTCCGCCTCGCGCTGCGCCGCAGCCGGGAAGCCCTCGGGCAGTCCCAGCTCGCGGCGCAGCGCACCGAAGTCGATGCGGGGCGCCAGTACGCGTCGGATCACCACGGGGTCAATCCTGACAGCGCGGCGGGTGATCCGCTCACCGGCGCGGCGGAGGGCCGATCAGCGGCGGGCCCCGGGCGTCAGCCGGCCGCCTTGCGGGCGCTCGCCGGCTTGATCGTGGAACGACCGGCGACGACCCTCGTGCCGGCGGGTTTCCGGGCGGCGGTGACCCGTTTGTGGGTGCCGGTCGAGGAGCTCGTCCTGGCCTCGACGGGGCCCACGGACGACGCCGCGGAGGTCGCCTTCCTGGCCGCCGCCTTGCGCGTGGTGGTCGAGGAGGCGGCGGTGGCCTTCCTCGCCGGGGCCTTCTTCGCCGCCGCCTTGCGGGCGCCTCCGGTCGGGCGGGTGGTGGTGGCCTTCGCGGCGGTGGTCTTCTTCGCCGGGGCCTTCTTCGCCGCCGTGGTCTTCTTGGCCGCGGTGGTCTTCTTGGCAGGCGTCGTCTTCTTGGCCGCCGTGGTCTTCTTCGCCGCGGTCGCCTTCTTGGCCGCCGCCGTGGTCTTCTTGGCCGCCGCCGTGGTCTTCTTCGCCGCCGCCGTGGTCTTCTTCGCCGCCGTCTTCCGCGCGGGAGCCTTCTTCGCCGCCGTGGTGGTCTTCCTGGCGGTGGCCTTCTTGGCGGGCGCCTTCTTGGCGGTGGTCTTGTTCGCGGGCGCCTTCTTCGCGGGCGCCTTCTTCGCGGGCGCCTTCTTCGCGGTGGTCTTCTTAGCGGGCGCCTGCTTCGCGGCGGTCTTGGTGGCCGGCGCCATCTTCGCGGGCGCCTTGCGTGCCGCCGCCACGACCTTCTTGGCGGCCGCCTTCTTCGCGACGGCCTGCTTCGCCGGCACCCGACCGGCGCCGGCGCCCGAGGCGTTCGGCGCCGCCTTGGTGACCGTCGCCGTCCGGGCCGTGGCAGCCCCCGTGGACCGTCGCGTCGCGGTGGTCTTCGTCGCGGTCGTACGTTTGGCGGCCGGGCGGGTGGTGGCCTTTTGTGCTTCGGCCATCTTGGTTCCCTCCTTGGGGACGTGCTCTCACGTGGCTCCTCGCGGAGCACGGAGTACCTCGACGCGGGCCGTCCCGCGCCGTCTACCTGTCCTCCCCGGCCCAACGGGCGTCCTCGGCCTCCCACGCTTCGTTGCGCTCCTGCACCTTCTGCAGGGCGTTCTCCGCGTCGGCGGCTGAGGGGTACGGTCCGAGAACGTGCTTCGCAGGGCACACGTTGTCATCGGTCTCGACCCGGTGGTGTCGCGTGCACCAGTAGTAGTGCGCACCACTTCCGCTGTCGCTCATGAGATCACTGTGCACCGCTAGGCGTCCGGCCGCCACCGGATCGCCACAAATAGTCCCCGATGTCCTCCACATTAGACGTGCTCCCGGCCGTCGGACGCCGGAACGGCGAAGAACGGGGCAGCCGTCCACCGGGTCGGTGACGCACAATCCCCGGGTGCGGTACGGGGGAGGAACATCGGCGCGGCTGCGACGCCGGCTGCTGGCCGCCGCCGTGCTCGCGGCGCTCGCCGCGACCGGGGTGCTGGTGGCGGTGCCGCTGCTGCGGGACCGGTCCCAGCACCGGCTGGACCGGCGCGCCGACCGGGAGGTGACGGCGACGGCGCAGCGGACCCGGGCCGCGCTGCTGGCCGTGCCGTCGGCGTCCGGGCCGGCGCTGCGGGACGCCGCCGACGCCGTCGCCGGGGTGGAGGTGCTGGCGGTGGAGGACGTCGGTCCGGGCGTCCGGCTGGTCTTCCGGGTCCGGATGGCGAAGACCGCCGCCTCGGTCTTCGGCTGGCAGCGGGCGAACGTCGCGGCGTGTTTCGCCCAGGTGGTGCAGGCCGCCGCCACACCGGCGCCGATGGAGCGACTGCCCTGCCCGGACTGACCCGGCCGCCGGGCCGGACACCGCATGCTCGACGCCTTCCTCGCCGGGGAGACGATCGCGCACGCCGTCCGCCGGGAGTCGCGGGCCGGACACGGGCCCGACCGGTGGCGGGCGGCGGTCGCCGAGTCCCGGTCCGCCGCGGCGGGCCGGCTGCCGCTGCTGCGGCAGTCGTCGGTACGGGAGGAGGCGTCGCTGTTCGCCATCTATCCGCCGACCGGGCTGCGGCGGCGGATGCTCGCCGGCCGGCCGTCGTACCAGCCCGCGGTGGAGCTGACCGACGAGCGGATGGCGCGGATCGACGCCGAGCTGGCCCGCGAGTACGAGCGGGTGCGCCGCGAGGTGAGCTGGTCGGGCCGAGGCTCAGGCGCCGGAGGGCACCGGCGCGGGCGGTGCGATCGGCTCCGGCGCCGCCGGCCGCGCCGCCCGGATCGCGTAGGCCAGCGCGTACGGGGTGCAGGCGAGATAGAGGAAGGGCTGCAGTTCCACGAGATCGGTGATGAGGAAGATCTCCCGCTTCGTCGGCCGGGGCAGCCCGAACGACCAGTCCGTCCAGCTGGTGAAGAGCCACAGTGGGGCGGAGACCCGGTCGACGGTGTCGCCCTGGGCCACACCGTCGATGACCGTCTCCGGGCCGCCGGAGATGAGGTTGACCACGGTGAGCACCACGGCGAGGTCCGCGGCGACGAGCGCGCCGAGCACGCCCACCAGCCAGGCGGCGCGGACCCGGCCCCGGCCGGCCAGCAGCCCCGCGCCGTACAGCGAGAGGGTCAGGCCGGCGAGCCAGAGCACCAGGCCCGGCGCGACGCGGGTCAGCTTCTCGGTGGTCTCGTTCAGGGTGTACTCGACGAGGACGGCGGTGACGCCGATCGGAAACACGACGCCGAGCGCGTTGCGCGCCGGCCCGGTGCGGGCGGTGCGGGCGGCGCCGCGGCGGACGACCCGGGCCAGCAGCACCGCCAGCCCGGCGGTGACACCGGTCAGCACGGGCAACTGGACGGCGTTCGCCCAGCTCACCGTGGCGAGCAGCTGGTTGTACACCAGATTCATCAGCACCGCCGCGACCAGGATGATCGCCACGCCGGCCGGCGGGGCGAGGAGCAGCGTGGCCACCGTCCGGCGGAACGGTCCGTCCAGTCCAGATCGCGCGACCAGTGGAACGCGCGCCCGGCCAACGGCCAGGCTGCCGGCGAACCGGAGCATCCGCAGCCGCTCCCCCCGCTCGGCGAGCACATGCAGCTCGGCGTGCCACTCGCGGGACAGCTCGTCGCGCACCTCGGCCGGCCAGCGCCGGGCGGCCGTCCGGAGCAGACGCTCGGCCAGCCGCCGGGTCACCACGCGGGAGCTCCGGTCGGCTCGGCGCCACCCCGGCGCGGTCGGGGGTCGGGGCTCAACGCCCGCAGCTCGGCGAGCGCCTGCCGGGCGGCGCCAACTCCCTCGGCGGTCAGCCGGTAGTACCGGCGGGCGGGCCGGCCGGCGGCGGCCGGGTCGACCTCCTCCCAATCGGCGAGGAGCCAGCCGGCCGCCTGGAGGCGGTGCAGCACCGGGTAGAGGGTGCCGCTGGGCAGACCGGTGAGCTTCATCAGGTCGAGGCCGTACCGCTCGGCCGCCGGGTCGGCGAGCAGCGCCGAGAGCACCTTCGCCACCGGGATCGTCATCCGCACGGCTAGTACTGTATCGGAACTCTACATAGGGGGGTAGAAGCAGCTTCGCTGATGCCGCTCGCGCCGATCAGCGGAAGGGCTGCCGGCGCCGGTGGGACAGATCAGGGTGGTGGTGTCGGCCGGGGTGGCTGTGCGGATCTGTGTGCACGGTGGCGCCGGCCAGCCGGGGCACGGCGTGGGTGAGCTGATGCTCGGCGTCGGCGGCGATCTCGTGTGCGGCGACGAGGCTGAGGTCGGCGTCCACGACAAGTTCCGCTTCGGCGTGCAGCCGGTGCCCGATCCAGCGGAGTCGCACCGCGGCCACGTCGCGGACACCGTCGACGGCCCGCAGCGCGGTTTCGGCCTGGTCGACCAGGGCGGGGTCGACGGCGTCCATGAGGCGTCGGTAGACCTCGCGAGCGACGTCCTTGAGCACGAAGGTGATGGCGACGGCGATGACCAGGCCGACGACGGGGTCTGCCCAGCGCCAGCCGAGTGCGGCGCCGCCGGCGGCGGCGAGGACGGCGAGGGACGTGTACCCGTCGGTGCGGGCGTGCAGGCCGTCGGCGACCAGGGCGGCGGAGCCGATGCGTCGGCCGACGCGGATGCGGTACTGGGCCACGAGCTCGTTGCCGACGAAGCCGACGAGACCGGCGGCAGCCACCCAGGGCAGGTGTGCCACGTCGGTGGGGTGCAGCAGCCGGGTGACGGCGGTCCAGGCGGCGGCGACGGCGGACGCGGCGATGACCGCGACGATGATGATGCCCGCGAGGTCCTCGGCACGGCCGTAGCCGTAGGTGTAGGCGCGGGTGGCCGCACGGCGACCGAGGAGAAAGGCGATTCCCAGCGGTACGGCGGTCAGGGCGTCGGCGACGTTGTGGAGGGTGTCGCCGAGCAGGGCGACCGAACCGGAGAGCACCACGATGACCGCCTGGGCGACGGCCGTGACCCCGAGGCCGACCAGGGAGATCCACAGGGCGCGGAGACCGTCGCGGGAGGACTCCAACGCGGGGTCGATCTTTGCCCGCGAGTCGTGGGAGTGCGGGACGACGGCGTGGGCCAGCCGATGCCACCACGCAGCGAGCCGGCCGCCATGACGGTGGCGGTGTTCGTGGTCGTCGTGTTCGTGGTCGTCGTGTTCGTGGTCGTCGTGTTCGTGGTCGTCGTGTTCGTGGTCGTCGTGTTCGTGGTCGTGGTCGTTCACCGCTCCCCCAGGTCGTGCGGTCGCACGGACGATCCGTACCCCTCGACGGCGGCGATAATATGTGCTCATGTACGCACGCGACAACGTTGCAGATGCCAGCGACTTGCAACAACGCCTTCCCCCCGGGCAGGAGGTGGAGGCGGCGACCGAAATGCTGCGGATGCTGGCCGACGGAACGCGGCTACGGCTGATGTGGCTGCTCAGCGAGGGCGAGTACGACGTGACGGCGCTCGTGGCGGCGGTCGGGATGGCGCGGCCGGCGGTGTCGCAGCACCTCGGCAAGCTTCGGCTGGCGGGGCTGGTGAGCGTGCGACGGGACGGCCGCCGCGCCCTCTACCGCGCCGGAGGCGGGCATGCGCGCCGACTGGTGACCGAGGTGATGCACGCGGCATCCCACCGGGTGACCGGCGCACCCGAGCACGACTGAGCGCCTGGCTACTTCACAGCAGGTCACCGCGTTGATCGAGGCGGTGACCTGGTGGGCGACGGACGAGTCGACCTAGGCGGGTAGTGACCAGCCGGGCGTGGCCAGTAGGGCGCCGTCGTCGCCGACGAGCAGGGCCTCGTACCCGGGTAGCGTGGCGAGCCATGTCACCGCCTGAGGCCCCTGCGCAACCGCTGCGGTGGCGTACACGTCCGCCCAGGTCAGGGACGGGCCGATGACGGTGACCGAGCGCACGCCCCGGGCGGGGGCGCCGGTGTGCGGGTCCACGATGTGCGCTCCGCGGTGTGCACTGCCCGAGGTCGCGACGGCCCCGTCGACGACCTCGATGGTGGTGAGGAGCTGATCGGGCTGGGCCGGATCCTCCACGCCCACGCGCCAGGATCCGCGTACCGTCATGTCCCCACCGGCATTCAGGTAGAACGCGTACCCCTCCAGATGCTCCGCGGCGCGCTCGACGGCCCAGCCCTTGACGAGGCCGGACGGGTCGAAGCGGGTGCCACCGCCGGTTTCGGGAAGGTACGCGTTGAAGTAGCCGCCCGTACGCTGCCGCGCCTGCTCGCACAGGTCGAGTACCGCGTCGACCAACGGGTCATCTACCGGCTCTCCCCGGTTCAGGGCGCTCAGCCGGCTGTCCGGGCGGTACGGGCTGAAGACGGCGTCCATCGCGCGCAGTTCGGCGAAGGCCCCGGCGACGGCGTTCGCCGCCGCCGGGGAGTCGGCACCGGGACCGCGCACATGCACGCTGACGGGCAGACCCATGATCTGCTCGACGAACGCCTGCCTGGTCACGGGTTGGCCTTGAAGTGAACGTCGTCCAGCGCGGCCTGGAGCGACTCCTTGTAGCCATCGCTGGTCAGCGTCGCCCCGGACACCGCATCGATCTGCGCGCTCTGCGCGGCAAGCGCCTCCGTGCGCAGCTGCGGCACTGCGCGCTTGTTGATCTCGCGGGAGCGGTTGTTCGAGTTCGGCACCGTCATCGGCGTGATCTCGGTGATCCGGCCACCGCTGATCTGGGCCTGCACCTGGACGCGCCCCCGCTTCGTCTGCACGATCGGGCCGTTGGCGACGGTGGTGGAACCGGACCGTTTGACGGTGCGCCGTGACGTCCCGGGGTCCACCGGCGCAACGCCCGGCACGCCTGCGTCGCCAACGGTCCCGGTCGAAGGCGAGCTGTCGGGTCTGGTCGACGTCCGGTAGTTGAAGAGAAGTACCACCACGGCGATCGTGGCGAGGAACCAGATCGTGATCTTACGCATGTCTTCCTCCTCAGGTCGGATTGTGAGCGCCATGAGGATTGGATGGCCGAGTTACCAGGTGAAGCGCTCAAGATGAATGCGCTCCGCCGGCACGCCTGCCTGCCGCGCCGCCCGTACGACCGATTGCATCCATTCGTCCGGTCCGCAGACGAACACGTCGTGCTGCGCGACGTCCGGGACAAGGTCGCCCAAGGTTTTCGCGTCGTCGCCGAATCCGGCCGGCAACCACGAGTCCTCCCGCCCGCGCGACCCCAACAGGTACTCCACGCGCAGGCCGCGGACGGCCGCGAGGCGCTCAAGTTCCTGGCGAAACACCAGGTCTTCTGCCGAGCGAGCCCGGTACAGCAGCGTGGCGTTGCCCGGCGCGTACGGTAACTCTTCCAATAAGGTCCGCAGCGGGGTAATTCCGATCCCGGACGCGATCATGGTTAGCCGCGGAGCCGTGCGCCGGGCGGCGGTCAGCCGGCCGTACGGCCCCTCAATCAGCACACGGGTTCCCGGCCGTAACTCTGACACCTTCTCGCTGCCCTCGCCGCGGGATCGCACCGTGATCCGCAGCATGTCCTCACGCGGCACCGCGGACAGCGAGTACGGATGGCCCCGACTCCAGCCCGGGCCGCTGAGGAAGCGCCACTGGAAGAACTGCCCGGCGCGTACCGGCAACTCGTCCAGGTGGTGTCCGCGCATGTAAATCGAGTGGACGCCGGGAGCCTCTGGGACGACTGCGGCGACCGTGAGTCGGTGCCGCAGCGTCCGCCAGGTCGGCAGCCCCAGTCGGAAGGCGACCACCGTGCCGGCGCACGCGGCGTATGCGGTCCACCAGTACAGCGTCGCGGCCCGGGAGCTGGTGAAGTCGGCCCCGGTCCAGATCTGATGCGGCAGCGCCAGGCCGACGCCGAGGTAGGCGTAAAGATGCAGCAGGTGCCACGACTCGTAGCGCAGCCGCCGCCGCACGGCCCGCAGGGAGGTGAGCACGACCATCGTCAGGGCGGCCGCCCCGGCGACCGCCAGCAGCACTCCCGGGTACGTGGTGACCAGGCTCCACGCCTCGCCTGTCACGGAGGCCCCATCCGTCGCGGCGTAACCGACCGTGATCAGCACGATGTGCGCGAGCAGCAGATCGAAGGAGACAAACCCGACGACGCGGTGCCAACGGGCGAGCCGGTCCTGTCCGTAGGTGCCCTCGATCCACGGCACGCGCGCCATCAGCAGCACCTGGATGAGCAGCAGGTCGGCCGCGACAAGCCCGGTCAGCCGACCGATGGACGTCAGGCCCGCCATCCAGCCACGAAGATCCTGCACCCCGCCGCTCCGCACCCAGAGCGCGGCTACGATCAGCACGCTGACCGCGCCGACCGAGGCGATCACATCGGCCCACCACGACCAACCCGCGGTTCGTAGGGGCCTGGCCGCCACGCCGGCCGCCTGCGCCTTCCCAGTCACAAGACCCCCCTCCCGCACGAGCCCTGTTCGCCCATTAACCGTCGGAGTTCCCCATTGCCATCTCCGGAATCCCCCGGCGAGCGTGTGGTGCCATCGGAGAATCGACCAGAAGACCTCACACCGGAAAAGGATGATTGAGGGCGATCGCGCGTCTATTTACCGGCGAGTTCGGGGAGCCGCACAATAGCTACGTCTCGATGATGCCAATTTCTACGCGCCGCGTCCGCCCTTTTCATGGCAGCGGGATCTCAGTAAGGCGTCGAACGCCAACCGATGATTGCCGCCAACGCCCGTAGACAGCTGAAATACGACCAGGTCGCAGCCTTGATCAAGGCCGCGACCTGGTGGGCGACGGACGAGTCGACCTGTACGCCGGATTCTGTGACCGATGACGCCCCGAGGGGCGCCGTCGGCGGCGGCCATCCATCTCGGCCTGCCGTCGCCGGCAGGCTCCAGCGGCCTACCCGCAGACATCGGACGGGCAGCCCTCAAGCGTCTGCGCGGACCGTCATCTTTGCGGTGACGACCCATTCTTGGCCTTGCTCCGGGTGGGGTTTACCTAGCCATCCCGGTCACCCGGGATGCTGGTGGGCTCTTACCCCACCGTTTCACCCTTACCGTCCCGTATCGGGCCGGCGGTCTGTTTTCTGTGGCACTGTCCCGCGGGTCACCCCGGGTTGCCGTTAGCAACCACCCTGCCCTGTGGAGTCCGGACGTTCCTCGGCGACGGGCCGGAGCCCGTCGACGCGACCGCCCGGTCGACTCGTCCGTCGCGCCTCCATCCTAACGACGCGGCTCGCTCACCCATTTCCACCCCGGAGGATCATGCCCGCGGGCCCGGCGCGACCGGGATCGTGATTCATCCGCGTCATCAGCTTCACAGCGGCCTGGCGGCGATGCCGGGGCCACCGACACCTGGGCGGCGCGGACGGGGGCGTACTAGCCTCTGGGGATCATGGACCTCTCCGACGCCGCGCTCCTGCTCGCCGCCGGTCTCGCCGCGGGCACGGTGAACGCGGTGGCCGGGGGCGGTTCCCTCATCACCTTCCCGGCGTTGATCGCGGTCGGGCTGCCGCCGGTGCCGGCGAACGTCAGCAACTCGGTGTCGGTCTTCCCCGGGTACGTCGCCAGCGTCGCGGGCAGCCGGGCCGACCTGCCACCGGCCCGGCGGTTGGCCACGCTGGTGCCCACCACGATCGCCGGCACCATCGTCGGCTGCCTGCTGCTGCTGGCCACCCCGGCGCGCGCCTTCGAACTGGTGGTGCCGTTCCTGGTGCTGGGCGCGACCGCCGTACTGGCCTTCCAGGATCCGCTGCGCCGGCTGGTCGGCCACCCGGCCGGGCTGAGCCCGCGCCGCCGTACCGTCACCGTCCAGGCCATGGTCGGGCTCGGCGCGGTCTACGGCGGCTACTTCGGCGCGGCGCTCGGGGTGATGCTGGTCGCCGGCCTGGCCCTGGTGCTGGACACCACGCTGGCCCGGGTGTCGGCGATCAAGAACCTGCTCTCCGCGGTTGTGGGGCTGACCACGCTGGTCGTCTTCGCGCTCTTCGGCCCGGTCAACTGGGCGGCGGTCGCGGTGGTCGCGCCGGCCACGCTGGTCGGCGGGTACATGGGCGCCCGGCTGGTCCGCCGGCTGCCGCCGGTGGTGCTGAAGACCCTGATCGTGGTCTTCGGCACGGCGATCGGCCTCTACCTGCTCTGGCGCGCGCTGCGCTGAAACCCGCCGTCGGGTGGGCCCAGGACGCCGAACCGCCCCGGCGCGACGCGGCGCCGGGGCGGTTCGACCAGGTGCGGAGGGGAAAGCTCAGTACGCCTCGCCGACCGGCTCCTCCGGGGCGTGCTCGGCGTCGCGGGCCGCGGAGTTCCAGCGGGACCAGAGCACCCGCTCGCCGTAGCCGGCGGCCATCACGTGCGCGAAGGCCAGGTAAACCAGCACGCCCACGGCGAGCACCCCGAAGCCGACCCAGAACGGCAGCGCCAGCCCGTGCTCGGCGAGCTTGCCGGAGATGATCGGGGCGGGCGCGGCGGCGCCCCAGCGGACCAGGTTGAACGCGCCGGTGGCCACCCGGCGGTCGCTGGAGCCGAGGCCGAGCGCCAGGTCGGTGAGGTTGGCGTTGGCCAGGCCCATGCAGAGGCCGGCGAGCACCAGCACCACCAGCGACCGGGCGGTGGAGTGGGACGTGGCGAAGAGAACCATGCAGACCAGCAGGCCGGCGATGGCCACGCCGACGGTCTGCACCGCGCCGATCCGGTGGGCGAGCCGGTGCCCGATCACCAGGATGCCGACGGCCAGGCCGAGGCCCCACGCGGTGAACGCCAGCCCCAGCGGCACCACGTCGAGGTGCAGGAAGAGCGGGGTGTAGCCGAGCACCACGAAGAAGACGAAGTTGTAGGCGGCGGTGACCACGCAGAGCGTGACGAACGCCGGCTTGCGGTAGGTGGCGAAGATCTGACGGACGCGTACGGGCGCCTGGCGGTTGGCCGGCTCGCGCAGCTTGCGGGACGCGACGGCCAGCGCGAGGACCATGAAGACGCCGCAGACGAAGAACGGCAGCCGCCAGCTCACGTGGCCCAGCAGGCCGCCGATCAGCGGGCCGACGGCGAAGCCGAGCCCGAGCGCGGTCTCGAAGAGCCCGACCACCCACTCCCGGTCGATCGCGAGGTTGACCAGCACCACCATCGCGGTGGCGAAGAACATCGCGTTGCCCAGCCCCCAGACTCCGCGCAGCACGGAGAGCTGCACGATGTTGTCGCTGAACGAGGCGAGGATCGCGGCGGCGCCGACCACCGAGACCCCGGTGATCAGCACGGGCTTGAAGCCGAAGCGACCGCTGGCCAGGGTCGCCGGGATCATGCCGAGCGCCATCACCGCGATGTACGCGGTGAAGAGCAGCTCGACCTGCCAGGCGGTGACGCCGATCGCCTCGCCGATGGCCGGCAGGATCGGGTCCACCACGGCGATGCCGGCGATGGCGAGGAAGGCCACCAGGGTGGTGGCGTAGATGGCACTGCGGTTGGGTTCGGATCGCCGATCCACTCCGCGCCTCCAGACAGATAGCTGTATCGTACAGGTAACTCTGTTGTATCATACAGCTATGACGGACGACCGCACGCCCGGCACGGACCCGGGCGAGGTCACCCTCGGCCGGATCGAGACCGAGGTGGCGCTGCTGATGCGCTTCGGCGAGGCCACCCGGCGCGGCACCGGCACCATGGAGCACCGGCTGCTCGACCGGGCCGCGTACGTGATCCTGCGGCACCTGGCCGACGCCGGCCCGCAGAACGTCTCCGCGCTCGCCGCCACGCTCAACCTGGACGGCTCGACGGTCACCCGCCAGCTCTCCGCCATGCAGCGGGACGGCCTGATCGCCCGTGCCCCCGATCCGACCGACGGTCGGGGCACGGTGGTCTCCCCCACCGCCGCCGGGCTGCAGCGGATGGCCGCCGTCCAGGCGGCCCGCACCCGGCTCTACGGCGACATCCTGGCCACCTGGTCCCCCGACGACCGGGACACGCTCGCGCAGCTGCTGCACCGCCTCAACCAGGCCCTGCAATCCCGCCCCCGCCCCCGTTGAGGCGCGCGCCGGGCGGCGCAGATGTTAAGAGGGGCCCCTGTACAACGCCAGGCGTTAACAGGGGGCCCCTCCTTGCACGTCAGGCGACGGGCTCGCGGGCGGAGTCGGCGTCGCGGTCGGTGCCGGGGGTGACGCGCGGGTCACCCTCGTCGGCGAAGTAGTCGTCCGACGTGGTGTGGTCCACCCCGCCGGTGACCTTCGCGGCCCGCAGGACCAGCGTCCCCAGCGCGGCGACCACCAGGTTGACCAGCACCGCCACGATGCCCACGTAGATCGTCTTCTTGGTGTCGAAGCCGAATTCGGACAGCGGGAAGGCCGAGCCGGCGAAGTGCTTCTTCCCGGTCGCCGGATTCGCGATCTGGTAGAGCATCCACATGCCCATGCCCATGCCGGCCACCCAGCCGGCGATCAGCGCGCCCCGGTGGAACCAGCGGGTGTAGAGGCCCAGGGCCACGGCCGGCAGCGTCTGCAGGATGATCACGCCGCCGATGAGCTGGAGGTCGATGGAGAACTGCGGGTCGAGGAAGATGATGAACGCCAGCGCGCCCACCTTGACCAGCAGCGAGGTCACCTTCGAGACCTGCGCCTCCTGCGCCGGGCTGGCGTCCCGCTTCAGGTACTCCTTGTAGATGTTGCGGGTGAACAGGTTCGCCGCCGCGATCGACATGATCGCCGCCGGCACCAGCGCGCCGATGCCGATCGCCGCGTACGCGACGCCGGCGAACCAGCTCGGGAACTGCTGGTCGAACAGCAGCGGCACCACCGTGTTGCTGTCCACGCTGCCCGCCTTGGCGCCCGGCAGCGGCTTCACCCCCGCCGCGATCGCCATGTAGCCGAGCAGCGCGATCAGCCCGAGCAGCAGGCTGTACGCCGGCAGCGCGGACATGTTCCGCTTGATCACGTCCCGGTTCCGGCTGGCCAGCACGCCGGTGATGCTGTGCGGGTAGAGGAAGAGCGCCAGCGCCGAGCCGAACGCCAGGGTGACGTACTGGAGCTGGTTGTTGGCGTTGAGCAGGATGCCGTCCCCGGGGGCGGGTGACGCCTTGAACTTCGCGTCCGCCGCGTTGAAGATGTCGCCCCAGCCGCCCAGCTTGTACGGCAGGTAGATGATCGCCACCAGGATCACGATGTAGATCAGCGAGTCCTTGACGAAGGCGATCAGCGCGGGGGCGCGCAGGCCCGACTGGTAGGTGTAGGCCGCCAGGATGGCGAACGCGATGATGATCGGCAGGTGCCGGGCCAGCGCGTTGTCGCCGGTCACGCCCATCGTCTTGAGCACCGACTCGATGCCGACCAGTTGCAGGGCGATGTACGGCATGGTGGCGACGATGCCGGTGATGGCGACCAGCAGCGCCAGAACCGGCGAGTCGAACCGGTTGCGGACGAAGTCGGCCGGGGTGACGTAGCCGTGCCGGTGCGACACCGACCAGAGCCGGCAGAGCACCAGGAAGACCATCGGGTAGATGACGATCGTGTACGGCACGGCGAAGAAGCCCATCGCGCCCGCGCCGAACACCAGCGCCGGCACCGCCACGAAGGTGTACGCGGTGTAGAGGTCGCCGCCGACCAGGAACCAGGTGATCCAGCCGCCGAAGTTGCGGCCGCCCAGTCCCCACTCGTCGAGGTGCGCCATGTCGCGCGGCGCCCGCCACCGGGCCGCCACGAAGCCCATCGCGCTGACCAGCAGGAAGAGGAACGTGAAGACGATGATCTCGGTCAGATGGTCACGCCACATCACCGATCACCCCGCTTCTTCGTCATCTGGTAGACCAGCGTGGTGGTGGCCACGCCGAGGATGATCCAGGCCAGTTGCAGCCAGTAGAACCGCGGGAAGCCGAACAGCCGGGGTGAGTCGGCGTTGAAGAGGGCCGGGATCAGCGGCACCACGATCGGTATGAAGAGCAACCAGTTCCAGGGACTGTGGTCCTTCGCCCTGGATCGCGCCGGGGTCGGCGCCTCCGGTTCGGGTGCTGCCATGTGACACACCTCCGGGAAAGTCGTAACTAGCCATGTGACGGCCGGAGGCTACGACCCTGTGAACGCGGTCACGTTCAGCGGGGCGACGGCGATGCGCCGAACGGCCGGCCGCGTGCGCCGAGCGGCGCGGGCAGCCGGCCCGGCGGGGTGACGTCAGAGGGCGGCGAGGTGGGCGGTGTCGTTGACCACGCGCACGGCGACGCCGCCGTCCGGGTAGAGGTCGAGCAGCGAGATGCTGGCGGTGTCCAGGTAGAGCCGGTGCAGGAAGGCGTCGCCCGCCGCCAGGGCGTCGCGCAGCACCAGCTTGATCGGCGAGACGTGGGAGACCAGCACGACGGTCTCCCCCGGGTACGCCGCGCGCAGCCGGTCGACCGCCCGGCCGGTCCGCTCGGCGACCGCCGCGAACGACTCCCCCTCCGGCGGGGCGACCCGGGTCGAGGCGAGCCAGGCGTCCAACTCGCCCGGCCAGCCCTCGCGCACCTCGGCGAAGGTGCACCCCTCCCAGGCCCCGAAGTCGCACTCGATCAGGTCGTCGTCGGGGCGCACCGGCGGGTTGCCGACGACCGCGGCGATCGCCTCGGCGGTGGCCGTACACCGGGACAGCGGCGAGCTGACCACGGCCGCGACGGACGGGGCCAGCGCGGCCACCCGGGCGGCCGTGGCCCGGGCCTGGGCGCGGCCCCGGTCGGTCAGCGGCACGTCGCCGCGGCCGGAGTAGCGCTTCTGCACGGTCCGCTCGGTCTCGCCGTGCCGGACCAGGATCAGCCGGGTGGCGGTCTCGGTGGGGCGCGGCTCCCAGGAGGCGGGGGTGGTCGCCGGGTCGGTGCCGGTGGCGCGGCCGGTCGCCGCCCGGGCGGCCGCCTCGCGGGCGGCCGCGCGGGCCGCCGAGTCGGGGCCGGCGACCTCGCGCGGCGGCTCCACGATCCGGGGCGGCGCGACGGTGGCCCGGCTCGGGGCCTTGCCGGCGGCCACGTCCATCGCGGCGTTGGCGAGGGCGTCGGCGTGCTTGTTGCGTTCCCGGGGAACCCAGCTGAACCGCACGCTGGCGAACCGGCCGACGAGGCCGGCGGCCTGCGCGGCGAGCGGTCGCAGACCGGGATGCTTGATCTGCCAGCGGCCGCACATCTGCTCGACCACCAGCTTGGAGTCCATCCGGGCCTCGACCTCGGACGCGCCCAGCTCGGCGGCGGCCTCCAGCCCGGCGATCAGGCCGCGGTACTCCGCGACGTTGTTGGTGGCGGTGCCGATCGACTCGGAGCGTTCGGCGAGCACCTCGCCGGTCTCCGGGTCACGGACCACCGCGCCGTACCCGGCGGGACCGGGATTGCCCCGGGACCCGCCGTCGGCCTCGACGACGACCGCGCCGACCGCCACGACGGCTACAGGCCCGACTCGTTGGTGCGCACCATGATCCGCCGGCACTCCTCGCAGCGGACCACCTCGTCCGGGTCGGCCTTGCGGATCCGGGCCAGGTCGGCGCCGGAGAGCTCCAGCCGGCAGCCCCCGCAGCGGCCCGCGGTGAGCAGCGCGGCACCCAGCCCGGTGTCCTCGCGGATCTTGTCGTAGAGGCCGACCAGGTCGGCCGGGAGGTCACCGACGAGCGGCTGACGGGCGGAGCGCTTGAACTCCTCCTCCTTGCCGATCTCGGCGAGGCTGGCGTCGCGGCGCTGCTCGGTCGCCGCGCGCCGGTCCCGGGCCTCGGCCATCCGCCGCTCGATGCCGTCGAGCACGCCCTGCGCGGTCTCCCGCTGCTCCATCAGCTCCAGCTCGGCATCCTCCAGGTCGCTCTGCCGGCGGTTCAGCGAGACCAGCTCGTGCTGGAGCGCCTCCAGCTCTCGGGCGGGGCCGCCGCCGGCGGCGAGCCGGGCCTCGTCCTTGCTCTTGCGCGCCCGCACCTGGTCGACGTCCTTCTCCAGCCGGGCGATGTCCCGGTCCAGGTCGTCGACGGCCACCTGGGCGCGGACCCGCTCGTCCTCCAGCGCGGAGAGTTCCCGCGCGAGGGCCTCCAGCTCGGCCCGCTCGGGCAGCGACCGGCGGCGGTGGGCGAGCTGGGCGAGGGCGGTGTCGATCGCCTGGAGGTCGAGCAGCCGGCGCTGCACCTTCGGGTCAGCCTTCACGGGCGGGGCTCCTTGTCGTCGGGACGGGGTGCGGCGGCGTGCACGGTCCACGGGTCGGTGTCCAGGTCGGACACCACGGTGTCGACGCCCAGCGCGGCCCGCAGGTGGGCGGCCAGGTCGTCCAACCAGGGGCGTTCGGTCGCCCAGTGGGCGGCGTCCAGCAGGGCGGGGCCGCCGGCGGCGAGGTGCTCGCCGGCGGGATGGTGGCGCAGGTCGGCGGTGAGGAACGCGTCCACCCCGGCGGCGGTCGCCTCGGCCAGAAAGCTGTCCCCGGAGCCGCCGCTGACGGCGAGGGTACGAACCATACGCCCGGGATCCCCGGCGGCGCGAACTCCCCAGGCGGTGACGGGCAGCACGGCGGCGGCGTGCCGGGTCAGCTCGGCGAGGGTCATCGGGGCGAGCAGCTCGCCGATCCGGCCGATGCCCCGCCCCGGGCCGTCGGCCGGGGAGCCGGGGCGCGGCCGGTGCAGCGGCCGCAGCCCGGTCAGCCCGAAGCGGGCCGCGAGGGCGTCGGAGACGCCGGGGTCGGCCACGTCGGCGTTGGTGTGCGCCACGTACAGCGCCACGTCCGCCTTGATCAGCCGGTGGACGATCCGCCCCTTGTACGTGGTCGCGGCGACCGAGGACACCCCGCGCAGCAGCAGCGGGTGGTGGGCGACGATCATGTCGGCCCCGGCGGCGAGCGCCTCGTCCACGGTCTCGGGCACCACGTCCACCACGCAGGCGACCCGGCGCACCCCGGTGGTGGGCTCGCCGAGGACCAGGCCGACCCGGTCCCACTCCTCCGCCCAGGCGGGCGGGTAGCGGCCGTCCAGCACGGCCACCACGTCGGCCACCGTGGGTGGGGATCCGGTTGTGCTCACGGCCGGCCAGCTTACCGGCGCGGGCCGTGACACACGCCCTCGACCGCCGGGACGCGCCCCGAACAGGACCGGGCAGCGCGCCGGCGGAACTCGGCGGACGACCCCGCGCCGCGCCCCGAGGTCATCCGTCCCCGGCTCAGGCGACCGGGGCGACCGGTCGGCGCAGGCTACGCAGGGCCGCCAGGCCGGCCCCCCACGGGAAGGCGTCCTGGTGGCGCTCGCCGCCGCCGGGCGGGTGCAGCGGGACGACGTGGTCGCCGAAGACCACCGCCACCCCCCACTCCCGCAGCCGGCCGAGGCTGGCCCGGAACGCCGGGTGGGCGGCCATCGCCGTGTTCGTGTACGGCACGGCGGCGACGGGCAACCCGAGCCCCTGCCCCTCGATCAACAGCCCGAGCGCGAGGGTGTCGGTGATCCCGACCGCCCACTTGTTGACCGTGTTGACCGTCGCCGGGCAGACCAGCATCGCGTCCGCCGCCGGCAGCACGTCGGGATCGCCCGGGTTCTTGTAGTGGGTGCGGACGGGGTGACCGGTCTGCCGGGCCAGCGCGGTCCGGTCGACGAACTTCGCGCCGTCCGGCGTGGTGACCACGCAGACGTCCCACCCGTCCTGCTGGGCCAGCTCGACCAGCCGGCCCACCTGCCGAGCCAGCGGCGAACCGCAGGCGATGACGTACAGCACCTCGCGGTGCCCGTCGCTGCGCGGACCGTTCATCCGACCGGCACCACGCTCATACTCCGACTCCCATGTGCACAGCCAACTCCGCAATCGGCGGAGGCGGCGCACCCCGTGTGCGACGGAGCACGTCCGACATCACCTCGTGGGCGATCGGCCGGCAGCGGATCTCGGACGGCGCGAGCCGGTCGCCGCGCAGCAGCATCTCACCCGCGTTCGCCACGTCGCCGATCTGCGCGTAGCCCCGCGCGATGTCGAGCAGGTGGTGCGCCCGCCGCTCGGGCAGCAACGCGTTGAAGGCCGGCTCGGCGATGCCGTGGTGGATCTCCACCGCCCGCCCGCCGTCGCCCAGTTCCACCGCGGCGGCGGCCCGGTGCAGCTCCAGATTGGTCGGGCCGAACGAGGTCCAGTAGTGGTTCTGGTCGCCACCGAGCAGCGTCGCCGCCTCCTGCGCGCCGGTGAGCAGGTCGTCCACGCTGGCGGAGTCGCCGATCCGGGCGGCGGCCATCGCGCCCTGGAGCAGCAGCATGCCGTAGACGGAGAGGCGACCCGGGGAGGCGTCGTTGCCGCCGCCCGGGGCGAGCCGGTTGGCGATGTTGACGTTGAGTTCGAGCGCCGGCCGGGCCCGGCCCATGGCGACCAGCGCGTTGCAGACCCGGGTGGTGGCGATGCCGGCCAGGAGTTGGTCGTCGGCCCGCTGGGCGACCGCCATCGAGCGGTCCGCGGCCAGCCAGGCCAGGTCGCACTCGCCGAGCTTGCGCAGCACCGAGGAGGCGATCTGGTAGACCTGCCCGAGCAGGTGGGCCGACTCCCGGGCCTGGTCGCCGCCGTGGCCGGCGTCGGCCGCCTGGGCGTCGCGCAGCAGCTTCGGCAGGGCGCGGGTGAGCATCCCGTACCGGCCGTACTGGTAGGTGAGCCAGGCATGGTTGACCGCCTTGCGCATGTCGGCCAGCGGCGGCGGGCACGGCGCGGCGTCGAAGTACGCGCTCATCGAGTCGTACCGTTCCAGCGCGGCGCGGATCTCCTCGACCTCGACCTGGTCGATGCAGTTCAACGCGTCGGTACGCCGCTCCGGGTCCTTGCCGAGCAGCAGTTGGACGTCGACCTGGAGGATGTCGGCGATCTCGTAGAGGACGGAGAACTTGTCCAGCCGCCGGACGCCGCGCTCGACCTTGTCCACCCAGCTCTTGGACTTGCCCAGCCGGTCGGCGAAGACCTGCTGGGACATCTTGCGCCGGCCCCGCCAGTACGCCACCCGACGGCCTATGGGCAACTCGTCCATGTCCCCATCCCTCCCCCTGCCGCGTCC
>NZ_QGKS01000204.1 GCF_003172935.1 Micromonospora sicca | reverse complement strand
GGCCGCAACTGCTCGGGGTGGGCTGCGTGGTGGGCGCCGCCCTCGGCGCCACCCTGGCCCGTCGCACCTGACCCCCACCCCGGCCCGCCGCGCCCGGCGCAGTCACCGGGCGCGCGCCCAGGACAGGAATCGCTCGGCCAGATTCTCCGGCGCGGCGTGGCCGTTGAGCTGGGACAACTGCGCGCTCGCCTCGGCCATCAGGGTGCCCAGGTAGACCAGCAGCGCGATCCGGTCCTCGCGGTACTCGACCAGCAGGGACAGTCGGGCCGGCTGGCAGGGCCACTCCGCGCCACAGGCCCGGCACCGCCACAGCGGACGCATCGGCAGGTGCGGACGGGACGGGCGGCTCACCTCCCGCCGCCGTCGCGCCGCCATCCGCCGGCCCGCCAGCGCTGTGCCGGAGTCAGGTTGCCCGCTCGGCCCGGTTCGGTCGCCGGAAAGACCTGGGTGGGCCGGGTCGCCCAGCTCGGCCACTCGTTCAGCGGCGTCCGCTGCCGAGGTACCTGGATCGACCTCTCGGGCTGGTGTCGCCAGAACCGGAAACGCACGGATGGCTCCCTTCGAAGTGGTTCGAGGGGGCCGCCCCGACGTCGTTGGCGGGGCGGCCCCAGCGCTGACGCCGACCGCCGGGCTCCTCGCCTCCACCGGCCGCGCCGTCCTGCCCAACACGCTCCCTTCGGTGGTCGGACAGATACACCGCGTAGCTATATGGTCGGTGGATATTTGAGACGTCCGATGGAGGGACCGTGAACGACGCGCTGCGGGTGGCGCTCGGCGAGACCGGGCACACGACCGAATCGCTCGCCGAGCGAGTGGGCGTGGACCCGAAGACCGTGGGGCGGTGGCTCAGCGAGGGCCGCATCCCTCATCCCCGGCATCGGATCTCGGCGGCGAAGGTGCTGGGGCGGGACGTCGGGGACATCTGGCCGGACACTTCAAGACGTCGTGAGCCCGTTTGGTTCCGTCCCTGGCAGGAGATCGAGCGCGAGGCGGTGTCGCTGCGGTCTTTTGAATCCCTCGTTCTGCCGGGCCTACTGCAGACCGAGGCCTATGCCAGAGCTGTTCTCACCGGCGCCGGCACGCTGCCGAGGACCGACATCGACCGACACATCGCGTCTCGGCTCGCCCGCCAGGGCATCCTCCGACGAGAGGACCCGCCGCAGCTCACCGCCGTGATCGACGAGGGAGTTCTCCGCCGGCCCGTCGGTGGTCCGGAGACGATGCGCGAGCAACTCCACGCGCTGGTTGCCGCCTGCGCCGAACCGCACGTCCGGGTCCACGTCGTGCCGTCCTCGGTCGGCGCATACGCCGGCCTTAACGGTCCGTTCGTGATCGCGGCCTGCCCGGACCACCGACTCGCCGGCTACCTCGACAACCAGCTCCAGGGACAAGTGGTTAGCGACGTCGATGAGATCGCGGCGATAATGGCCGCGTGGGAGAACGTGCGCGGCGAGGCGTTGTCCCACTGGCAGTCGGTCGACCTCATCAGGGAAGTGGCGGAGACATGGAGCTGACGGGCGCCCGGTGGCGCAAGAGCAGCCGCAGCAGCGGCAACGGCGGCAACTGCGTCGAGGTCGCCGACAACCTCCCCGGCCTGGTCGCGGTCCGCGACTCGAAGAACCCGACCGGCCCGGCCCTCACCTTCACCCTGGCCGCCTGGCGGGCATTCGTCGCCGAGATGCGCGAGCGCTCCTGAGGCTGGCCGACACCCGCGATTCGTTCACGTCATCAGCTTCGTAGCGAACGCGGGCCTTGACCTGACCTGTTGAAGGGGCAGCACGGCGCGGCGGAAACCTGGCGTGCCGGCGTCGTCGGCGGGCATGCTGACCCGATGGGCGTACGCGTGGAGCACGACGGGCCGGTGACCACGGTGATCCTGGACCGGCCGGCGGCCCGGAACGCCGTCGACGGACCGACCGCCCGGGCCATGGCGGACGCGTTCCGCGCCTTCGAGGCGGACCCGGATGCGGCGGTCGCCGTGCTCTGGGGCGCCGGCGGCACGTTCTGCTCGGGCGCCGACCTGAAAGCCATCGGCACGCCGAGCGGCAACCGGGTCGAGCCGGAAGGTGACGGTCCGATGGGCCCCACCCGGATGCGCCTGTCCAAGCCGGTGCTCGCCGCGATCTCCGGGTACGCCGTGGCCGGCGGCTTGGAGCTGGCGCTCTGGTGCGACCTGCGGATCGCCGAGTCCGACGCGGTGCTCGGGGTCTTCTGCCGGCGCTGGGGCGTCCCGCTGATCGACGGTGGCACGGTACGGCTGCCCCGGCTGATCGGTGAGAGCCGGGCGATGGACCTGATCCTCACCGGCCGGCCGGTCCCCGCCGAGGAGGCGTACGCGATGGGCCTGGTGAACCGGCTGGTCGCGCCGGGTGACGCCCGGGCGGAGGCCGAGCGGCTGGCCGCCGAGATCGCCCGGCACCCGCAGACCTGCCTGCGCAACGACCGGGCCGCGCTGCTCGCCAACGCCGGCCTGCCGGAGCCGGAGGCGATGGCCACTGAACTGGCCTTCGGCATGGAGTCCCTGATCACCGACGCGATGCGCGGCGCCGCCCGGTTCACCGCCGGCGCCGGCCGGCACGGCGAAACGCCGGACTAGACCGGGCGTCACTTCAACTGGCGGAGGGCGTCCTCGATGGCGCGGTGGAAGGTCGGGTACGCGTAGATCATGTGCCGGAGCTGGCTGACGGGCACCGCCGCGTGCACCGCCACCACCAGCCCCGACAGCACCTCGCCGCCGGCCGGGCCGACCGAGGTCGCGCCGATCAGCACGCCCTGGTCGGCGTCGGCGATCAGCTTGATGAAGCCCTCGTTGCCGGCCTTGTGGATCCAGCCGCGGGTGGACGACGTGAGGTCCGCGTACCCGACCTGGACGTTGATGCCGCGCTCACGGGCCTGCTTCTCGGTGAGCCCGACCGCGCCGACCTCAGGGTCGGTGAAGGTGACCCGGGGCAGCGCTCGGTAGTCGGCGCGCGGGATGCTGCCCGGCGCGGCGGTCGCCCCGCCGGCGCTCATCGCGCCGCCGACCGCGCTGGCCACCCCGGCCGGGCCGCCGGCCACGCTGGCGGTGCCGCTGGGGTCCGGGCCGCCCTTGGTGCGCCGCATGTGGTCCAGGACGTCAGCGACGACGATGCCCGCCTGGTACATGGCGATGTGGGTGAACGCGCCCTCACCGGTCAGGTCGCCGACCGCCCAGATGCCGTCGGCCGCGTGCATCCGCTCGTCCACCGGCAGGTAGCGCTGGGACGCGTCGACGTCCACGGTCTCCAAGCCCAACTCCTCCAGGTGCGCCCTGCGGCCGGTCACCACCAGCAGCCGCTCGGCGGTGAATTCCGCGCCGCCGGCCCCGTGCACGGTGAAGCTCTGCCCGTCGTGGCTGACCCGCTCCGCCCTCACCCCGGTGGCGATGGTCACCCCGTCGGCGCGCAGCGCCGCCGCGGCCACCTCCGACGCCTCCGGCTCCTCGACGGCGAGGACCCGGTCCGCCGCCTCGACCACGGTCACCTGCACGCCGAACCGGGCGAAGACCTGGGCGAGTTCCAGCCCGATCGCGCCGCCGCCCAGCATGAGCAGCGACTCCGGCAGCGCCTCCACCTCGATGGCCTGGTGGTTCGTCCAGTACGGCGTGTCGGCCAGCCCATCGATCGGCGGGATCGAGGGACGGGTGCCGGTGCCGAGCACGACCCCGTACCGGGCCTGGAACATCTGATCGCCCACGCGGACCCGGCCGGGCCCGTCGAGCCGGCCGCTGCCCCGGACGAACCGGCCGCCCTTGCCGACGAAGCGGTCCACCGCCACCTTGTCGTCCCAGGTGTCGGTGGCCTCCTCCCGGATCCGCTTCGCCACCGGCGCCCAGTCAGGCTGGACCTGCGCCGCGCCGGCGAGCTCGTTGACCCGGCGCGCCTCGGCGAGGGCGTTCGCCGCCCGGATCATCATCTTGCTCGGGACGCAACCCCAGTAGGGGCACTCCCCGCCGACCAGGTCCCGCTCGATCCCGACGACGGTGAGACCGGCCTCGGCGAGTCGTCCGGCCACCTCCTCGCCGCCGACCCCGAGCCCGACGACGACCACGTCCACCAGTTCCGGCTCCGCCATCCCGCCAGCATTCCGCACCGGCGAAGGGTCGGCCACCGCACCCACCGGAATTCCCGCGCTCGTAACACCTCCGACCCCCTACGGTGGCCGGATGCACCCACGCTTCGCCCCGGTCCGGGACTGCTTTCAGGACCTGTTCGCCGGCGGCCGGGAGACCGGCGCCGCGCTGACCGTCTGGTACGACGGCGCCCCGGCGGTCGACCTGCTCGGCGGGCCGGCCTGGCGGCCGGACACCCTGGTGAACGTCTACTCGGTCGGCAAGCCGGTGGCCGCGCTGTGCCTGCTGATGCTGGTCGACCGGAGGCGGGTCGACCTCGACGACCCGGTGGCCGCGCACTGGCCGGAGTTCCGCACCCCGGCGACGGTCCGGCAGGTGCTCAGCCACACCGCCGGGCTGCCGGCGTTCCCGGTTCCCAGGCCGGCGGAGGCGGTCGCCGACTGGGCACTGCTCTGCGCCGACCTGGCCGCCGCCGAGCCGGACTGGGCGCCGGGCACCGTCGCGGGCGAGCACGCCTGGACGTACGGGCACCTGGTGGGCGAGCTGGTCCGCCGGGTGGACGGCCGGTCGGTGGGCCGGTTCCTGGCCGAGGAGATCGCCGCACCGTGGCGCCTCGACCTGGGCTTCGGGCTCGGTCCGGCGGACCAGCGGCGGTGCGCCGACCTGACGTACGGCGATCCGGGGTGGCCGACCCGGATGCTGGGCGAGCCGGGGTCGCTGCGCGCCCGGGCGCTGGGCAACCCGGCCGGCGGCCTGGACCTGGCGGTGGTGAACAGCCCGCTGTGGCGGGGCGCGGAGGTGCCGGCGGTCAACCTGCACGCCACCGCCGCCGCCCTGGCCCGCCTGTACGCGGGCCTGCTGGCCGACGGCACCCTGGACGGGGTACGCCTGTTCAGCCGCGAGCTGGTCGCCGAGGCGACCCGGGTCCAGTACGACGGCCCGGACCTGGTGCTGGACCGGCGGGCGTCCTGGACGCTGGGCATGCAGTGGGAGCCCGACGGCAGCTGGGGCATGGGCGGGATCGGCGGCAGCAGCGCCTGGGCCGATCCCGAGCGCGGCTACACCTTCGCGTACGCCACCTCCCGACTCGCCGAGCACGACCGGGTGGACGACCTGGTGGAGGCGCTGCACTCCTGCCTCTGACCGTCCACCCGGCGCCCCGGTTCAGCCCACGGCGACCGGGGTCCGGGCCGGCCCGGGGATCACCACCGGCGCACCGGTCGGGGCGAGCAGGGCCCGCGCGGCCACCGCCAGCCGCTGCCGCCGGGGTACCACGGCGCGCCGCGCGAAGACGTCGTAGTCCTGGGCGGCCACCTCGTCGAGGATCCCGCCGTACAGCGCGTACGCGGTCCGCATGCAGGCCTGCGAGGCGGGGGCGAGCAGCGTGATGCCCGGTGCGGCGGCCGCGTAGTGGGCCTGCGCGCGGGTCACCTCGTACTCGATCAGCTCCCGGATCCTCGGCGTGGCGCGGCCCAGCGCCTTCGCCGCGAACAGGTCGTCCCGGGTGACGTCGAACCTGGCCAGGTCCTCGTCGGGCAGGTACGTCCGGCCGCGGTCCAGGTCCTCGGCGACGTCCCGGATGAAGTTGGTGAGCTGGAAGGCGACGCCGAGCTGCCGGGCCGGCTCGCGGGCGGCCGCCGGGTCGCTGCTGCCGAGGATCGGCAGCATCATGGTGCCGATGACAGCGGCCGACCCCTCCATGTAGTCGAGCAGGTCGTCGTAGCTCGGGTACGACGTGACCGTCAGGTCCATCGCCATGCTGTTGAGAAACGACGCGAAGTCGGCCCGGTCCAGGTCGAAGACGGCGATCGTGTGCAGCACGGCGGGGAGGAGCGGGTCGTCGACCGGCTCGCCGCGCAGCCCGACGAGGAAGCGCGCGGACCACTCGTCCAGCCGGGCGGCGCGCTCGGCCATCGGCAGGTCCTCGGTCCGGTCCACGATCTCGTCGGCGTACCGCGTGAATCCGTACAGGGCGTGCACATGCCGCCGTTTCCACGCCGGGAGGAGACGGGTGGCGAGATAGTAGGTGCGCCCGTGGCGTTTGTGCAGCTCCTGGCAGCGGGCGTAGGCAGCGGTGAGATCCGTGTCCACCGGCCCTCCTCGAATCCGACGCAGCAATCGACGCAACTCGTTACCCTAGGGTACGCTCGCCGACATGGCCAACGACGCAGTTGCGGCCGACGCCCTCCGCGTCGCGCCGGCACAGCCGGGAGCGACGGACGATCCGGTCCGCGACGTGCTGGCCGCGTTCACCAAGGACCTGATCAAGGGGGTCGACGACACGCTCGCGGCGTTCCTGGCCGCCGAGGTCGACTCGCTCACCGAGATCGACGCGGCGATGGGTGGCTTCGCCGCGGCGGCCCGCGACTGCGTGCTGGCCGGTGGAAAGCGGGTCCGCTCGACCTTCGCCTACTGGGGGTGGCGCGGGGCGGTCGGCGGCGACGAGTCGCTGCCGTCGGTGCTGCCGGCGCTCGCCGCCCTGGAGCTGCTGCACACGTTCGCGCTGGTGCACGACGACGTGATGGACGCCTCCGACACCCGACGCGGCCTGCCCACCGCGCACCGGGCCGCCGCCGCCCGGCACCGGGCCGCCGGCCACGCGGGCGACCCGGACCGGTTCGGCGCCGCGGTGGCCGTGCTCATCGGCGACCTCTGCATGGTCTGGGCCGACCGGCTGCTGGCGCACGCCACCGTGCCGCCCAGCCGGCTGCTCGACGTCCGGCGCTGCTACGACCAGATGCGGATCGAGACCGTCGCCGGGCAGTACCTCGACGTGCTCGGTGAGAACGACGCGGCGAACTGGTCGGTGGACCGGGCGCTGCGGGTGGCCCGCTACAAGACGGCCAGCTACACCGTGCAGCAACCGCTGCTCTTCGGCGCCTGCCTGGCCGGCGTCGCCACCGACGCGCCGCTGATCGCCGCGTACGCCCGCTACGGCCTGGCCGTCGGCGAGGCGTTCCAGCTTCGCGACGACCTGCTCGGCGTCTACGGTGACCCGGCCACCACCGGCAAGCCGGCCGGCGACGACCTGCGCACCGGCAAGCCCACCGCGCTGCTCATGCTGGCCCGGCAACTCGCCGACCCGACCCAGCGCCGGGCGCTGGACCGGGCCGGCTCGGTCACCGGGGCCGGCGAGGTGGCCCGGCTGGCCGAGGTGGTCGCCGACACCGGGGCGGCCGTCCAGGTCGAGCGGATGATCTCCGACCGGGTGGCCGAGGCGCTGACCGCGCTGGACACGGCGTCGATCGACGAGACCGCCCGCACCGCGCTGACGGGCCTCGCCACCGCCGCCACCACGCGGCGGGCATGAGGGGCGACTTTGTGAAGGAGGTGGTCACGTGCGGACCGTGAACGGACGTACCGACCGGGTGGTGGTCGTGGGCGCGGGCCTGGGTGGGCTGGCGTGCGCGCTGCACCTGGCCGGAACCGGCCGGCAGGTGACCGTCCTGGAACGCGAGCCGGTGCCCGGCGGGCGGGCCGGCCGGCTCAGCGTCGACGGGTACGAGTTCGACACCGGCCCGACCGTGCTCACCATGCCCGGGCTGATCGCCGAGGCGCTGGGCGCGGTCGGCGAGGAGCTGTCCGACTGGCTCGACCTAACCCCGCTCGACCCGGCCTACCGGGCGTACTACCCGGACGGCTCGACGCTGGACGTCATCACCGACACCACCCGGATGGCGGCCGAGATCTCGCGGGTCTGCGGCGCCCGGGAGGCCGACGGCTACCTGCGTTTCGTCGACTACGCGCGCCGGCTGTGGGAGCTGGAACGGAAGGACTTCATCGAGCGCAACCTGGATGCGCCGACCGACCTGCTCACCGGCAACCTGCTGAAGCTGGTGGCCGGCGGGGCGTTCCGGCGACTCCAGACGAAGATCAACCAGTTCTTCCAGGACCCGCGTACCCAGCGGATCTTCTCCTTCCAGGCGATGTACGCCGGCCTGGCGCCGCACGACGCGCTGGCCATCTACGCGGTCATCGCGTACCTCGACTCGGTGGCCGGGGTGTGCTTCCCGCGCGGCGGCATCCACGCGGTCTCCCGGGGGATGGCCGGCGCGGCCGAGAAGCACGGCGTGCAAATCCGGTACGGCACCACGGTGAGCCGGGTGGAGACCGCCCACGGCCGGGCCACCGGCGTGCTGACCGTCGACGGCGAGTTCGTCCCGGCCGACGTGGTGGTGCTCAACCCGGACCTGCCGGTCGCCTACCGGGACCTGCTCCCCCCGACCCGGGCGCGGAAGCTCACCTACTCACCCTCCTGCGTGGTGCTGCACGTCGGTTCCAGGCAGGGCTACGCGAAGATCGCCCACCACAACATCCACTTCGGACGGTCCTGGCGGGGCACGTTCGACGAGGTGATCCGGCGGGGCGAGCTGATGACCGACCCGTCGCTGCTGGTGACGAACCCCAGCCGGACCGACCCGTCGGTCGCCCCGGCCGGCCGGCACACCTACTACGTGCTCGCCCCGGTGCCGAACCTCCACCGGGCGCCGTTCGACTGGCGCGGGGACCTCAGCCGCCGCTACGCCGACCAGCTCGTCGACACCCTCGAGGAGCGCGGCTACGTCGGCTTCGGCGACGGCGTCGAGGTGCTGCGCGCGATCACCCCCGCCGAGTGGGAGGAGCAGGGGATGGCCGCCGGCACGCCGTTCGCCGCCGCGCACAGCCTCTTCCAGACCGGCCCGTTCCGCCCGTCGAACCTGCACCGCACGCTGGACAACGTGGTCTTCGTCGGCTCCGGCACCCAGCCCGGCGTGGGCGTACCGATGGTTCTCATCTCCGGCAAGCTCGCCGCCTCCCGCATCACGGGCGACTCCCGGTGAGCGCGAGGAGCAGCGCGGAGCCGAGCCCCGCAGTCGTGGACGAAAGGCGGTGCCGGCCATGACCGCCCGTGAGGAACACCTGGTCGAGCTGGTCGACGACGCCGGGAGTCCGGTCGGCGAGACCACCGTCGCCGCCGCCCACCAGCCGCCCGGCCGGCTGCACCGCGCCTTCTCGGTGCTGCTCGTCGACCCCGCCGGCCGGGTGCTGCTCCAGCGCCGGGCCGCCGCCAAGACCCGGTTTCCGCTGCGCTGGGCCAACTCCTGCTGCGGCCACCCGCAGCCGGGCCAGTCGCTGGTCGAGGCCGCCAACCGCCGGCTCCGCGAGGAGCTGGGGGTCGAGCCGGTCGCCCTCACCGAGATCGGGGTGTACGTCTACTACGCCGAGGACCCGGCCACCGGCCGCGTCGAATTCGAGTACGACCACGTCCTGCGCGCCGACGTGCCGGCCGAGCTGCCCACCCTGCCCGACCCCGACGAGGTGGCCGAGCTGCGCTGGGTCGAACCGGCCGAGCTGGCGGCCGACCTCGACGTCGACCCCCGCGCGTACGCGCCCTGGCTGGGCGGGGTGGTGCACCGGCTGCGGCAGTCCGGGCACCCCGCGCCGGGCACCCCCGGCGCCGCCCCGATCCCGCCCGGCGTCCCGGCGGATGAGGCGTCGGAGCGGTCGGGTGGCCGATGAGGCGCTGAGCGCGGGGGCCGTCGCGCGTCGGCTGGGCGTCGCGGTCACCACGCTCCGCACCTGGCACCAGCGCTACGGTCTCGGCCCCAGCGAGCACGTACCGGGGCGCCACCGGCGCTACACGCCGGCCGATCTCGCCCGCCTGGAGATCATGCGACGGCTCACCGCCGAGGGGGTGGCCCCGGCCGAGGCGGCCCGCTGGGCCCGGCAGACGCCGGCGGGGAGCGTCCTCGACGTCGCCGGGCCGCGGGTCCGGCCGGGCGCCACCCGGGACGGCGGCGGGATGACCATCCCGGTCGGCCGGGCCGGGCCGGTCGCCCGGGGGCTGGCCCGGGCCGCCATGCGGCTGGACGCGGTCGCCATCGGCGAGACCATCGCGCACGCCCTCGCCACCGACGGAGTGGTCGCCACCTGGGACGGGGTGCTGCGCCCGGTCCTCGTCGGAATCGGTGACCGGCACGCCGCCACCGGCGGGCTGATCGAGGTGGAGCACCTGGTGTCCCGGTGCGTCTCGGAGGCGTTCGCGGCGGCGGCCCGGTCGCATCCGGTCACCGGCCCGGCCCGGATCCTGCTCTCCTGCGCCGACGAGGAGCAGCACAGCCTGCCGCTGGAGGCGCTGGCCGCAACCCTGGCCGAGGCCGGGGTGGGCTACCGGATGCTCGGTGCCCGGGTGCCGGTGGCGGCGCTGGTCGAGGCGGTCAACCGGACCGGGCCGGCCGCCGTCGTGGTGTGGTCGCACACCCGGGCCACCGCCGACCCCGACCAGCTCTCCGCCCTCCTCGCGGCACCCCGCCGGCCCCTGCTGGTGCTCGCCGCCGGCCCGGGCTGGCCGGCCGACGCACTGCCCGCCGGGGTGGTCCGCCCGGTCGACCTGACCGAGGCGCTCTCGCTGGCGCGGGCCGTACGCGACTCGTTGGATCAGTCGACAACGGACTGACCGCCCCTCCCGGTCCCGGGCCGCGTCCCGTACCGTCGGGGCGTCCGCGTACCCCGACCCCTCTTCGGGAGCGTCAATGCGTCCACGCTCCGCGCTGGCGTTCGGCCTCAGCCTGGTCCTGTTACTGGCCGGTTGCGCCGACCCCGCCCGCAACCCGTCCCAGGCCGGCGGCCCGCCGCCGTCGGCCGCCGCCACCCCGCCGGCGCCGAAGCCGACCGCCTCGCCGCGACCCACCCGCACCACCCCGCCGAAGCCCCGGCTGCGGCCGCTGCCCACCACGCTCCCCGCCGGTCTGCACCGCAGCAGCGGCGACCGGGGCGTGGCGCTGACCTTCGACGACGGGCCGGACCCGCGGTGGACGCCCCGGCTCCTCGACCAGTTGCGGGCCGCCCACGTCACCGCGACGTTCTGCCTGATCGGCAGCCGGGCGAAGCGCTACCCGGAGCTGGTTGCCCGGATCGCCCGGGAGGGGCACCAGCTCTGCAACCACAGCTGGCACCACGACATCAACCTCGGGCGGCGACCGGTGGCGGAGATCCGAGCCGACCTGGTCCGCACCGACAAGGCGATCCGGGCGGCCGTGCCGAACGCCAAGATCCCGTACTACCGGCAGCCCGGGGGCCGGTGGACCCCGGAGGTGGTGGCGGTGGCCCGCCAGCTCGGGATGCGCTCGCTGCACTGGAGCGTCGACCCACAGGACTGGGACCACCCCACCGCGAAGACGATCGCGAAACGGGTGGCGTCCGCGGTGCGCCCCGGCGCGATCGTGCTGATGCACGACGGAGGCGGCGACCGGCGGCCCACGCTGGCCGCCTGCCAGCACCTGATCCCCGACCTGAACCGCCGGTACGGGATCTCCCGGCTCCGCTGACACCGCCCCTGAACTGCGGTTTTACCCGCCGGTGTGCCCCCTGCCATACCGGTTTGGTCCACCGCCCGGCCATCACGTATGCTTTCCAAGCCTCCGGCGGGGCCGGATGGGAGCAAGTCCGCTTGAAGTTGCGAGTGTGCAATGATGGCGGGGCCGCCCTCATCGTCTAGCGGCCCAGGACGCCGCCCTTTCAAGGCGGTAGCACGGGTTCGAATCCCGTTGGGGGCACGGTCCGGCTTCGGCCGGATGCAACAGAGCTAGGTCCTGTGGAGCAGTTGGAGTGCTCGCCGCCCTGTCAAGGCGGAGGTCGCGGGTTCAAGTCCCGTCAGGACCGCAAGCGCTGACGCCGCGCGAATGCTGCGCGGCGTTCTGCGTATCGGAGCGTGTGACCCTTCCGGCGGACAACCCGCCTGCCGGGTAGCATGAGCCGAGCAGCACGGCCAGGTAGCTCAGTTGGTACGAGCGTCCGACTGAAAATCGGAAGGTCGGCGGTTCGACCCCGCCCCTGGCCACATAGCCTTTCGCCGGGCTACAGGAGCGCCGATCAGCGGAAACGCCGGTCGGCGCTCTGCTTTTGCCCCCGTACATCCCGGCTGTCCGGTCTGCCCGTTGTCGACACCGCCGGTGCGGCTGGTCAATTTCGGTTGCCGGACCTGCCTGAGGTGGGGTTACCTGCGGCCATGCCGCCGGACCCCGCCGATCGTGTCGACTCGTACTTCGTCTGCGCCACCCCGCGCACCGGCAGTTCACTACTGCTCGGGTTGCTGGAGTCCACCGGTGTCGCCGGCCGTCCCCAGGCGCACTTCCGCGCGCCGGACGAGTTGCGGTGGGCCGACCGGTGGCAGCTTCCCCGCACCGCCGAGGGTGGCTTCGACTACGCGGACTACGTGCGAGCCGCGCTCGCCGCCGGCCGGACCGAGAACGGCGTGTTCGGCGCGAAGCTCATGTGGGGCACGCTGGACGAGGTAGTCGAGAAGCTCGGCGCGAGCCACCCCGACCTTGCCGGCAACGAGGTCGCGCTGCTGAACCGGGCGTTCGGCCGCACCCGCTTCGTGCTGTTGCGCCGGGACGACGTACTGGCCCAGGCGGTGTCCTGGCTGCGCGCCGAGCAGACCGACAGCTGGTTCATCGGCGGCAACGGAGAGATCGGCGGCAACGCCGGCAACGGGCGGGCACCCCGCTTCGACGCGGACGGGATCAGACACCTCATCGAGATGATCACGGAGCACAACGCGGCCTGGGAGGCGTGGTTCGCCTCGTGGGGGATCCGGCCGCACGTCGTGTGCTACGAGGAACTCGACGCGGACATGGTCGACACCACGCGCCGCATCCTCGACTTCCTCGGGCTCGACGCGCCGGCGGGATGCACCATCGCGCCCCGACACCAGCGCCAGAGCGACGAGCTCAACCGGCAGTGGACCGAGCGGTACCGCGCAGCGGTCGCCGACTTCTGATCGTCTCGGTCGGGTCTGGCCCGCACCACGCGGTGAGGGATCGGTCGCTGGTCCCGGCCCTGGTCCAGCGCACAGGGCGCTCGCTAACGCTTCGGACGTTGCTGCCGGTGCTGGCCCATGCCGCCCTGGATCGCCTCCCAGACGCTCCGGCCGGCCTGGCGCAGCGTCTCACCCGCCTGACCGGCCACCTGGGCCGCTCCGGAGGCTCCCGGCGGGCCGGCGCCGGCCCGTCCGCCCCTCAGGCGCTCGCCCTCGGCGTCCTCCGGCCGTTCCCCGGTTTCCGCCCCACCGTTACCCGGCGACGGCTTCCCGGGCCCGGCACCCGGCTCCCCGGTCTCCGCCCCACCCGCGGTCGAACCCGCCGACGGCTGCTGTCCTCCACCGCCACCACCGGACGGCACCCCGGCCTGACCGCCACCCGGCCCGCCCTGGCCGCCGGCGGACGGCCCGCTCGGTGGCTGCGGCGACCGGGCGCCGGACGGTGGCGTCGGCACGCCGGGCGTCGGCTCGGCGGCGCGCTCCCGCAGGGACCTGTCCGCCACCGCACCGACCGCACCGACCTGCTGCCCCACCTGGCCGAGCAGCGGACTCGCGGCCCCGGCGAGCTGCTGGGCGGACCGGTTGACGTCGTCGATGCTGGTCTCCGCCGTCCGGGCCAGCGCCTCGATGATCTGAGGATTGCGGTCGATCGTGGTCAGCGCCCGGTCCAGGATCGTCAGCAGCTTCTCCAGCCGGACCTTGAGCAGCGCCTCGGCGTGCACGCCGGTGATGTCCAGTTCCACGCCTTCCAGGTGCACCCGGACCCCGGCATCGAGCTGGAGCAGGTTGGCCAGCCGGGCGCGCAGCGACAGGTCGGCGTCGAGCCCGTCGACCGCCAGCCGGATCGAGTCGACCGACACCTCCGGCACGTCGAGCAGGACGTCGGGCTCGGTCGACCCGATCTGCTGGTGGGCCAGCCGCTCGCTGGTCGGGTCCGGTTCCCGTTCGCTCGCTCCGCTCTCGCTCATCTCTCCGCTCCCAGCTGGCCCGATGCGCCGGGCCGGATCAGCCGCGGTTACCCGCTTTCCGGGCGGCCACCCGTGTCGGCGGCGGGCCGGACGTACGCGGGAAACGGCCCGGACCCGCCGGCCCGGAGAGCGATCTCCCGCTGTCCGGAAGCGGGCACTCCGGGAAGCTGCACAGCGGGGCATCAGCCGGTATGGTCCGGGCCTATGGGACAGGACATGGCTGATCCGGATGAGGTCCGTCAGGATGTCGACCGGTTCTCGTTACGCAGCAGCCTCCTGGCCCCAGCCACCGCAGACCGGGCGTTCGCGGTGTTCACCGGGGCGCTGACCGACTGGTGGGTACGCGAGTACACCTGGTCCGGCCCGGAAGCGCTGGCCGAGCTGGGAATCGAGCCACGCGCCGGCGGCATGCTCTACGAGATCGGCCCGTACGGCTTCCGGGGCGACTGGGGCCGGGTGCTCACCTGGGACCCGCCCCGGCGGCTGGTCTTCACCTGGCAGCTCGGCCCCGACCGGGTGCCGGTGCCCGATCCGGCGCGGGCGAGCGAGGTCGAGGTCCTCTTCGTTCCCGAGGGCGACGGGCGGACCCGGGTGGAGGTCGAGCACCGGCACTTCGACCGGCACGGCGAGGCGGCCGAGGGCTACCGCAAGGCGCTGACGGCCGGCTGGCACGAGCTGCTCTGCCGCTACCTGGCCACGGTGGCGCGGACCGGCACCTGACCCGCCCGACGCGGAACTTCACCCCGTCCCGGACCACGCCTCTCCCGTGCGGGGCAGTGCCCGGTGCGCTCCGGCGTACGGTCACCAGCCGATGCCCTGTGCCGACGCCGGGCCGGTCATCACCCCGGTGCCGCCCAGGTCGGCCCGGCGACCCGCCTCGACGCCGGAGCCGAAGCCGGTGCCGGCCAGCCGGCGGGGTGCCGCGGTCCGCAGCCGTGGGTAGACCTCGGCGAGTCGGTGCCGTACCCGGTCGGAGCGGTCCGCCAGCACCAGCGCCATGGAGGGTGCGCCGGACCCGGCGACCGCGCCGGCCTCGGCGGCCCGCAGCCGGTCGCCGACCACGTGGGCGAAGCCGGCCAGCCAGGTCCGGCGGAAGGCGGCCGGGTGCTCACCGGCCGGTACGACCGCGCCGGCCAGCCCATGCGCGGCCTGCACCAGCAGCGAGGTGAAGAGCAGCTCGACCCGTTCCAGGTCGCTGGCGAAGCCGAACAGGTGCATGGCGAAGCCGCTGCCCTGCCGGCGGCGTACGCACCGGCAGCGCAGCGGGTCGGCGACCGCGGCGAGCAGCCCGGCCTTGTCCCGCGCGTACGGGGCGACCACGTCGACCACCCGGTCGCCGACCGGGTCGGTGGCCGGGTCTCTCGCGGCCAGCAGCGCCCGGTCCACCCCGTAGCGGGCGATCAGCTCGGTGGCCTTGGCGGTGAAGGCCGCCGACTCGGCGGGCGTGCAGGCCGGGTCCTCCGCCTGGGCGAGCAGCTTGCGGACCTTGCTGAGCATCGCCTCGGACATGCCACCACAGGTACCACAGCGGTAGGACACGGACCGGCGGCTGGGGCGGCGCGTGCTGATCCCGCGGCGCCCGTCCCCCCGGCCGGGGGCCGCGAGGTCAGCCGGCCCGGCTGCGCAGCGTCGCCACAGTCGAGCCGGCGAGGGTGAGCAGGCAGTCCGGCAGCAGCCCGTCGGCCATCGCCGCGCCGAAGAGCGCCTCGCCGGTGTCGGCGTCGTGGTTGGCGTACGCGCTGACGAAGCGGGCCACCCAGCGGGTGTCGTAGTCGGCCTGGTCGATGCCGGGGAAGTCGAGTGCGCAGGCCCCGGGGGTGACGTCGCCGACCATGGTGCCGGCCAGGCACCAGGCCACCCCGTACGCCCCGGCCAACCCGGCCCGGTCGACCACCGCGTCGAAGGCGCCCACCACCGCGTCGCCGTCCCCGGCCAGCGCCGAGCGGAGCACGGCGGTCGCGTCGTCCAGCGTCTGCTGTGCTTCGTCGGTCACGTGCGGCACAGTAGGACGGCCGGTCAAGCGGTGACCAGGGCACAGTCCGATGGTCACGCTCCGTACCGGGCTGGGTCGGCCTCCCGACCGGACCGCCCTCCACGGTCCCACCGTCCCCGCCGGCACGCTAATGTGCCTGCGGACCGTTGGCGGAGGAAGGACGACCATGCTCGTATCACGCGGTTCGCGCGCGGCCGTGATCACGGCCTGTGCGGGGCTACTGCTCGCCACCAGCGCCTGCGGCAGCGACAAGACCGATGGGGGTGCCACCACCACCCAGGTGCGCCTCTACGGCACCGACGGAAACATGCTCAACTCGTACGCGACGGAACTGAAGGACCGCGCCGAGCTGGTGAACGGGATGAAGGGCACCACCCCGCTGACCCCGCTCCCGGAGAACTTCAAGGAACGGCTACTCACCGTCAACCCGAAGCTCAGCGACTACCTCTACTCCGCGGAGACGTACGACGCGGTGGTGATCAGTGCGCTCGCCGCTCAGCTCGCCGGCAGCACCGACCCGGCCGTGATCGCGAAGCAGATCGTCGGGGTGACCACCAACGGCGAGCGCTGCGATGCCCCGGCGGCCTGCCTGGAACTGGCCCGCGAGGGGCGGGACATCGAGTACCGGGGGGTGTCGCTCACCCGGGCCGGGTTCACCGACGCCGGCGAGCCGGCCACGGCCAGCTACGCCACCCTGCACTTCGACGACCAGAAGATCGACGACGGCAAGACCGAGTTCGTCGGCGCGGGCAACGAGTCGGGGGCGAGCAGCAAGGCGCCGCCCCGGGCGAAGAAGCAGCGCGGTGGCAAGTCGGACAAGAGTGACGGCTCCCCGCTGGTCCTCGGCGGGCTGCTGCCGCAGACCGGTGACCTGGCGCTGGCCTACCCGCCGATGGCGGCCGGCGCGGCGCTGGCCATGAAGGACGTCAACGCGGGCGGCGGGGTGCTCGGCGAGCCGGTGGTCTGGATCGACGGCGACGACGGCACCAACCCGGCGGTCGCCAAGGCAACCGTGGCCTCGCACATCAGCAAGGGCGTGCACGTGCTCATCGGTGCGGGCGCCTCGGGCATCTCCCGCGCGGTCCTGCCGGACGTGGTCGCCGCCGGCCGGGTGCTCTTCTCCCCGTCGAACACCGACGCCGGGCTGACCACCGTGGACGACAAGGGTCTGTACTTCCGTACCGCGCCGCCGGACAGCCTCCAGGGCCGCGCCCTGGCCGACGTGATACTGCGCGACGGGCCGCACAAGATCGTCATCGTGGCGCGGAAGGACTCCTACGGCGAGGGCCTCCAGGAGAACGTGCGGGTGGAACTGGAGCGGGCCGGCATGGGCGCCGACCGGGTCAAGCTGCTGACCTACGTGCCGCCGGCCGACGCGAAGGCGCCGCCGGTGGACTTCAGCACCGGGGCCACGGAGATCAAGGACTACGGCGCGGACGCCGTACTGATCATCGGCTTCGGCGAGTCGGCGCACGTGGTGACCGCGCTGGCCGACGCCGGGGTGCAGATCCGGCACTGACCGACGACGAAGGCCGCACCGGACCGGTGCGGCCTTCGTCGCGTCCGGGGCGGGTCAGCGGGAGCGCCGCCGCTCCAGGAACTCGGTCATCCGCCGGTGCTTCTCCTCGTCTTCGAAGAGCACCGCCTGGCTGACCAGGTCGAGCTGCGGATGGGCGGCGGGTGGCGCGTCCACGGCCAGCTTGGTCAGTCGCAGCGCCAGCGGCGAACCCTTGGCGATCTCGTCGAGCAGCCCGTGCGCGGTGGGCAGCAGTTCGGCGGGCTCGGCCACCACCCGGTTGACCAACCCGATCCGCAGCGCCTCGTCGGCGTCGACCCGGCGGCCGGTGAAGAGCAGTTCCTTGGCCCGGGCCTCGCCGATCAGCGCCGGGAGGCGGTGCGTCGCGCCCGCGCCGGCCAGGATGCCCAACCGCACCTCGGGCTGGCCGAAGACCGCCCGGGCCGTGCACACCCGCAGGTCGCAGGCGTACGCCAGCTCGGCGCCGCCGCCCAGCGCCGGACCGTCCACGGCCGCCACGGTCGGCATGGGCAGTGCCCGGATCCGGGCGAAGGCGGCCGAGTTGATGGCGGCGAGGGCGTCGACCCGGCCCCGCTCGCGGAGCTGGCCGATGTCCGCCCCACCGGCGAAGATGCCGTCGGCCCCGCCGGTGAGCAGCAGCAGCCGGGGCCGGGCCTCCAGCTCGGCGCAGACCGCGTGCAGCTCGCCGATCAGGTCGGCGTCGATGGCGTTGCGCTTCTCCGGCCGGTCCAGCGTCACCACCAGCCGGTCCGGCAGTTCCTCGATCCGCAGTCCGCTCACTTCTTCGCGCCGCCTTCCCAGGTGTAGAAGCCCTGGCCGGACTTCTTGCCCAGCCTGCCGGCGGCCACCATCTCCACGAGCAGCGGCGGCGGCGCGAAACGGTCCCCGTACGCGGCCTGGAGCGTGCGGGCGATGTCGAGCCGGACGTCCAGCCCGACCAGGTCGGTCAGCTCCAGCGGGCCCACCGGATGCCGGTAGCCGAGCACCATCGCCTTGTCGATGTCGGCGGGGCCGGCCACCCCGTCGGCGACCATCCGGATGGCCTCCAGCCCGAGGGTGACCCCGAGCCGCGACGTGGCGAAGCCCGGCATGTCGCGTACGACGACGGGGTCCTTGCCCAACCGGCCGGCGAGCGCGACGGCCGCGTCGGTGGCCTCCGGCGCGGTGGCCGGGCCGACCACGATCTCCAGCAGCGTCATCGCCCAGACCGGGTTGAAGAAGTGCAGGCCGAGGAACGCCGCCGGCCGGTCCAGGCCGGTGGCCAGGTCGGCGATCGGGATGCTGGAGGTGTTGCTGCCCAGCAGGGCGGGGCGCCGGGCGGCGGCCTCGCGGAGCACCGCCCGCTTCAGGTCGAGCCGCTCCGGGACCGCCTCCACGATCACCTCGGGGCCTTCGGCGACCTCGCCCAGCCCGGCCCGCAGGGTCAGCCGCGCCCGGTTCGCCGCCGCCTCGTCGGCGGTCAGCTTGCCGCGCTGTACTCCGCGTTCCCACAGCTCGTCGAGGCGTCGCACGGCGGCGGCGGCGCGTGCCGGATCCACCTCGACCAGCTCGACCGGGAAGCCCGCGCCGGCCGCCACGTAGGCGATGCCGAGCCCCATCGTGCCGGCCCCGACGACCACAAAACGACCACTCATGACGTCCCCTCGCCGCGGGCGGTGACGAGCGGGGTCTCCGCCACGCCCGGCCGCTCGCTCCGCTCGTTCATGGGTGCGACCCTAGGCGGCACCGGTTCGTCGGGGACGTGTGGGGGCGCGCCGGATCGGGTACAGACGGCCGTCAACCGAGGGAAGGACCAGCCGACATGAGCCAGGCACCGGAGAACGCCGCCACCACCGGCACCGCCGAGGACACCGGGACGGTGGAGACCCGCGGCGAGGAGCGGGTGGACCTGCTGCGCGCGGACACCAACAACGACGGGAAGACCGACGTGTGGGTGGTGGACACCGACGGCGACGGCAAGGCTGACCTGTTCCAGTTCGACACCGACGGTGACGGCAGGGTGGACATCACCATGGTCGACATCGACGAGGACGGCACCCCGGACGAGGTGGTCGACGGCGACGGCGGGCTCCCGCCGGAGGAGCACTCCCCGACCGTCCAGGTCTGAGCCACCGACGCCGGCCCCCGGGTACGCCCGGGGGCCTCGTCACGCCCCGGCCAGTTCCAGGGTCGCCAGGTAGTAGGGCCGGTCGGCGTCGTCCACGTCGACCAGTCGCCACGGTGAGCCGTGGACCAACTCGGCCAGCTCGTCGACCGAGCACACCAGATAGTCGAACCACTCGGTGCCCAGTTGCCGGTAGCGCAGCCGCAGCCGTAGCTGCCCGCCGAGCCGGCCGCGCCGCCGGTTGAGCTCGTGGTAGCCGGTGTGCACCGGGTCCCTGGTGCCGTACGGGTCGGTGCCGTGCGCGATGATCCGCGCGCCGGGCCGGGCCAGCGCGGCGAGCGCGGCGAGGAACCCGGGCGCCCGCTCCCGGCCCTCGATCAGGCCGAGGTTGTTGCCGAGCAGCAGGAAGGTGTCGTACCGACGGCCGTCCGCGACGTGCTCGTCCACGGTGCCGAGCACCAGGTCCCGTACGCCCCGGTGCCGGCACACCCGCAGCGCCCCCGCCGAGGTGTCCAGCCCGGTGACCGGCGTCCCCCGCTCCTGGAGGTGCAGCGCGATCCGGCCGCCGCCGACGCCGATGTCGAGGGTCCGGCCGCGAACCCGGTCCACCGCCCGGTGGTCGTGCGGCGGCCACGCCTGCGGCGGGTCCAGGTAGTGCGCGGCGGGCGCGCCGTTGACCAGCCCGTCGTCCCGCTCGATGATCTCGATGACCGGCCGGGGCAGGCGTCCACCGGCCAGCGGTCGGGGGCCGACGCCGGTGGCGACCGCGTACGCGTCGCGGATCATCTCGCCGAACACGTCGCCGATGGTCGGTTCCCCCGTCACGGCGCTCACGCTATCCGGGCCGGGATCGGTTGTCGCGGCCGTATCCTGGCCACGTGACCGACCTGGACCGTCTCGCGGCGGAGAAGTACATCCTGTTGACCACCTTCCGCAAGGACGGCCGGGCGGTGCCGACCCCGGTCTGGGCGGTCCGGGACGGCGACGCGCTGGCGGTCTGGACCGTGTCGGACTCCGGCAAGGTGAAGCGGATCCGGCGCGACGGTCGGGTGACGGTGGCCCCGTGCGACGTGCGCGGCAAGCCGCACGGCGGGGCGGTGCCCGGGCACGCGACGATCTCCGACCTCGCCGGCACCCGCCGGGTACGCGACCTGCTGAAGCAGAAGTACCGCCTGCTCGGCCGGCTCAGCCTGCTCGGGAGCCGGCTGCGCCGGGGCGAGCGGGGTACGGTCGGGCTGCGGATCACCCTGGACGAGTGACCCCCGGACGCGATTCAGGGGCGGCGGACCGTCGCTGTCGCGTACGTCCGGCCGCCCCTGAATCGGAACGCCTGATGAAACGTCCGGGTCGTCAGTCGCCCTGACGCTGCTGCGGGATCTGGCCCTGCAGCAGAGCCCTGACCTCCGACTCGCGGTAGCGGCGGTGGCCGCCCAGGGTCCGGATGGCGCTGAGCTTGCCAGCCTTGGCCCACCGGGTCACCGTCTTCGGGTCGACACGGAACATCGACGCCACCTCGGCCGGCGTGAGTAGCGGCTCTGGTTCGTGCGTTCGCGATGCCATCGGGTCACTCCTCCACGTGTATAGACATCGGCCGGGGTCCCGCCGGCCGACGCGTCTCCCATGGTCCGGCTAGTCCCCGATGTCCGACATGGGCCGAACGGCTGAAGGTCCCTAGACGGACGGATGAACCATGCCCGATTTTTACTACTTTTACACCGCAGAAAGTACCTTATTCGGACTCATGATCACGGTTCGTGATGCGCCAACTACGAGGCACTCTCAAGTTGAGAGCGCTTTCTGGGCGATTTGCGGTTAGTTGCACCGCTCCAGCAGCTGCACCGCGCGCCACCGGGCGACCAGCTTGTCGTACGCCGCCGAGGCCTCCTCCGCCTCGCCCCGGGACAGCCCGGCCAGGCCGTTCGCCACCAGCTCGGTGGAGTCGTCGGCCGTCAGCATCTCGTCCGGCAGCAGCTGCACCAGGCCGCCGTAGTCCAGCTCCACCACCGAGCGCGGGTGGAACTCCTCCAACCACCGGGCGGCCTCCTCGACCGCCTCGGTGATCGGCGCCTCGCCGACCGACTTGCGCAGCACCGACAGCGCCCGCGACGACCGGCGGCGGGCCTTGGAGATCTCGGTCCGGTAGCGCAGCGCCCGGCGGCCCGGGTCGGTCACCAGATGGCGCTCCGCCGGCTCGAAGAGCACGAACCAGCGCAGCGGCACCCCCCAGGTGGCGATCTGCTCGTGCACCCGGGGCACCCCGTGCTCCAGCACCCGAGCCCCGCTGCGCCAGTCCTCCACCACCGCCTTGGCCTGCCCGGCCAGGATCGGCGGGACGAACGCGTCGGCCAGCACCGACGGCACCCCGTCCCGGGCGCTCAGCGCCGCCTCGGCCACCCGGATCCGCAGGTTCCACGGGCAGACCAGCAGGCTGTCGTCCGTCTCCAGGACGTACGCCTCGTCCGGCAGGTCGGGCAGCCGGGTCCAGCCCGCGCCGAGCGCCTCGATCACCGCCGTCCGCTGCCGGACCGGCCCCTCCAACGGGGCCACCGCACGACCCTCGTTGACGTACCGGCGCCAGAACGACTGGCGGTCCCGGTCGAAAGCGGTCAGCGGCTCGTACACGCGCAGATAAGAAGCGAAGAGCGACGGCACGCCGCGATCCTCCCACGAGACGGAACCCGCACGCCGTCAGCGTGACGCGGACACGTGACGCGGGCGACGGTACGGCTTCGGCCGATATTAGGCTCAGCAGCACCGGCAGCATCCCGCCGGCGTGCCAGCAGGGTCCGCGCCCCACAAGGGCGCCCACCGTCACAGGAGTCAGCCATGGGCGTATTCGCCAGCACCGAAGACCCGGGATCGACCGGTCACGAACAGGTCGTGTTCTGCCAGGACAAGCAGTCCGGCCTGAAGGCGATCATCGGGATCTACTCCACCGCGCTGGGCCCCGCGCTCGGCGGCACCCGGTTCTACCCGTACGCCAGCGAGGACGACGCCCTCGCCGACGTGCTCGACCTGTCCCGCGGGATGGCCTACAAGAACGCCCTGGCCGGGCTGGACCTCGGTGGCGGCAAGGCGGTCATCTGGGGTGACCCGGAGCAGATCAAGAGCGAGGCGCTGCTGCGCGCGTACGGCCGCTTCGTGGAGTCGCTGGCCGGGCGCTACTACACCGCCTGCGACGTCGGCACCTACGTCGCCGACATGGACGTGATCGCCCGGGAGACGAGCTACGTCACCGGCCGCAGCGTCGAGTACGGCGGCGCGGGCGACTCCTCGATCCTCACCGCCTGGGGCGTCTTCCACGGCATGCGGGCCGCCGCCGAGCACGTCTGGGGCACCCCCTCGCTCGCCGGCCGGCGGGTCGGCGTCGCCGGCCTGGGCAAGGTCGGCAAGTACCTCACCGGGCACCTGCTGGACGACGGCGCCGAGGTGGTGGCGACCGACGTCAACCCGAAGGCGCTGAAGTGGGTGCGCGCCACCCACCCGCAGGTCGCGCTGGTCGACGACGCCGCCGCGCTGGTCGCCGCCGACATCGACGTGTACGCCCCGTGCGCGCTGGGCGGCGCCCTCAACGACGACACCGTGCCGGCGCTGCGGGCGAAGGTGGTCGCCGGTGCGGCGAACAACCAGCTCGCCCACCCGGGCATCGAGAAGCTCCTCGCCGACCGGGGCGTCCTCTACGCCCCCGACTACGTGGTGAACGCCGGCGGCGTGATCCAGGTCGCCGACGAGATCGAGGGCTTCAACTTCGACCGGGCCAAGCTGCGGGCCACCCGGATCTACGACACCACCCGGGAGATCCTCCGGCTCGCCGACGACGAGGGCGTCCCGCCGGCGGTCGCCGCGGACCGGCTCGCCGAGCGGCGGATGGCGGAGGTCGGCCGGCTCCGCACGATCCACCTGCGTTGAATGTCACTCCGGGGGCGGGCCGTCCGTCCGCCCCCGGTCCAGCGCTCGGACGGCGGCGGCGTTAAGCTGGGAATTGGGGGGCTTCGTACCGGTTTGACCGCTGTCACGGGCGGTCCCGCAGTTCGGTCCTTACCGGGTACAATTTGTCACGGCCGGATCACTGCGACGCGCAGGGACGGTCGACGGTAACCCGAGGTGCCGAACGGTGGCATCCCCATGTACCGTAAGAGCCACGAGAGATGCCTGACGTCATCGGGGCCCGCCTTCGGGCTGCCCCGCATTCTGTGCGAGGGGGTCGAGCCATGGGGCGCGGCCGTGCTAAGGCCAAGCAGACGAAGGTGGCCCGGGAGTTGAAGTACCACTCCCCGAACACCGACCTCACCGCCTTGCAGCGCGAGTTGGCGGGTGCTGGTAAGTCTGAGCACAACTTCGACGACGACTACAAAGAGTATGTCGACGACGATGATGAGGATCACGCGGACGAGGACCCGGACACCTGGGTCCGTCCGACCCGCTGACCTCCGGACGCAGCTGAGCACGCGGTAACTCCCCGCGTGCTCACGCATGTGCCCATCCGAAGCGGCGCCACCGATGATCAGGGACCACGCGGGCCGGAGACGACTCCGGTCGACCAGCGGGTCCCTGATCTCGGACGCGTACCGTCAGCGGGGCCGGTTGTTCCAGTTGTAGAACGTCGGGATGTTCTCGAAGTGGTTCCACGCGCAGACCGCGCTGGCGCCATCGCCGCCCGCCACCTCAGCCCGCAGCCGACGCGCGGTTTCGGCCTCGTGGAGCAGTGCGGTCAGCCCCGGGGCGGCCTCCCGCACCCGGTCGCCGACCGGATCCGGGTCGGCTCCCCCGACGCCCTCAGGCTGCCGGCGACTCGTGGTCTCTGGCATGCTCCAACACTCCCTCCAGTAGGCGGATCTTGCTGTTGCGGCAGTGCTCGGTCTCCGTACCGTCAAAACGCCCCAGCTCGAAGTAGCGGTTGGCGGCGTGGCCACCCCCGCAGAACCCGAAGTAGGGGCAGGACGACCGGCACGCCTCCACCCCGGCGAGGAACTCGCCCACCCAGGGCGTCCGGCCGGCGTCGGCCAGGATCTCGACCAACGGGGTGGCCAGCACGTTGCCGCTGGTGAAGTCGCCGTACCGGGGATCGGTGAAGCCGGCCAGCTCCGGCGAGAGCACCACCACCGAGCCGTCGTGGGCGACGGTCGGGATCGGGTCCAGGCTCCGGGGCAGCAGCTGGTCCGCCGTGCCGGCCAGGACCGCCCCGGCGTACCGCAGCGACCACTCCACCTCGCGCAGGTGGATCCGTGGATCCCGGCGCCAGGCGGCGACCAGCTCCGCCCAGAACGCGGTGACCGCGCCGGCGTCCCGGGCGTTCGTCCGCGTGTTGACCCCCTCGGTCTCCTCGATGTTGACGCCCAGCACGTCACAGCCGAGGTCGAGGAAGTAGTCGTACAGCTCGGTGGCCAGCCCCGGGTCGGGCCGGGAGACCACCGCGAGCGCCGAGAAGGGCAGCCCGTGCCGGCGCAGCGCCGCCACCCCGGCCACGATCCTGTCGTACGCCGGCCGGCCGCCCCGGGTGACCCGCTCGGCGTTGCGCTCCCGCGGCCCGTCCACGCTGACGCTCACCCGGATGCCGTGCTCGGCGAAGAACGCGCACCAGGCGTCGTCGATCAGCGTGGCGTTGGTCTGGACGTGGTGCTCCACCTCCGGGCCGAACGGCGCCAGCAGCGCCGCCAGGTGCTCCCGGCCGGCCGCGAGCGGCTCCCCGCCATGCCAGACGACGGAGAAGCGATCCGCGGCCGCCCACGGGTTGACCGACGCCGCCACCGCCTCGGCGACGGCCACCGGCATCCGCTGGTCCGCCGCCCGCATCGGCAGGTAGCAGTAGGCGCAGTCGAGGTTGCAGAGAGTGGTCGGCTGCATCACGACGTACGACGGCACGGCAGCGATGCCGCGCATGCCGGTGCTCCCCCGTGTAGCCATCAACCCTCCTCCGCCCCGCCTGAGGTGCCCTTCAGGCTAGGCGGCGGTGGCCACTCGGGTGAACCCCCGATCAGGTGGCCGGATGATCACCGCAGCGTGATCAGCCCCGGGTGTGCTGCCCGATCATCTGCACGTTGCCCGAGCCCTCGATGATCTCGCCGGCCTGCCAGGCGTCCACGCCCCGGCCGGTCAGGGTGGCCAGCGCGCGGTCGGCGTCCTCCGCCGAGACGATCGCGAACATGCCGACGCCCATGTTGAACGTCGCCTCCATCTCCGGGTCCTCGATCCGGCCCTTGGACTGGATCAGATCGAAGATCGGCTGCGGCTTCCAGGTGGAGCGGTTCACCACCGCGTCGACGTGCTCCGGCAGGACGCGGACCAGGTTGCCCGGAATGCCGCCGCCGGTGACGTGCGCGAGCACCCGCACCTCGGCCTCGGCGATCAGCTTGAGGCAGTCCTGCGCGTAGATCTTGGTCGGGGTGAGCAGTTCCTCGCCGAGGGTCCGCTGCCGGCCGAAGTCGTCGATCACCACGTCCAGCCGCATCCGGCCGGCGCCGAGCAGCACGTGCCGGACCAGGGAGTAGCCGTTGGAGTGCAGACCCGAGGAGCGCATCGCGATCACCACGTCGCCCACCTCGACCCGCTCCGAGCTGAGGATCTCGCTCTCCTCGACCACACCGACGCCGGTGGCGGAGATGTCGTACTCGTCGGGGCGCAGCACGCCCGGGTGCTCGGCGGTCTCCCCGCCGAGCAGCGCGCAGCCCGCGTACCGGCAGCCGTCGGCGATACCGGCGCCGATCTCGGCGACCTTGTCCGGCACGACCTCGCCGGTGGCGATGTAGTCGAGCAGGAACAGCGGCTCGGCGCCGCAGGCCACCAGGTCGTCGACGACCATCGCGACCAGGTCGATGCCGACCGTGTCGTGGATGTCGAGCTGCTGGGCGATGACCAGCTTGGTGCCGACCCCGTCCGTGGAGGAGGCCAGGATCGGGTTCTTGTACTTCTTCGTGTCCAGCCGGAACAGGCCGGCGAAGCCGCCCAGGTCGCCCATGACCTCCGGGCGACGGGTCTGCTTGACCTTGGACTTCAGCAGCTCGACCGCACGGTCGCCCGCCTCGATCGACACCCCGGCGTCCGCGTACGAGACCGAGCGTTTGCGCGCGGTGCGGCCGGTGCCGGCCGTCCAGGGCTGGCGGTCGCCGCCGGCGCCCGTCGGGCTGCTTCCTGCGCCGCTGCGCTCGGACACGTGGGTCACGGTTCTCCCCTTTGTGGTTCTCGCGGACCCGGCCTTGGAGTGTCGGTCCCGCGTCGGGTGGTGCTATGGGCGGTGGGTGGCGACCGACGGTCTCAGGTCGGGGCGCGGCGCCAGACGCGCCGAGCTGAAGTTGTCGTCGCCGCCCGAAGTGGCGACGAGCGCGGCGGTGGCGTCGGACGCCTCGGAGGCGACCCGGCGGCCGACCCCTTCGAGCACGTGCTTGCCGATCAGGTTCCCGGCGGGCAGCTCGATCGGGTACTCCCCGTCGAAGCACGCCCGGCAGAGCCGGGTCTTCGGCTGCTCGGTCGCGGCGATGAGGCCGGGGAGCGAGACGTAGCCCAGCGTGTCGGCACCGATCGAACGCCGGATGCCCTCGTTGTCCAGGCCGTTGGCCAGCAACTCGGCGCGGGTGGCGAAGTCGATGCCGTAGAAGCACGGCCAGTTGACCGGCGGCGAGGAGATCCGGACGTGCACCTCCAGCGCACCGGCCTCACGCAGCATCCGGACGATGGCCCGCTGGGTGTTGCCGCGGACGATCGAGTCGTCCACCACCACCAGGCGCTTGCCCCGGACGTTCTCCCGCAGCGGGTTCAACTTGAGCCGGATGCCGAGCTGGCGCAGCGTCTGCGACGGCTGGATGAAGGTGCGCCCGACGTACGGGTTCTTCATCAGGCCGGCGCCGTAGGTGATGCCCGACTCCTCGGCGTACCCGATCGCGGCCGGCGTGCCGGACTCCGGCACCGGGATCACCAGGTCGGCCTCGACCGGGTGCTCCTTGGCCAGCTGGCGGCCGATCTGCACCCGCGCGGCGTGCACGTTGCGGCCGGCGATGGTGGCGTCCGGGCGGGCGATGTAGACGTACTCGAAGAGGCAGCCCTTGGGCTCCGGCGGGGCGAACCGGGTCGACCGCAGGCCGTCCTCGTCGATCGCTATCAGCTCACCCGGCTCGACCTCACGCACCACGCTGGCACCGACGATGTCCAGCGCCGCGGTCTCGCTGGCCACCACCCAGCCGCGCTCCAGCCGGCCGAGCACCAGGGGCCGTACGCCGTGCGGGTCGCGGGCCGCGTAGAGCGTCGACTCGTCCATGAAGACGAAACTGAACGCGCCGCGAAGCTGCGGCAGCACCTCCAGGGCGGCCGCCTCGACCGAGAGGTCCGGTCGACTGGCCAGCAGCATGGTGACCAGCGAGGTGTCGTTGGTCGCGCCGTCGGCGACGAGGCCGCGCTCGGCGACCTCGCGCTGCAGCTCCGCGGTGTTGACCAGGTTGCCGTTGTGGGCCAGCGCGATGGTCGTGCCGGAGCTGGTGGAGCGGATGGCCGGCTGGGCGTTCTCCCAGGTCGAGCCGCCGGTGGTGGAGTAGCGCGCGTGGCCGATCGCGAGGTGCCCGCGCAGGCTGGCCAGGGTCGGCTCGTCGAAGACCTGGGCCACCAGCCCGAGGTCCTTGTAGACCACCACGCCCGACCCGTCGCTCACCGCGATGCCGGCCGCCTCCTGGCCGCGGTGCTGGAGGGCGTAGAGCCCGAAGTAGGTGAGGTTCGCGACCTCCTCGCCCGGCGCCCAGACGCCGAAGACGCCACAGGCGTCCTGGGGGCCGGGGCGCTGGGGGTCAAGGTCGTGGCTCAGCCGGCCATCGCCTCGGGGCACGTGCCGCTCCCTCATGCTGGTCTGGACTGGCCTGGGCGGAGTCGGGGGGCAGCTCCGCACGGTCGGCCGGGACCGTCGTCGCCTGACAGTGTACGCGAATCGAAGTCGATACTGATAGTCACGATTCGCCTCCAGATCGTGACGGAAGATCGGGCGTCGGCGCAGCTAGAGGGGAAGATGCCCGGAAAGGTCCGCCCGGATACCGCTGGTGCGTACGCGACCCTCGGTGACCGCCTCCGACCATCCGAGACGGCCGGTGGCCAGCGCGAGCCAGGTGGCCGGGTCCATTTCCACCACATTCGGTGGCGTTCCGCGGGTGTGTCGCGGGCCGGCCACGCACTGGACGGCACCGTAGGGTGGGACACGCACCTCCACCGATCGGCCGGGGGCGCGCTCCGCGAGGACGGCCAAGAGGGTACGGACCGCCTCCCGGTACACCGGCCGTTCGGGCGTACGCCCCTCGTCCAGCGCCGTCAATGCCGCGACCACCGCAGCGGACTTAATGTGCGGAGAGGACACGACGGGACGATACGACCCGGGATCGACAGCCGCGAGACCGGCCCTGGGTCGCGCTTGTCGGGTCAGACAAGGCATAGTTGCCGACGGCGTATTCGTACCGTGATGATCCCCGGCCCGGCACCCGCCGGCCAGGGAAGTCAGACCGGAAGGCGGTGGACGTGTCAACACACCGACGTGCCTGGAAGCATCGGGCCGGTGTGGTCGTAGCGCTGGTTGCCGGCGCGCTGCTCGCCGTCCCCGCCACACCAGCGTTTGCCGCGCCCAGCGTCAGCGATGTTTCTGCCTCACCCAGCACAGTTGAGGCGGGTAAGACCACGAAGGTGAGCTACAGCCTCACCTTCGATCCTGCCTCGCAACCGGCCGACATCAGCTTCCGTTCGAGCAATCCGAAGCTGAGCTGTGTCGACAAGTGCTTCCGGGGCAAGGTCACCGCGAGTGGCACCTACGATGCCACCTTCAAACTCGCGGACGATGCGGCGAGCGGATCTGCCCAGATCACGGTCACGGCCACAGACTCGATTGGCGCGCTGAAGGACAGGCAGGAGGGGTCGACGATGGTCACTCTCGTCGCCAAGGCCGCTCCGCCGCAGGCGGAGACCGTCAAGTCGATCTCGGGCAAGGTGGTCATCAGCGCCAACGGCGATCCGGTGCCGAACGCCACGGTGATGATCGTCGACTCGCAGCAGCACCGCTACACCACCGCCAGCGACAGCAGCGGCAACTACCGCTTCACCGGCTCGACCAGCAACCCGATCACGCCGGGTCGGATCGAGCTCGGCGCCATCAAGGGCGAGGACAAGGGCACCAAGACGGTCAACGCGAGCGCCGGGCAGAGCGTGACCGGCCAGCGGATCGCCCTGCCGATCAAGGTCGAGGTGAGCCCGAGCGCCACCCCCTCGGCGAGCGAGGAGGCCGCGCCGACGGACGAGGCGACGGACGACGCCGCCACCGACGAGCCCGCCAGCGAGGCTCCCGTCGGCCAGCAGCAGGCCGCCGCCGACGAGGGTTCCGGCGCCTCCTGGCTGCTGATCGTGCTCGGCGGTCTCTTCGTGGCGGTGGGCGTCGGCACCATCGTGCTGCTCTACATGCGGCGCAAGAACGAGGGCGACGACGGCGACGGGGACGGCCCCGGCGGCCCGGGTCCCGTCGCCGGCGCCGGTGCGGTGCCGGGCGCCCGGGGCGGCTACCGGGGCGCCGACGACCAGACCCGGGTGGTGAACGGGATGGGCGCCGGCCCGTCCGCGACCATGGTCGGCGGCACCTCGCTCAGCGACGCGCCGACGATGATGCACCGACCGGTCGTCGACGACGTCCCGCCGGATCCGTACGGTGCTCCGCCGCCCTCGTACGGCCCGGGTGGGCAGCCCGGCTGGGCCGGCAACGGCTACGGCGACGAGGCGCCCGGTCAGGGCGGCTACGGCGCTGCCAACGGCTACGGCAACGCCCCCTCCTCGGGTGGCGGCTACGGCAACTCGCCGTCCTCCGGGGGCGGCTACGGCAGCCGGGACTACGGCGCCGGGGCGGCCGGCTACCCGCCGGCCCCGGCCGGCGGTGGTTACGGTGAGCCGGCCCAGGGCGGCGGCTACGGCGAGCGGTACGACGAGCCGACCGGGCGATACGCCGGTGACGGCACGCAGTCGTACGCCCCGCCGGCCGACCCGTACCCGACCAGCACCTACCAGCCGCCGGCGGACCAGGGGCGGGGTTACGGCCAGCCGGACCCCGACCAGTACGGTCGCGGGCCCGAGCCGACCAACGGCTACGGCGCCGGTGCCGGATACGGCGCCCCGGGCGGCGGCTACGACGGCGGTCCGGCCGGCGGCGGCTACGACAACGCGCCCGCCGGCGGCGGCTACGACAACGCGCCCGCCGGCAACGGCTACGGCAACCCGCCGGCCGGCGGCGGCTACGACAACGGCCAGCAGGGCTACGACCAGCGCGGCGGCTACGGCGGCGACGGATACGGCCAGCCCCAGCAGGGCGGGTACGGCCAGCAGGGCGGCTACGGCCAGGAGCAGCCGCCGCCGCAGCGCAGCGGTGGCTACGACCAGGGCGGCTACGACGCTGACCCGGCGCAGGCCGGTCGGGGTCGCCCGGACGCCCCACCGGAGCGCGGTGGCCGCCGGCTGGACTGGCTCGACGACTGACCGGTCGGGGCGTGACCGCCCCGAGGATCTCGACAGTGGCCGTCCGGGACTTCCCGGGCGGCCACCGCCGTGACGGGGTGGCCTCGGTCGTCACGGGTTGATTGGCGTGATCGCGGGTGGTCCGCGGAAGCGCGGGCGGTGGTGCCTGCCGGCCGCTACGCAGCTGATGTCGTAGGTGAATCGCGGGGTCCGAATCATTCACGTCATCAGGTTCGTAGCGTCCCGTCACCCACAGATCCGGAGAAGGACGGC
>NZ_QGKS01000100.1 GCF_003172935.1 Micromonospora sicca | reverse complement strand
GTCAGGTGGGGAGGTGTTCGGCGCCGCGGGCGATGTTGCGGGCCATGCCGCCGAAGACGATCGCGTGGAACGGGGCGACCGAGGCCCAGTACGCGTGGCCGGCCAGGCCGCGGGGGAGGAAGACGGCGCGCTGGACGTACCGGCTCTGACCGTCACCAGCCGGCTCGGCGCGCATCTCCAGCCAGGCCCGGCCGGGCAGCCGCATCTCGGCGCGCAGCCGGAGCAGCTCGCCGGGGACGATCTCCTCGACCCGCCAGAAGTCCAGCGCCTCGCCGACCTGGAGGCGGTGCGGGTCGCGCCGGCCCCGGCGCAGCCCCACCCCGCCGACCAGCCGGTCCAGCCAGCCCCGAACGGACCAGGCGAGCGGGAACGAGTACCAGCCGTGCTCACCGCCGACCCCCTCGATGACCCGCCAGAGCGCGGCCGGCGAGGCGCTGACCGTCCGCTCCCGCATGTCGGTGTAGACCGTGCCGCCGGACCACTGCGGGTCGGTGGGCAGCGGCTCGGCCGGTGCGTCCGGCCCGCTCGCGGTCGACCAGCGGGTCTCCACCTCGGCGTCGCGCACCTTGGCCAGGGCCAGGGCGACCGCCTGGTCGAAGCCGGTCAGCCCGCCTGGCGGGTCTGGGACGTACCGGGCGATGTCGTGCTCGCGGGTGACCGCCTCCTGGATCAGGCTCTCCACCAGCGGGCGGGCGATCGAGTTCGCCCACGGTACGTCGCGCAGCCGGCCGGCCTTGCGGGCCAGGCAGCGTACGGTGTGCCCCTCGGCCAGCAGGCGGGGCGCGAGTCGCCCGCCGAGGTAACCCGTTGCTCCGGTGACGAGGCATCTCACGACTCCCAGTGTGCGGCCCCATAGACTCGTTCGCTGTGGACAACGCGAGGGACACCTTCTGGGGCCCGGACTTCCAGCAGCTCAGCGCCGTCGACCCGGAGATCGCCGGGGTGGTGCTGGGTGAACTGGAGCGGCTGCGCGGCGGCCTGCAGCTGATCGCCAGCGAGAACCTGACCTCCCCGGCGGTGCTCGCCGCGCTCGGCTCGACGCTGACCAACAAGTACGCAGAGGGCTACCCGGGCCGGCGCTACTACGGCGGCTGCGCCGAGGTGGACCGGGCCGAGGAGATCGGCATCGCCCGGGCGAAGGAACTCTTCGGCGCGGAGCACGCCAACCTCCAGCCGCACTCCGGCGCCAGCGCCAACCTGGCCGCGTACGCGGCGCTGGTGCAGCCGGGGGACACCGTCCTGGCGATGGATCTGCCGCACGGCGGGCACCTCACCCACGGCAGCCGGGTGAACTTCTCCGGCAAGTGGTTCCACCCCGTCGGCTACACGGTCCGGCCGGACACCGAGCTGATCGACTACGACGAGGTGCGGGACCTCGCCCGGGCGCACCGCCCGAAGATGATCATCTGCGGGGCCACCGCCTATCCCCGGCTGATCGACTTCGCCCGGTTCCGGGAGATCGCCGACGAGGTCGACGCGTACCTGATGGTGGACGCCGCGCACTTCATCGGGCTGGTCGCCGGGCGGGCCGTCCCGTCGCCGGTGCCGTACGCCGATGTCGTCTGCTGCACCACCCACAAGGTGCTGCGCGGCCCGCGCGGCGGCATGATCCTCTGCCGGGAGTCGCTGGCGCCCCGGATCGACAAGGCGGTCTTCCCGTTCACCCAGGGCGGCCCGCTGATGCACGCCGTCGCGGCCAAGGCCGTCGCCCTGCGCGAGGCCGCCCAGCCCGAGTTCCGGGCGTACGCCTCCCAGGTGGTGAGCAACGCCCAGGCGCTCGCCGGCGGCCTGGCCGCCGAGGGGATGCGCCCGGTCTCCGGCGGCACCGACACCCACCTCGCCCTGATCGACCTGCGCGAGGTCGGGGTGACGGGCGCCGAGGCGGAGGCGCGCTGCGACGCCGCGGCGATCACCCTGAACAAGAACGCGATCCCCTACGACCCGCAGCCGCCGATGGTCGCCTCGGGCCTGCGGGTGGGCACGCCGAGCGTCACCACCCAGGGCATGCGCGAGGGGGAGATGCGGCAGGTGGCCGCGCTGATCGCCCGTGCGGTGCGCACCGACCCGGCCGCTCCGGGCGGCGCCGACGAGCTGACCCGGATCGCCGCCGAGGTGGCCGAGCTGGTCGCCGCCTTCCCGGCGTACCCCCGTGGCTGAGCCCGGGGCGCGCGCGGCGGAGGCGGCCGCGGACCGCGGCTGGCGGTTGCGCCACCTGCCGGTGCTGCTGATCGCCTCGGCGGTGCTGGGCGCGCTCGCCGCGGTGGTCGGCGGGGTGACCGGCGGGGCGGACGCCGCGCTGGGCGCGGCGGCCGGGGTGGCCGTCACCGCGGTCAGCTACACCCTCACCACGGTCGTGCTGGCCTGGGCCGACGCCCGCGACCCGCAGCTCGTGCTGCCCTTCGGGCTGGGTCTCTACGCGGCGAAGTTCACCCTGCTCGGCGCGGTGATGATCGGGGTGGCGTCGACCGGCTGGTCGGGGCTGATCCCGCTCTGCCTGGGCATCGCCGCCGGGGTGACGGTCTGGACCGGCGTGCACATCTGGTGGCTGACCACGGTGCACGCCCGCCGCGTCCACAACTGAGCGACGCGGTCGCCGGCCACCACAGTCCCAGCTTTCGGACGGCACGCCGGTGTGTCCGCGATCGGTCATTCTCTCAGTGGCCAGAGGGGAGTAGCGTGCCTCCAGACGACTTCGCCCGCCCGTGTCCCACACAACTTGGTTGTGCGGGGGGTGAGGCACAGCCTCGTCCACTCGACTGATATCGTTCGCCCCGTCATGGCCGGTGACCAGAAACCCCCCAGCACTGGCGGCACAGGCGACGTTCCGTCCGGTGCCGGCCAGGGTTGGACCGCGCTCTCGTACCTCATCGGGGGCATGCTCGTCTGGGGTTTCATCGGCTGGCTGGTCGACCAGTGGCTCGATTCCGGCGGCATCGCCACCGGTATCGGCGTCGTGCTCGGCATGGCCGGGGGAATCATCCTGGTCGTCCGCCGACTCGGCACGCCTACTTAGGAAGGGACGCGGTGTTCGGACAGGCGAACGTCCTGGCAGCGGGCCAGGCGGAATTCCCACCCAAAGTGGAGGACTTCTACCTGCCCAGCATCCTGCCCTGGGGTGCGCACGACACGTACTGGTTCACCAAGGTCACAGCCATGGTCTGGATCGCCGTCGGCGTCCTGATCATCTTCTTCCTGGCCAGCTACCGGAAGCCGCAGCTGGTGCCGACGAAGAAGCAGTGGTTCGCCGAGTCGATCTACGGCTTCGTGCGGAACAACATCGCGGTCGACATGATCGGGCACGCGGGGGTGCGGTTCGCGCCGTACTTCACCACGCTGTTCTGCTTCGTCCTGCTGACGAACGCGTTCGCGATCATCCCGTTCTTCCAGATCTCGCCGAACTCGCACATCGCCTTCCCGGCCTTCCTCGCCGTGATCAGCTACGTGCTGTTCAACTACATCGGCATCCGGCACCACGGCTTCGTCAAGTACTTCAGGAACTCGCTCATCCCGCCGGCGCCCTGGTACATCCTGCCGCTGCTGATCCCGATCGAGTTCTTCTCGACCTTCCTGGTCCGGCCGTTCTCGCTGGCCGTCCGTCTCTTCGCGAACATGTTCGCCGGCCACATGCTCCTGCTGGTCTTCACGCTCGGCGGCTTCGCGATGCTCAGCGCCAACGCCTGGCTGGCACCGGTCTCGGTGCTGTCCTGGGTGATGACCATCGCGCTCACCTTCCTCGAGTTCCTGGTGATCGTCCTGCAGGCGTACGTCTTCACCGTGCTGACCGCCAGCTACGTGCAGGGCGCGCTCGCCGAGGAACACTGATCCACTCTCGCACCAACAGTTGTCGTCCCGCGTGACCGTCACGCGTGATAACCAGGAGGAACCCACTAATGGACATCTACGCCGCGGTAGAGGGCAGCACCGCCGCCATCGGCTACGGTCTCGCGGCCATCGGCCCGGGCATCGGTGTCGGCCTGGTCTTCGCCGCCTACATCCAGTCGACCGCCCGCCAGCCGGAGTCGTCCCGGATGACCCTGCCGTACGTCTGGATCGGCTTCGCCGTCATCGAGGCCCTGGCGCTGCTAGGCATCGCCTTCGGCTTCATCTGGGCCGGCGCCTGATCCAGCCCCTCTGACCGGGAGGTTTTCCCATGTTCTTCCTCGCCGCTGAGGGTGGTGAGACGACCCATAACCCGATCATCCCGCTGTGGCAGGAGGTCGTGGTCGGTGGGATCGCCTTCATCGTGCTCTGCTTCGTGCTGATGAAGTTCGTCTTCCCGCGCATGGAGCAGACGTTCCAGGCCCGGGTCGACGCGATCGAGGGCGGCATCAAGCGCGCCGAGGCCGCCCAGGCCGAGGCCAACCAGCTGCTCGAGCAGTACCGGGCGCAGCTCGCCGAGGCGCGTACCGACGCCGCCAAGATCCGGGACGACGCCCGGGCCGACGCCGAGGGCATCCGCCAGGACATCCTCGCCAAGGCGCGGGAAGAGTCCGACCGGATCATCGCGGCCGGCAAGGAGCAGCTCGCCGCCGAGCGGGCTACCATCGTGCGCGAGCTGCGCACCGAGGTCGGCACCATCGCGGTGGACCTGGCCAGCAAGATCGTCGGCGAGTCGCTCGCCGACGAGGCGCGGCGCAAGGGCACCGTGGACCGGTTCCTGAGCGGTCTCGAGAGCGCGGGGGCCCGCTGATGCAGGCCGCCAGCCGGGAGTCGTACAAGATCGCGGCCGAGCGCCTCGACGCGTACGCCCGCGGCGCGGAGCCGTCGGCGGTGGCCTCCACCGCCGACGACATCCTCTCCGTCGCGACGCTGCTGCGGCGCGAGCCGCGGCTGCGCCGGGCGCTCTCCGACCCGGCCCGGTCCGGTGCCGACCGCTCCGGCCTGCTCGGCGAGATGCTGCGGGGCAAGATCGGCGCTGAGGCGCTGGACCTGCTCGCCTCGCTCGTCTCCGGCCGCTGGTCGGCGCCGTCGGAACTGCTCGACGGCACCGAGCGGCTGGGCGTCGAGGCGCTGCTCGCGAGCGCTGACAAGGCCGGCGACCTCGGCGAGGTCGAGGACGAGCTGTTCCGCTTCGGTCAGGTCGTCTCCGGTCAGTCGGCGCTCTCCAACGCGCTCTCCGACCCGATCGCCCCGGTCGAGCGGCGGGCCACCCTGGCCCGTGACCTGCTCGCCGGGCAGGCCCGCCCGGTCACCGTCCGCCTCGTCGAGGCCGCGCTCGGCGGGTTCGGGGGACGCTCCTTCACCGGCGCGCTCACCCGGCTGGTCGAGCTGGCCGCCGACCGGCGGGACCGTCAGGTCGCGTACGTGACCGTGGCGGCTCCGTTGAGTGACGAGGAGGAGCGACGCCTGGGTGCCCGCCTCTCGGAGATGTACGGTCGAGAGGTTTCCGTCAAGCAGACGGTGAACCCCGAGGTGCTCGGTGGGGTGAGCGTGCGGGTCGGCTCCGATCTGTACGACGGCACCGTCCTGCGCCGCCTCAACGAGACCCGCAACGCGCTCGCGAAGCGCTGACCAGCGCCTCCCTAGCCCTGATACGACGCCATCGGACCGGTCGGTACTAGGTATCCCGGGCCCCTGAAATTTAAGGAAGCAGAGGATGGCCGAGCTGACCATCTCGACGGAGGAGATCCGTGGCGCCCTGGAGCGCTACGTCTCCTCCTACTCGACCGACGTCTCCCGCGAGGAGGTCGGCACCGTCGCCGACACCGGTGACGGCATCGCCCACGTCGAGGGCCTGCCCTCGACCATGACCAACGAGCTCCTGGAGTTCGAGGACGGCACGCTCGGCGTGGCGCTGAACCTCGACGTCCGGGAGATCGGTGTCGTCGTTCTCGGTGACTCCGCGAAGCTGGAGGAGGGGCAGCGCGTCAAGCGCACCGGCCGGGTGCTCTCGGTGCCGGTCGGCGACGCCTTCCTCGGCCGCGTGGTCAACGCGCTCGGCCAGCCGATCGACGGCCTCGGTGACATCTCGAACGAGGGCTACCGCGAGCTGGAGCTCCAGGCCCCGAACGTGATGGCCCGGCAGTCCGTGTTCGAGCCGCTGCAGACCGGTATCAAGGCCGTCGACGCGATGACCCCGGTCGGTCGGGGTCAGCGGCAGCTGATCATCGGTGACCGCAAGACCGGTAAGACCACGGTCGCCCTGGACACCATCCTCAACCAGCGGGAGAACTGGCGCTCCGGCGACCCGAAGAAGCAGGTCCGCTGCATCTACGTCGCCATCGGCCAGAAGGCCTCCACGATCGCCTCGATCAAGGGCATCCTGGAGGAGGCGGGCGCGATGGAGTACACCACCATCGTCGCCTCCCCGGCGTCCGACCCGGCCGGCTTCAAGTACCTCGCTCCCTACACCGGCTCGTCCATCGGGCAGCACTGGATGTACGGCGGCAAGCACGTCCTGATCGTCTTCGACGACCTGAGCAAGCAGGCCGAGGCGTACCGGGCTGTGTCGCTGCTACTGCGTCGCCCGCCGGGCCGTGAGGCCTACCCGGGTGACGTCTTCTACCTGCACTCCCGCCTGCTGGAGCGCTGCGCCAAGCTCTCCGACGAGCTGGGCGGCGGCTCGATGACCGGTCTGCCGATCATCGAGACGAAGGCGAGCGACATCTCCGCCTTCATCCCGACCAACGTCATCTCGATCACCGACGGCCAGATCTTCCTCGAGACCGACCTGTTCAACCAGGGCGTGCGGCCGGCCATCAACGTCGGCACCTCGGTCTCCCGGGTCGGTGGCGCCGCACAGGTGAAGCCGATGAAGAAGGTCGCCGGTTCGCTCCGGCTCAACCTGGCCCAGTACCGTGAGCTGGAGGCGTTCGCCGCCTTCGCCTCCGACCTGGACAAGGCCTCCCGCGCCCAGCTGGAGCGCGGCTCCCGCCTGGTCGAGCTGCTCAAGCAGCCGAACTACTCGCCGTACCCGGTGCAGGAGCAGGTCGTCTCGGTCTGGTCCGGCACCGAGGGCAAGCTCGACGACATCCCGGTGGGCGAGGTCCGCCGCTTCGAGTCGGAGTTCCTCCAGTACCTGCGCCACAAGCACGAGGGCGTCCTGGCGGCGATCGCCGACAACAAGTGGGACGACGACATCATCGGCTCGCTGGACTCGGCCATCACCGAGTTCAAGCAGGTCTTCCTGGGCAAGGAGGACGAGCAGCGGATCAACGAGCCCGCCGCGAAGCCGCTGGCGGGCGAGGAGAACCGCGAGTCGGTGACCCGCTTCCGCGACGGCACGACCGACCGCCCGGCAGAGAGCTGACCCATGGCCGCCCAGGTACGCGTTCTTCGTCAACGGATCCGCTCGGCGAAGTCGATGAAGAAGATCACCAAGGCGATGGAGCTCGTGGCGACGAGCCGCATCGCCAAGGCCCAGGCCCGGGTGGAGGCGTCCCTGCCGTACGCCCAGGCCATCACCGGCGTGCTCACGGCGCTGGCCTCCAACGCGTTGATCGACCACCCGCTGCTCACCCCGCGTGAGCGGGTGCGGCGGGCGGGCGTCCTGGTGGTCACCAGCGACCGGGGCCTGGCCGGCGGCTACAGCTCCAACGCGATCAAGACGGCTGAGTCGCTGATCGCCCGGCTCAAGGCCGACGGCAAGGAGCCGGTGCTCTACGTGATCGGCCGCAAGGGCGTCACGTTCTACCGGTTCCGCAACCGGGACATCGCGGCGAGCTGGACGGGCTTCTCGGAGCAGCCGTCCTTCGCCGACGCCCGCGAGGTGGGCGAGACGCTGATCAAGGCGTTCTCGGCCGGCGCGGACGACGTGGACGGCCAGGCCGGGGTGGACGGGGTGCTCGGGATCGACGAGCTGCACATCGTCTACACCGAGTTCCACTCCCTGATGACCCAGACGCCGGTCGCGAAGATCATCGGCCCGATGCAGGTCGAGGACCGCCCGCGGTCCGAGGGACTGCTGCCGGCGTACGAGTTCGAGCCGGAGGCGGACGCGCTGCTCGACGCGCTGCTGCCGAAGTACATCAACACGCGGATCTACGCGGCGTTGATCGAGTCGGCGGCCAGCGAGTCGGCGGCCCGGCGGCGGGCGATGAAGGCCGCCACCGACAACGCCGAAGACATGATCGAGAAGTACACGCGTGAGATGAACACGGCCCGCCAGGCCGGGATCACCCAGGAGATCAGCGAGATCGTCGGCGGCGCGAACGCGCTCGCCGCGTCGGGAAGTGAAGTGTGATGACTGCCCCAGTAGAGACCAAGACGGCCACGGGTCGCGTGGTCCGGGTCATCGGCCCGGTCGTCGACGCCGAGTTCCCGCGCGACGCCATGCCGTCCCTGTTCAACGCCCTGCACGTGAACGTGACGCTCTCCGGCGGTGAGAAGAAGCTGACCCTGGAGGTCGCCCAGCACCTGGGTGACAACATGGTCCGCGCCATCTCGATGCAACCGACCGACGGCCTGGTCCGCGGCACCGAGGTGCGCGACACCGGCTCGCCGATCACCGTGCCGGTGGGCGACGCGGTCAAGGGCCACGTGTTCAACGCGATCGGCGAGGTGCTCAACCTCAAGGAGGGCGAGACCCTCAGCCCCGACGACCACTGGCAGATCCACCGCAAGGCCCCGGCCTTCGCGGACCTGGAGCCGAAGACCGAGATGCTGGAGACCGGCATCAAGGTCATCGACCTGCTCGCCCCGTACGTCAAGGGCGGCAAGATCGGCCTGTTCGGCGGCGCCGGCGTGGGCAAGACGGTGCTCATTCAGGAGATGATCACCCGGGTGGCCCGGAACTTCGGTGGTACCTCGGTCTTCGCCGGCGTGGGTGAGCGCACCCGCGAGGGCAACGACCTCATCGCCGAGATGACCGAGTCCGGCGTCATCGACAAGACGGCGCTGGTCTACGGCCAGATGGACGAGCCGCCGGGCACCCGGCTGCGAGTGGCGCTGTCCGCGCTGACCATGGCGGAGTACTTCCGCGACGTGAAGAAGCAGGAGGTGCTGCTCTTCATCGACAACATCTTCCGCTTCACCCAGGCGGGTTCCGAGGTCTCCACGCTGCTCGGCCGCATGCCGAGCGCCGTGGGTTACCAGCCGACCCTGGCCGACGAGATGGGCGAGCTCCAGGAGCGGATCACCTCCGTCCGGGGCCAGGCCATCACCTCGATGCAGGCGATCTACGTGCCCGCCGACGACTACACCGACCCGGCGCCGGCCACCACGTTCGCCCACCTGGACGCGACCACCAACCTGGAGCGGTCGATCTCCGACAAGGGCATCTACCCGGCCGTGGACCCGCTGGCGTCCTCGTCCCGGATCCTCGCCGCGGAGTTCGTCGGCGCCGAGCACTTCGCGGTGGCCACCGAGGTGAAGCGGATCCTGCAGCGCTACAAGGACCTGCAGGACATCATCGCCATCCTCGGTATCGAGGAGCTCTCCGAGGAAGACAAGATCACCGTGGGCCGGGCCCGGCGGATCGAGCGCTTCCTGTCGCAGAACACCTACGCCGCCGAGCAGTTCACCGGCGTGCCGGGCTCGACGGTCCCGATCGCCGAGACCATCGAGGCGTTCAAGAAGATCAGCGAGGGCGAGTACGACCACTTCCCCGAGCAGGCGTTCTTCATGTGCGGCGGTCTTGAGGACCTCGAGGCCAAGGCCAAGGAGCTGATGGAGGGTTAGACCTCGGTCACACCCAATGGAGGCCACCCCGGCGTCAGCCGGGGTGGCCTCCTTCCGTTCGGGGCCGGTAATAGCAGATGTCCGCTTCCGGGGCAAGCGGTTCGCTGGAACGCGGGGTACCGTTCGTGGCACGACGCTCACGTTCTGGGCGTGGATCTCTGCAACGAAACAGTCCCGTGCGCCCGTCTTCCAGTCGTGGGCGTGACGATTGGAGATGCTCGTGGGTAAGGCCGGCTCGGACGGCGGCAAGCGGTCCTTCTGGCGGGGCGTGCCCCGGTGGGCCCGCGTCTGCACCGTCTTCGGCGTGGTCCTCATGATGCTCAGCGGCGCCGTGCTGGTGGGCTACGAGGCGCTGCTGTCGCGCTACGAGGGCGCGGTCGGCAGGGGCGACCTCTTCGGCGACCAGGCGGCGGGGGCCCAGGAGCGCAAGAGCAACATCAAGGGCCCACTGAACATCCTTCTGGTGGGCATCGACCCCCGCAACCCGGAGACGCCGCCGCTGGCCGACTCGATCATGATCCTGCACGTACCGGCCGGGATGGACCGGGGCTACCTCTTCTCGCTGCCCCGGGACCTGCGGGTGGACATCCCCGCGTTCCCCAAGGCGAACTTCGCCGGGAAGACCGACAAGCTGAACGCCGCCATGTCGTTCGGCAGCCGGGTCCCGGGCCAGAACCCGGACGCCGCGCGCGGCTTCGAGCTGCTCGCAACGACCGTGCAGCAGGTCACCGGGATCGAGCGCTTCGACGCCGGCGCGATCATCAACTTCACCGGCTTCAAGAAGATCGTCGACGCGATGGGCGGCGTCGACATGTACATCGAGCGGGACGTGAAGTCCGAGCACCTGAAGCCGGACGGCAAGGCACGCCAGCTCAAGCCGGGCGGCGGGGGCTACCTCGGCCCGCAGGCCGAGTACAAGAAGGGCAACGCGCATCTCAACGGGTGGCAGGCGCTGGACTACGTCCGGCAGCGCTACCCGAAGAACGGTGTGCCGGACGCCGACTACGGCCGGCAGCGGCACCAGCAGCAGTTCATCAAGGCGATGGTCAGCCAGGCTTTCAGCGCCGACGTGGTGACCAACCCGATCAAGCTGGACCGGGTCATCCGGGCCGCCGGCCAGTCGCTCATCTTCAACGGCCGGGGCAACAGCGTGGTCGACTTCGCGCTGGCCCTGAAGAACATCCGGTCGGACTCGATCGAGACCATCAAGCTGCCCGGCGGGGGCATCGGCACCGGTTCGGCGTACAAGGGAGAACAGCTGCTGCCCGCGGCGCAGGACTTCTTCACCGCCATCCGCACCGAGCAGGTGGACGCCTTCATGCTGGAGCACCCCGAATTCAAGCAGAAGAACAGTTAACGTGAGCGCGAGCGGGCCCCGGCGCACGCCGGGGCACGCTCGCGTGGCACCGCGCGCCGCCCGTGGCGCAGCTCTCGCCACCCGCGTTGGGTGGCCCTCGGGGGCGCGACTAGACTTTCGGCAATCCGCCGCCGCAGCAAGGAGACAGCGTGGCACAGCAGCTTCACGTCGAGCTCGTAGCCGTCGAGGAGAAGGTCTGGTCCGGCGAGGCCGAGATGGTCGTCGCCCGGACGACCGAGGGTGAGCTGGGTGTGCTTCCGGGCCACGCGCCGCTGCTCGGTCAGCTCGCGGAGCCCAGCCAGGTCCGCATCAAGCAGGCCGGTGGCCAGCAGGTCGCGTACGACGTCGCCGGCGGCTTTCTCTCCGTGACCGGCGAGGGCGTCACCGTCCTCGCCGAGAGCGCCACCCCCGCCACTCCGGCCCGCTGAGCCGACCCGCCGATGGAGATCGTGGAAGGGATCGGAATCGGCGTCGCGGTCGTGCTCGCCGCGCTTCTGATCCTCTTCATCCGGCGGGCCCTGTTCACCCGTAGCGGAGGCATCATCCGGCTCAGCGTCCGGGTCTCCACCATGCTGGACGGTCGGGGCTGGTCACCCGGCTTTGGCCGGTTCGCCGGTGACCAGCTGCGGTGGTACCGGATGTTCAGCTTCGCGTTGCGCCCCAAGCGGGTGCTCTCCCGCAAAGGGCTGGCCGTGGAACGTCGCCGGCTCCCGGAGGGGCAGGAACGCCTCTCCATGCCCGCCGACTGGGTGATCCTCCGCTGTACCAGCAACCATGCGCCGGTGGAGATCGCAATGGCACGGTCCACGGTCACCGGCTTCCTCTCCTGGCTCGAGGCCGCCCCACCCGGGGCGGTCTCGCCGCGTCTGGCCTCCCAGGACTGGCCCGCCGCCTGACAGCTTCTCTCCGGTCCGCCCGTGAGTGCCGGGTCGGGCGTGGGACGTTTCCCGGTACGAGGTTTCGCCGGCAGCCGGGCGGCTCGTGCGCTGTGCGCGTGATCGACTCGGTGTCGGCGATGTGGCGGTGTCCGGTGGGCGCGGATACCGCCGGTTCGGCGATCTGGTGTCGCTTGTCCGTTCCTGGCCGCCTTCGTCGGAGGCTGTCTGGGCGGGATGTCCGGTTTCGGGGTGTGACCGGCGGCATCCTCAGCCGGAATCGTGGCTGGCCCGGGGTCGTTATACATCGCGTACGACCGAGTACCTGGCCCGCTCGACCGGGTCGGATGGTCGGGCCCCCGGGAATGATGGCGGGCCGGCGGTCGTTACACATGGTCCCGGCGCCGCGAAGAGGCCCCCGCCCCGCGGCTGGCACCGGGCAGAGACTTTCCCCCTTGCACTCTTTTGAGCGCCTGACGGTGCTTGCGCATGTCCCGGCCCCCACCGGGTGTGCGCCAACCCCCCAAGGAGCTTTGTCATGAACACGATGCTGCGTAAGAGCGTTCTCGGTATTGCTGGTCTGGCTTTCACCGGTGGTGTGTTCGCCGGTCCGATCGCCGCGCACGCCGACACCGGCCCCGTCACCGCCAAGCCCGCCGCCGTGGCGGTGCAGGCCGACAAGCCGGACATGGGCAAGCTGATTCCGCATGGTGTGCAGGGCGCCCAGTCGCACATTGACCTGAACGACGAGCAGACCGCCAACGCGGAGGCGATCATCGCCGCGACGAAGAAGGCCGGTCTGCCGGAGCGGGCCGCGGTCATCTCGATCGCCACGTCGCTGCAGGAGTCGAAGCTGGAGAACCTGGGTCACCTGGGTGACCGCAACGACCACGACTCGCTGGGCCTGTTCCAGCAGCGCCCGTCGAGTGGTTGGGGTTCGCCGGAGCAGATCACCGATCCCGAGTACGCGACCCTGGCGTTCGAGAAGGGTCTGAAGCAGGTCGACGGGTGGCAGGACATGCCGCTGACCGAGGCCGCCCAGACGGTGCAGGTGTCGGCCTACCCGGACGCCTACGCCCAGTGGGAGCAGCAGGCCGCCCACCTGGTCGCCCAGCACTGGAACAGCTGACCTGACCAAGCAACACGCAACGAGCCGCTGGCCGGCACCCCGGAGACACGGGGTGCCGGCCAGCGGCATTTCCACGTACAAACACAAGACCGTGACCGCCGGGCGGACGGTGACCAACGTCAGGGCTGGGGGCGACCGTCCCCGGCGCAGGGATCAAGCCTGACCGCCCGAAGCCGGGGACGGTCGCCCCCAGCCCCCAACAGCAACCACGAAGTCAGTCGGTCGAGCCGACCAGCTCCACCTCATACCCCTGCCCATCAGCGAGATACGCGGCGTAAGTCCCCGGGCCACCAGCGTGCGGGTGCCGGTCCGGGAAGAGCAGCTCCCACCCGTGCTCGGGGGCGGCGGCGACCAGGGCGTCCACCGCGGCTGGCGGCCCGGCGTGGAAGGCCAGGTGGTTGAGTCCCGGTGCGAGCCGGTCGTGCACCCGTCCGGAGAGCCCGGGGGACTCCTCCAGCACCAGGTAGGTCGGGCCGAGCCGCCAGGACCGGCCGGCCGGCCAGTCCTGGAACGGCGTCCAGCCCAGCTCGCCGAGGAGCCAGCCCCAGCTGCACCGGGCGGCCTCGAGGTCCGGCACCCACACCTCGACGTGGTGCAGCCCGCCGACGGTCAGCGCTTCCCGCCCGGTACCCATAGCACATCTCCGTCCGGATTTGCCGTTCTTGCCAGGATAAAGAGCAGATCGGAGAGCCGGTTGAGATACTTTGCGGGAAGGGGACTGGTCCGGTCCGGGTCGTGCCCGACCAGCGCCCACGCCGCACGCTCGGCGCGTCGGGCGATCGTCCGTGCCACGTGCAGCAGCGCCGCGCCAGCGGTGCCGCCGGGGAGGATGAAGGAGTCGAGCTTGCTCAGGCGTGCGTTGTACTCGTCGCACCAGCCCTCGAGGCGCTCCACGTACTCCTCGGTGACCCGCAGCGGCGGGTACTTCGGGTCCGGCTCGACCGGGGTGGCCAGGTCCGCGCCGACGTCGAACATGTCGTTCTGGATCGACCCCAGCACCGCCCGCAGCTCGTCGTCGAGCTGCCCGAGCGCGAGCGCGACACCGATCGCCGCGTTGCACTCGTCGACGTCCGCGTACGCGGCGATCCGTGGATCGATCTTCGGCACCTGCTCGTTGTTGCTCAGCCTGGTCATGCCGGCGTCGCCGGCCTTGGTGTAGATGCGCGTGAGGTGGACGGCCATGACGCACAGCCTACGGATACCGGACCTGACCATCCCGGCGCGGCCGGACCAGACCGGCTGGCCGGCCGGTGTGGGCCCGGGTGACGCCGGCGGTCCAGCGGTCAACGACGTCGACGTCATCCGGGTGCGCGGCGACGCGCGGCTGGCCGGCACGGTCCACGTCGTGGGGGCGAAGAACTCCGCGCTCAAGCTGATGGCGGCCGCGCTGCTCGCGCCCGGGCGAAGCGTGATCACCAACGTCCCCCGGATCACCGACATCGCCATCATGGGCGAGGTGCTGCGCCGGCTCGGCTGCGGCGTGCGGTTCGGCGCCGACGACCCGGTCGATCCGATGGTGGCCCGCGGTGGGGTGGAACGCTCCCGGTCGGTCGTCATCGACGTGCCGGAGCGGCCAGGCGCGGAGGCCGATTACGACCTGGTCCGGCGGCTGCGCGCGTCGATCTGCGTGCTGGGTCCGCTGCTGGCCCGCCGCGGGTACGTGCGGGTGGCGCATCCCGGCGGGGACGCGATCGGCTCCCGCGGCCTGGACATGCACGTCTCCGGGCTGACCCGGATGGGCGCGGACATCTCCGGTGAGCACGGCTTCGTCATCGCGTCCGCCCCGGACGGCCTGCACGGCGCGGACATCGTGCTGGACTTCCCCAGCGTCGGCGCGACGGAGAACCTGGTGATGGCGGCGGTGCTGGCCCAGGGCGTCACGGTGATCGACAATGCCGCCCGGGAGCCGGAGATCGTCGACATCTGCTCGATGCTGATCCGGATGGGCGCCCGGATCGAGGGGAAGGGGACCTCGACCCTGCGCATCGAGGGCGTGCCCGAGCTGGGCCCGGTGCGGCACGCCACGGTGGGGGACCGGATCGTCGCCGGGACCTGGGCGTTCGCCACCGCGATGACCCGGGGGGACGTCACGGTGACCGGCATCGACCCGGCGTTCCTGGAGGTCGCGCTGGACAAGCTGGTCTCGGCCGGCGGTCTGGTGGAGACCCGCACCGACGCCTTCCGGGTCCGGATGGACGACCGCCCGACCGCGGTGGACGTGGTGACCCTGCCCTACCCGGGCTTCGCCACCGACCTGCTGCCGATGGCGATCGGGCTGGCGGCGGTGAGCGACGGGGCGTCGCTGATCACCGAGAACATCTTCGACGGCCGGTTCATGTTCGCCAACGAGATGATGCGGCTCGGCGCGGACATCAAGACCGACGGCCACCACGCGGTGGTACGCGGCCGGGACCGGCTCTCCGGCGCCCCGGTCCGCGCCACCGACATCCGGGCCGGCGCCGGCCTGATCATCGCCGGGCTGTGCGCCGACGGGGTCACCGAGGTCTCCCACGTGCACCACGTGGACCGTGGCTATCCGGACTTCGTGGCCGACCTGCGGGCCCTCGGGATCGAGGTCGAGCGGGGCACGATCCCGGACGAGCCGGCCCTGGAGATCTGACCGCGGGAGAGGGCTTAGCCGTCGTTCAGGCTCGCCGACTAGGGTGCTGGCAGGTACTCAATCAGGCGAGGGAGAAGCAGATGGCGGGTCGACTCGCGGTCGTCGGTGCCGGGCTGATGGGCTCGGGCATCGCCCAGGTGGCGGCGCAGGCGGGCTGGCAGGTGACGCTGCGGGACCTGGACGACGCGGCCACCAAGCGGGGCGTCGACGGCATCCGGAAGTCGCTGGAGAAGTTCGCCGAGAAGGGGAAGATCGCGGCGGACGACGTCGAGGCGGCGCTGGGACGGATCACCCCGACCACCGATCTGGAGGCGGTCGCCGACGCGGACATCGTCGTCGAGGCGGTCTTCGAGCGGCTGGAGATCAAGCACGAGGTGTTCCGCGCGCTGGACAAGATCTGCAAGGCCGACGCGGTGCTCGCCACCAACACCTCAGCCATCCCGGTCACCCAGATCGCGGCGGTGACCGAGCGGCCGGAGTCCGTCGTCGGCACCCACTTCTTCTCCCCGGTGCCGATGATGAAGCTCTGCGAGCTGGTCCGCGGCTACAAGACCACCGACGAGACGCTGGCGACGGCGAAGGCGTTCGCCGAGGAGATCGGCAAGACGGTCGTGGTGGTCAACCGGGACATCGCCGGCTTCGTCACCACCCGGCTGATCGCTGCGCTGGTCGTGGAGGCGGTCAAGCTGGTCGAGTCCGGCGTGGTCTCGGCGGAGGACCTGGACACCGCCTGCAAGCTGGGCTTCGGCCACGCCATGGGCCCGCTGGCCACCACCGACCTGACCGGCGTGGACGTGCTGCTGCACGCCTCGAAGAACATCTACACCGACACCGCCGATGAGAAGTTCTTCCCGCCGGAGCTGCTCCAGCGCATGGTCACCGCCGGTGACCTGGGCCGGAAGACCGGCAAGGGCTTCTACACGTACTGAGCCGGCTGCGCGGGCGACGGGCGGGACTCCCCGTCGCCCGCGACCGGTCACGGGCGGGGCCGGCTCACGGCGGCGCCGAGCAGGGCGAAGGCGTCCGGGATCACGGTGCCCCAGTAGGCGAAGTTGTGCCGGCCGTCGGCCCACGCGGCGCGTACCGGCGGCTCCGGCAGCGCCCGGGCGAGGGCGCGCACGTCGGGGAGGAAGTTGTCCTGCCGGCCGCACCAGAGGCCGACCGGGGTGCCGGCCGGCGGCTCAGCCGTCGCGCCGGGTGGTCCAGCGGAAGGTGGTCAGGCAGAGGAGCAGGCCGATCACGCACCACGCGGCGAGCACCAGGGCGACCCGGCCCAGCTCGAACGACCCGGCCGGCTCCTGGGCGCCGAAGCTGTCCGGCAGGAAGACGGCGCGCAGTCCCTGGCACATCCACTTCAGCGGGAAGAGCGCCGCCACCTGCTGCATCCAGGCCGGCAGGCTGGTGAAGACGAAGAAGACCCCGGAGATGAACTGGAGCACCAGCGCCACCGGGGTGACCACGGCCGAGCCGCTGCGGGCGGTCCGGGCCAGCGAGGAGATGGCGATGCCGCAGAGGGTGCAGGCGGTGACGCCGAGCGCCGCGACCCAGCCGAAGGTCAGCCACTTGCCGACGGTGTCGGGCAGCTTCAGGTCGAACAGCAGCACCGCGACGACCAGCAGCAGCGCGGTCTCGGCCACGCCGATCACCACCACCATGATCACCTTGCCGGCGAACCAGACCCACTTCGGTATCGGCGTGCCCCGGTAGCGCTTGAGCACGCCCCGGTCCCGCTCGATCGGGATCCAGATGCCGAGGTTCTGGAAGCTCACCGTCATCAGGCCGGTCGCGATCATGCCGGTGATGAAGTACTGGGTGAACTTGACCCCGCCGCCGATCTCGCCGCTGAAGATCGACGCGAAGATCAGGATCATGATGATCGGGAAGCCCATCGTGAAGACGACGGACTCCCGGCTGCGCAGGAACTGGGTGATCTCCAGCCGCCCCTGCCGTAGCGCCAGGGCGCCCGGTCCGAGCCGCCGGACCGGGGCGGCGGCGACCGGGGCCGCCGGCTTCGTGGTGGTCGTCATGAGTGTCCGATCATCTTCAGGTAGGCGTCTTCCAGGGTCGGCCGGGTCACCGTCAGGCCCGGGACCTCGCCGCCGTAGCGCGCGGCCAGCTCCGCCACCAGGGCCGTCGGCGTCGCGCTCTCCGCGGTCTCCAGCGTCCCGTCCGGGGTACGCCAGGAGACCGTGGCCAGCGCCTCCTGCCGGTTGCCAAGCCGGTTCGGCGGGGCCACCTCGACCACCCGCCCCGCCGCGATCACGCCGACCCGGTCCGCGAGCGCCTCGGCCTCGTCCAGGTAGTGCGTGGTCAGCACGATGGTGGTGCCCGCGGCGGCCAGGTCCCGGATCAGCTCCCAGAACTCGCGCCGGGCCTCCGGGTCGAAGCCGGTGGTCGGCTCGTCGAGGAAGAGCAGCTCGGGGCGGCCGATGATGCCCAGCGCCACGTCGAGGCGGCGCTTCTGGCCGCCGGAGAGGGTGTGGGTCCGGGCCTTCGCCTTGCCGCCCAGCCCCACCCGCTCGATCACCTTGTCCGGGTCGTCGGCGTCGGGGTAGAAGCCGGAGAAGTGCCGGACCACCTCGGCGACGGTCAGCTCGTCGAACTCGCCGGTGCCCTGGAGCACGATGCCGACCCGGGAGCGCCAGTGCGGATCCGCGTGGGCTGGGTCGCGGCCCAGCACGGACACCTCGCCGGCGTCGCGCTGCCGGTAGCCCTCCAGGATCTCCACCGTGGTGGTCTTGCCCGCGCCGTTCGGGCCGAGCAGGGCGAACACCTCGCCGCGGTGGACGTCGAGGTCCACCCCCGCCACCGCGACGTTGTCGCCGTACGCCTTGCGCAGTCCCCGTACGGAGATCGCGAGCTCGTCATCCATGCCGTCAAGTGTGCGACCTGGCCGGCGGCCCGGGGAGTTCGGGGGTGTGGTGGTGGCGGCCATGTCGGGCGCTTCCCGCCCGGACGTCCGCGACATGGACCTGTGTGGTTTTCCACAACCCGTTTTACTGAACGGTAACTTAGACTCCGGCCATGGATGAGAAGGCTCTTCCGGGCCGGCTGCCGGAGCGCGACCGCCCCTGGGTGATGCGCACGTACGCCGGGCACTCCTCCGCCGCGGCCACCAACGCGCTCTTCCGGCGCAATCTGGCGAAGGGGCAGACCGGCCTGTCGGTCGCCTTCGATCTGCCCACCCAGACCGGGTACGACCCCGACCACGAGCTGGCCGCCGGCGAGGTCGGCCGGGTCGGCGTGCCGGTGGCGCACCTCGGCGACATGCGGGCCCTCTTCGACGGCATCCCGCTGGCCGGGATGAACACCTCGATGACGATCAACGCGCCGGCCATGTGGCTGCTCGGCCTCTACGGCACCGTCGCCGCCGAGCAGGGCGCCGAGCTGTCCCGCTGCGCCGGCACGACGCAGAACGACATCATCAAGGAGTACCTCTCCCGGGGGACGTACATCTTCCCGCCGGCGGCGTCGCTGCGGCTCACCGCCGACGTCATCGCGTACACGCTGCGCGAGATGCCGAAGTGGAACCCGGTCAACATCTGCTCGTACCACCTGCAGGAGGCCGGCGCGACGCCGGTGCAGGAGGTCGGCTTCGCGCTCGCCACCGCCGTCGCCGTGCTCGACGCGGTCCGCGACTCCGGCCAGGTGCCCGCCGAGCGGATGGGCGACGTGGTGCAGCGGATCTCCTTCTTCGTCAACGCCGGGGTGCGCTTCGTCGAGGAGATCGCCAAGATGCGCGCGTTCGGCGCGCTCTGGGACGAGATCACCCGCGACCGGTACGGCGTCACCGACCCGAAGCAGCGCCGCTTCCGCTACGGCGTCCAGGTCAACTCGCTCGGCCTCACCGAGGCCCAGCCGGAGAACAACATCCAGCGGATCGTGCTGGAGATGCTCGGCGTGACCTTCTCCCGCGACGCCCGCGCCCGCGCGGTGCAACTCCCCGCCTGGAACGAGGCGCTCGGCCTGCCCCGCCCCTGGGACCAGCAGTGGTCGCTGCGGATGCAGCAGGTCCTCGCGTACGAGTCGGACCTGCTCGAATACCCCGACCTGTTCGAGGGCTCGCACGTGATGACCGCGCTGGTCGACGGGATCGTCACCGGGGCGCGGGTCGAGCTGGAGAAGGTGCTGGAGATGGGCGGCGTGGTGGCCGCCGTGGAGACCGGCTACCTCAAGAGCGCCCTGGTCGCCTCGCTGGCCGACCGGCGCCGGCGGATGGAGTCCGGCGCCGACGTGGTGGTCGGCGTCAACCGGTTCACCGAGACCGAGCCGTCCCCGCTGACCGCCGCCGGCGCCGAGGCCGTCGAGCAGGTCGACCCCGCGGTCGAGGCGGCCGCCGTCGCCTCCGTACGCGAATGGCGGGCCGGTCGGGACGACGCGGCGGTCGACGCGGCACTCGCCCGGCTCCGCGCGGACGCCGCGACCACCACGAACCTGATGGCCGCGACCCTGGAGTGCGTGCGGGCCGGGGTGACCACCGGCGAGTGGGCCGGCGCGCTGCGCCAGGTCTTCGGCGAGTACCGGGCGCCGACCGGCCTCGCCGGCGGCGCCGGCGTCGGCGGCGACGCGGGGCTCGCGACCGTCCGCGAGCGGGTCGTCGCCACCGCGCGCGAGCTGGGCAGCGGCCGGCTGCGGCTGCTGGTCGGCAAGCCCGGCCTGGACGGGCACTCCAACGGCGCCGAGCAGATCGCGGTACGCGCCCGCGACGCCGGCTTCGAGGTGGTCTACCAGGGGATCCGGCTCACCGCCGGACAGATCGTCGCCGCCGCCGTCGAGGAGGACGTGGACCTGGTCGGGCTCTCGGTGCTCTCCGGCTCGCACCTGGCCGCCGTGCCGGCGGTGCTGGACGGCCTGCGGGCCGCCGGTCGGGGCGACCTGCCCGTGGTGGTCGGCGGCATCATCCCCGCCGGGGACGCGGAGGCGCTGCGGGCCGCCGGGGTGGCCCGGGTCTTCACCCCGAAGGACTTCGCGCTGACCGGCATCATCGACGAACTGGTCACCGTCATCCGCGAGGCCAACGACCTGCCGTGAAAGAGCAGGGGCCCCGCCTGGCGCGGGCCCACCTGCGCGACGAGCCGGGCGATGCCGCCGCGTACCGGCAGCTCCACGAACGTGTGGCAGTGGGTGTCGTTTTGTGCCTTTCGGGGGTTCGTTGCGTTGTTGGTTGCGGTGGGGGTGTGGCCCGCCGTGCCCGGCTCCGGGCGGTCAGGCCTGATCCCTGCGCCGGTCACGGCGGGCGTGTGATTCTCTGGGTGGGATGTCCGGTTTCTGGGTGTGACCGGTGGCATCCTCGGGTCGGAATCGTGGCCGGGCGGGATCGTTGTATCTCGCGTACGACCGAGTACCTGGCCCGCTCGACGGGCCGGCGGACGGGCCCCGGGAATGATGGCGGGCCGGTGGTCGTTACACATGGTCCCGGCGCCGCGAGCAGGTATTACCGCTTGGCGGACCCGCGTTGAGGCTCCCCGCCCCCGCGGACCGGGCAGAGACTTTTCCCCTTTTGCTTTTGAGCGCCTGACGGTGCTTGCGCATGTCCCGGCCCCCACCGGGTGTGCGCCAACCCCCAAGGAGCTTTGTCATGAACACGATGCTGCGTAAGAGCGTGCTGGGTATTGCTGGTCTGGCGTTCGCCGGTGGTCTGGCCGCCGGTCCGCTGAACCACCACGACGCCACCCCGACCACGGCGATGAGCCCGGTCGCGGTGCAGGCTGACAAGCCGGACATGGGCAAGCTGATACCGCATGGTGTGCAGGGCGCCCAGTCGCACATCGACCTGGACGACGAGCAGGTGGCTAACGCGGAGGCGATCATCGCGGCGACGAAGAAGGCCGGTCTGCCGGAGCGGGCCGCCGTGATCTCGATCGCCACCAGCCTGCAGGAGTCGAAGCTGGAGAACCTGGGTCACCTGGGTGACCGCAACGACCACGACTCGCTGGGCCTGTTCCAGCAGCGCCCGTCGAGTGGTTGGGGCACGCCGGAGCAGATCACCGACCCCGAGTACGCCACCCTGGCGTTCGAGAAGGGTCTCAAGCAGGTCGACGGGTGGCAGGACATGCCGCTGACCGAGGCCGCCCAGACGGTGCAGGTGTCGGCTTACCCGGACGCCTACGCCCAGTGGGAGCGGCAGGCCGCTCACCTCGTCGCCGAGCACTGGAACAGCTGACAAGCGAACAAAAGGCAAGAAGCCGCTGGCCGGCACCCCGGAGACACGGGGTGCCGGCCAGCGGCGTTTCCACGTGCAAACACAAGACCGGGACGGCCGGGCGGACGGTGACCAACGTCAGGGCTGGGGGCGACCGTCCCCGGCGCAGGGATCAAGCCTGACCGCCCGGAGCCGGGGACGGTCGCCCCCAGCCCCAAAGCGCAACCAACGAATCAGACCCGGAACCCAGCCGCCCGAGCCGCCCGACGTTCACGAGCGCGCGACTTGCGTCGGCGCAGGAACCAGAAGAGGAACGCCACCAGCCCGACCAGGAAGACCAGCACCAGCACCGGCAGCAGGATCGCCACCACCGACATCACCGCGCTGGTGGCGTCCTCGGCGGTGCTGGCCACCGGTGCGCCGAAGCCGGCGGTGGTCGCGTTGATGACCGGCCGGGCGGCCGACTTGAGCAGGTGAACGCCGAGCGCGATCAGCACGCCCACCACGACCGGCACCCACTGGTGGGAGGAGAAGAAGGTGTCCGGGTCGCTGACGGTGACGGTCTCCGAGGTGGAGCCGGCACCGAAGGCGAGGCCGCCGGCGGTGGGCCGGACGAACGTCTGCACCACGTCGTTGACGTGGTCGACCACCGGGACCTTGTCGGCGACCACCTCGACGGCGAGCAGCACGGCGAGGATGAGGATGACCCAGCCGTTGCCCAGCCAGTGCCAGCCGCTGGGCAGGTCCATGAGATCGGTGTAGCGCGCCAGCAGGCCCATCAGGAGCAGCGGGATGTAGGCGTTCAGGCCGGCCGAGGCGGCGAGGCCGGAACCGGTGAGGACTTCGAGCACGATCACAGCATCGCACCGGCACACCAGTGCCGCACGGTGGCGATGGCGGGGACCTCGGCTACCCTCGTCGGGTGCGGTTGGTGATTGCGAAGTGCTCGGTGGACTACGTCGGACGGCTCTCGGCTCACCTGCCGCCGGCCACCCGGCTGCTCATGGTGAAGGCGGACGGCTCGGTGTCGATCCACGCGGACGACCGGGCGTACAAGCCGTTGAACTGGATGAGCCCGCCCTGTCGGCTGGAGGAGGCCCCCGGCGTCTGGCGGGTGGTCAACAAGGCCGGCGAGGAGCTGCGGATCACCCTGGAGGAGGTCTTCCAGGACACCTCGTACGAGCTGGGCGTCGACCCGGGGCTGCGCAAGGACGGCGTCGAGGCGCACCTGCAGGAGCTGCTGGCCGCCAACCCGATGACCCTCGGCGAGGGTTACACGCTGGTCCGCCGGGAGTACATGACCGCCATCGGGCCGGTCGACCTGCTCTGCCGGGACGCCAACTCGGGCGCCGTCGCGGTCGAGGTGAAGCGGCGCGGCGAGATCGACGGCGTGGAGCAGCTCACCCGCTACCTGGAGCTGATGAACCGGGATCCGCTGCTCGCCCCGGTGACCGGCGTCTTCGCCGCGCAGGAGATCAAGCCGCAGGCCCGGGTGCTCGCAACCGACCGGGGCATCCGGTGCGTCGTGGTCGACTACGACAAGCTGCGCGGCATCGAGCGCGACGAGCTGACCCTGTTCTGAGCCGGCCGCCGGCCGCCACCGCCGGCCTGGCAGCGGCGGGGCCGGTCAGCGGTTCCGGCCGTACATCAGCTTGGCGGCCTTGACCAGGCGGGCGACGTCCGCCGGGGTGCGCTCGAAGGTCATCGACGGCAGCAGCGAGCGGGCCCGCCGCCGGGTGACGGACTTGGCCCGGCCGAACTCCCGCAGCCCGTCCTCGCCGTGGATCCGGCCGAAGCCGGAGTCACCGACGCCGCCGAACGGCAGCGTGGACATCCCGGCGAAGGTCAGCGCCGAGTTCACCGAGGCCATCCCGGAGCGCAGCCGCCGCGCGACCGCCACCGCCCGCTTGCGGCCGAAGACCGAACCCCCCAGGCCGTACGACAGGGCGTTGGCCCGGTCGACGGCCTCGTCGACGTCGCGTACCCGGTTGACGGTGAGCGTCGGGCCGAAGGTCTCCTCGCGTACGGCGGCCGAGTCCTCGGGAACGTCGACCAGCACGGTCGGGTGCACGTACGGCGGCTGGACCGCGTCTGGGCCGCCGAGCACCGCGCGACCGCCCCGCTCGACCGCGTCCTCGATGTGCCGGCGGATCACGTCGAGCTGCGAGGGCATGGTGATCGGACCGATGTCGGCGCCGTCGGGGCCCACGGTGAGCCGCCCGGCGCGGGCGATCACCTTGTCGACGAAGGCGTCGAAGACCTGGTCGACGGCGTAGACGCGTTCGATGCCGATGCAGGTCTGGCCGGCGTTGGTGAGCCCGCCCCACACGCACGCCTCGGCGGCGGCGTCCAGGTCGGCGTCGGAGTCCACGATCATCGCGTCCTTGCCGCCAGCCTCCAGCAGCACCGGGGTGAGCGACTCGGCGCAGGCGGCCATCACCTTTTTGGCCGTGGCGGTAGAACCGGTGAAGGCCAGCTTGGCCACGCCCGACCGGCACAGCGCCGCGCCCACGTCGCCGAGCCCGTGCACCGCCGTGAAGACGGGCTGCTCGGGGACGACCTCGGCGAACCGGTCGACCAGCCACTGCCCGACGGCCGGGGTGTATTCGCTGGGCTTGAACACCACCGCGTTGCCGGCGGCGAGCGCGTACGCGACGGAGCCGATCGGGGTGAAGACGGGGTAGTTCCAGGGGCCGATCACGCCGACCACCCCGTACGGCTGGTATTCCAGGTGGCCGGTGAACTCGGCGAGGATCAGCCGGGAGCGGACCCGCCGGGGCCCGAGCACGCGCCGCGCGTTGCGGGCCGCCCAGTCGATGTGCTCAAGCGCGGTGAGGATCTCGACGACGGCGTCGCCGACCGGCTTGCCGCCCTCGGTGTGGACCAGTTCGGCCAGCTCCTCGATCCGGCGGGCGAGCACGCTCCGCCAGCGCAGCAGCCGCTCCCGGCGACCGGTGAAGCCGAGCCCGGCCCACCACTCGCCCGCGGCGCGGGCCCGGGCGACCGCCTGGGCCACGTCCTCGGCGGTCGCCACCGGGAGTCGCCCCGCCTCCGCACCCGTCGCCGGGCTGGTCGACACCAACCGACCGTCCTCGATGACCGGGGTCCCCGGGACATGCACAGCCGTCATGGCGGAAGTCTAGACCCGAAGATTACTCGCCGGTAGGTCTCGCGGCGCCCGGAAACCGGCTGCCCGGGAAGGCCGCGCCGCGCGCCGGTGGGCGGTGGCCGACCGGCGCGCCCGCCGAACCGGCGAACGGGAGTTGACCGGCCGGGGTCGTGGAGGTGACCACCCGGTGGTGGGGATGACAACCGTGAGGTGGCACGCTGACGCGCGGGGCGATGGTGGGGTGGAAGGCGGGGTCCATGGAGGATCATCCGGAGTTGATGCCGCTGTTGACGGTGGCGGGCGGAACGATGCGGGGTTTGAGCTTCCGCGTCGGCCGTGACCCGCAGGTGATCGGCCGGGCGCCGACCGCCGGGATCGTGCTCGAGGATCCGCACCTCAGCCGGCGGCACGCCGCGGTCCAGCTGATCGGCGACGGGGTGTCGTTGGTGGACCTCGGCTCTACCAACGGGACCTGGCTCAACGACCGGCGGATCGCCGGCGTCGAGCAGCTCACCGACGGCGACGTGATCCGGCTCGGCCGTACCGAACTGCGGTACTTCGACCCGGGCGTGGCGCGGACGGACCCGGTGGGGCTGAGCTTCGCGGCGCCGCGCCGGGACCACCGGCCGACCCTGCCGCTGCCCGTCCCGCCGACGCCGCGGCTGCCGGTGGGCGGCGCCGTCCTGCCGCTGCCCGCGGCGCCGGTCGACGCCCACCGCTGACCGGTCGACCCGGCGCGGCCCGGAGCCGCACCGGGTCGGGCCACAGCCGGCCGTGGTTGCGGGTGTGGGCCGGACCCATGGACCCGGGCGGCCCGACGTGTCAGCATGCGCCGATGGAGAGCGCGCAGCACGTCGTGTCGGCGAACGGCATCACCCAGGCGGTCCGGGTGGCGGGCCCGCCGGAGGGCGTGCCGGTGCTGCTCGTCCACGGCAACGTCTCCTCCGCCGCCTTCTGGGAGCCGCTGATCCGACGGCTGCCGGCGACCCTCCGGGTGGTCGCGCCCGACCTGCGCGGGTACGGCGACACGCAGACCGCGCCGGTGGACGCGACGCGCGGGCTGGGCGACTTCGCCGACGATGTGGCCGCCCTGCTCGACGTGCCGGGGCTCTTCGCCCCCGGCGCCCGGCCGGTGGTCGTCGGGCACTCGCTCGGCGGGGGCGTGGCGATGCGGCTGCTGGTCGACCACCCCGACCGGGTGGCCGCCCTGCTGCTGGAGGCACCCGTCTCCCCGTACGGCTTCGGCGGCACCCGGGACGTCCACGGCACGCCCACCACGCCCGACTTCGCCGGCACCGGCGGCGGCACGGCGAACCCCGACTTCGTCGCCCGGCTCGCCGCGAAGGACCGCGGCGAGGACGCCCCGACCGGCCCCCGCAACGTGCTGCGGGCCACCTACGTCGCCGACCCGGCGTCGCTCGGCGAGGACGAGGAGCTGCTGCTGGACAGCGCCCTCTCCACCGCCACCGGGGACGACAACTACCCCGGCACGGCCGTCGCGTCGCCGCACTGGCCGGGCACCGCGCCGGGGGAGCGCGGCGTGCTCAACGCCCTCGCGCCCGCCCACTTCCGGCTCGCCGACGAGCTGGTCGCCGTCCCGGCCCCGCCCCCGGTCACCTGGGTACGCGGCGACGCCGACGTGATCGTCTCGGACACCTCTCTGTTCGACCTGGCGTACCTCGGGTCGCTCGGGGCGGTGCCCGGCTGGCCGGGGGAGGCGGACTGTCCGCCGCAGCCGATGATCGGGCAGACCCGGGCGGTGCTGGAGCGGTACGCGGCGGCCGGCGGGACGTACCGGGAGGTGGTGCTCCCGGGCTGCGGGCACAGTCCGCACCTGGAACGGCCGGTCGAGTTCGTGGCGGAGCTGCTGGCGCTCACGGGGGTGCCGGCGGCGGCCTGAGCCGCCCTGCGTGAAATATCCCACGGCGTCTCGACAACGCAGCGTCACGTGGCAGACTCCGGCGCATAACCTTAGCGGCCGTTCATGTCGACAACGGCGGAGTCAACCAGGGGAGGCCGGTCGTGGCGCGCGAGTTCACCAGGGTGGGTGTGGTGGGTCTGGGCACCATGGGTGCCGGCATCGTGGAGGTCTTCGCCCGCAACGGCATCGACGTGGTGGCGGTGGAGATCTCCGAGGGCGCCCTGGAGCGCGGCCGGTCCACCCTCACCGGCTCCACCGACCGCGCGGTCGCCAAGGGCAAGCTCGCCGCGGCCGACCGGGACGCCCTGCTGTCCCGGGTGAACTTCCAGGTCGGCCTGGAGGCCCTGCACTCGGTGGACCTGGTGATCGAGGCCGTTCCCGAGCACCTCGACCTGAAGCAGCGGATCTTCGCCGAGCTGGACCGGGTGTGCAAGCCCGAGGCGATCCTGGCCACCAACACCTCCTCGCTCAGCGTCACCGAGATCTCGGTCGCCACCACCCGCCCCAACCAGGTCATCGGCATCCACTTCTTCAACCCCGCGCCGGTGATGAAGCTGGTCGAGGTGGTCCGCACGGTGGTCACCTCCGCCGACGTGGTGGCCGACGTGGAGGCGCTCTGCAACCGGCTCGGCAAGGTCGACGTGACGATCAACGACCGGGCCGGCTTCATCGCCAACGCGCTGCTCTTCGGCTACCTGAACCACGCGGTGAGCATGTTCGAGGGGCGGTACGCCACCCGCGAGGACATCGACGCCGCGATGAAGCTCGGCTGCGGGCTGCCGATGGGCCCGCTCGCCCTGATGGACCTGATCGGCCTGGACACCGCGTACGAGATCCTGGACACCATGTACCGGCGGGGCGGGCGGGACCGCCGGCACGCCCCGGTGCCGCTGATCAAGCAGATGGTCACCGCGGGGCTGCTCGGCCGGAAGTCCGGCCGGGGCTTCTACACCTACGAGCGGCCGGGCTCCCCGGTGGTCGTACCGGACGAGCAGACGCCCGTGGCGTCGCAGGCCGCGCTCGCCGACGGCGCCCGCGCCATCGCGAAGGTCGGCGTGGTCGGCTCCGGGACCATGGCCACCGGCATCATCGAGGTCTTCGCCAAGGCCGGGTACGAGGTGGTCTCGGTGACCCGCGGCGCGGAGAAGTCCGCCAAGGTCTTCGAGACGGTCAAGACCTCGCTCAACAAGGGCGTGGTACGCGGCAAGCTCAGCGAGGACGACCGGGAGGCGGCGCTCGGCCGGATCAACTGGTCCGCGACCCTGGAGCACCTCGCCGACGTCGACCTGGTGGTCGAGGCCGTGGTCGAGGAGCTCAGCGTCAAGAAGGCCCTCTTCGCCAGCCTGGACGAGATCTGCAAGCCGGGCGTGGTGCTGGCCACCACCACCTCGTCGCTGCCGGTGATCGACGTCGCGATGGCCACCCAGCGGCCGGCGGACGTGGTCGGGCTGCACTTCTTCAACCCGGCACCGGTCATGCCGCTGGTCGAGGTCGTGCAGACCATCCGCACCTCGGCGGAGACCACCGCCACCGCCCGCGCGGTCTGCGCCGCGCTGGGCAAGACCGGCGTGGTCTGCGGTGACCGGTCCGGCTTCATCGTCAACGCGCTGCTCTTCCCGTACCTGAACGACGCGGTGAAGATGTTGGAGGCCAGCTACTCGACCGCGGACGACATCGACTACGCGATGAAGCTGGGCTGCGGCTACCCGATGGGCCCGTTCGAGCTGTTGGACGTGGTCGGGCTGGACGTGTCGCTGGCCATCCAGCGGGAGCTCTACCTGGAGCTGCGCGAGCCGGGCTTCGCCCCCGCGCCGCTGCTGGAGCACCTGGTCACCGCCGGCTACCTGGGCCGCAAGAGCGGCCGCGGGTTCCGCGACCACACCCGGCGCTGACCGGGTCAACACCCGACCGGAGACCTGCGACTGACCGGGGCCGCCGGTGGCGCCCGCCCGTCCCGGGTCGGTCCCGCCGGCGGCCCGTACGCTTGGTGTCCGTGAGCCCCCGTCGCAACCGCCCCCGCCGGGACGAGACCGCCCACCTGGACTCCGACCGGGTACGCCAGGGCGTGCCCACGGTCCAGCAGTGGCGCGACGGCGACTGGCAGGTACGCGGCATCAGCGGCGGGGCGTCGACCAAGACGTACCGCTGTCCCGGCTGCGACCAGGAGATCCGCCCCGGCGTGGCGCACGTGGTGGCCTGGCCGGCGGACGACCGGGGTGACCTGACCGACCGGCGGCACTGGCACAGCGGCTGCTGGCGGGCCCGGGACCGGCGCGGACCGGTCGTCCAGCGCGGCCGCAGCGCCCCCCGCCACGGCTGAGCGACCTGGATCACGCTGTTTCCGCCCCGGCGGGCGACCCGGGCGGCAGCGCGCCAGACTGGGACGGTGAGCACACCGATCCGCGCCTCGTCGATCCTGCCCGGCCACCGGGAGGACATCGAGCTGCACACCGCCGACGGGCTGAAGCTGGTCGGTGAGCTGGCCCGCCCCCTGGACCGGGAGCCGGCCGGCACCCTGGTCTGCCTGCACCCGCTACCCACCCACGGCGGGATGATGGACAGCCACGTGTTCCGCAAGGCGGCCTGGCGGCTGCCCGCGCTGGCCGACCTGGCCGTGCTCCGGTTCAACACCCGGGGCACCAGCAGCGTCCGCGGCACCAGCGAGGGGGCCTTCGACGCCGCGGTCGGCGAGCGCTTCGACGTCGCCGCCGCCATCGAGTACGTGGAGTTCGCCGAGTTGCCGAACATCTGGCTGGTCGGCTGGTCGTTCGGCACCGACCTGGTGCTCAAGTACGGCTGCGACCCGGCGGTGGCGGGGGCGATCCTGCTCTCCCCGCCGCTGCGCTTCTCCACCCCTGCCGACCTGGCCGAGTGGGCCGAGAGCGGCAAGCCGCTGACCGCGCTGGTCCCCGAGTTCGACGACTACCTGCGCCCGGACGAGGCCCGGGAGCGGTTCGCGGCGGTGCCACAGGCCGAGGTGGTCGGGGTGCCCGGCGCCAAGCACCTCTGGGTGGGCGACGCCGAGACCGTGCTCGACGAGATCGTCCGGCGGGTCAACCCGGCGGTGCCGGTGCCGCTGCCGACCACCTGGGACGGCCCGGTGGAGACCGGTGACGTCAGCGCGTACGCCGACCGGACGGTTGCCTCGTTCGCCGACACCCCGGTCGCCGGTCCGCGTCCCGACCGGGCGGGCTGACCGGCCCGTCGACCCGTCCGGGGTGCCCGGCGGGCCGGCTGACGCTCACCGGGATTCCTGCCGGGGCAGGACCACCTCGCGGAGGATCAGCTGCAGGGCGGCCACCGTCGGGATTGCGATCAGCGCCCCGACGACGCCCAGCAGCGACACCCCGAGCAGGGCGGCGAGCAGCGCGGCCACCTCGTTGACCGAGACCGCCCGCCGCATGATCTTGGGATAGATCAGGTAGTTCTCCACCTGCTGGTAGATCAGGAAGAAGACCAGGCAGGCGATGCCGACCGGCAGGTCGGTGGCGAGGCCCACCAGGGTCACCACGACCGCGCCCAGGGTGGCGCCGATCTGCGGGATCAGGTCGGTCACCGCGACCACCACCGCCAGCGCGAACGGGTACGGCAGCCCGACGACCAGCGCGAAGACGAACGTGCTCGCCCCGGCCAGCACCGCGATGCTGAGCGCACCCACCATGTACGCGCCCACCCGGGTCAGGATCTCGTCCCCGATCAGTTGCACCCGATCCCGGCGGGAGTGCGGCACCAGCGCGTACCCGAGGGCGCGCAGCTTGTCGAAGTAGGCCAGGAAGTAGATCGTCAGGACCAGCACGGTCAGCGCCCGGAAGATCGTGCCGAAGATCAGCTGCGCGCCGCCCAGCACGCCGCCGAGGGCCCGGCCGATGGTGTCCGCGCTCGCCGCCGACTGGACCCGTTCCATGAGGTCGTACCGCTCGACCAGGTCGTTGACCGTGGCGTTGCGACGCAGGTCGTCGAGGTAGCTCGGCAACTGCTGGATGAACTGCCCGGACTGGGTCACCACCGGCGGCACCAGCGCCAGCACCCCGCCGATGATCAGCAGCACGACGGTCAGCGCCACCACCGCCACCGCCAGCCCGTGCGGCAGGCCCCAGCGCCGCAGCCGGACCACCGCCGGGTGGAGCCCCACGGCCAGGAAGAGCGCGATGACCACCAGGACGAGGATGCCGGCGGCGTTGCGTACGCCCAGGAAGACCGCGTACGCCAGCAGCACCCCGAGCGCGCCGGTGAAGCCGACCAGGAAGCTGCTGCGCCGCAGCGGCCTGCCGGGGGTGCCGAAGCGCCCGCTCGGCCCACCCACCTCGAACTCGGTCGGATCCGACGTGTTCACCTCGGCGGTCCGACCGCCGGTGGTCCGGCTCACCGCGGGATCGGGCGGGACATTGCCGGCGAACGTCCCGTCGGCGGCCGTCCCGTCGGCGGGCGCGCCGTCGGTCGCCTCGGGCGTCGGCGGTCCATCGGGCGTCCCGGTCGATGCGTGGGTTCCCGCGCCGCTCCTGGACGCGCCTGCCGGCCCGGGCT
>NZ_QGKS01000292.1 GCF_003172935.1 Micromonospora sicca | reverse complement strand
CGGGCAGGGCGGCGGCCAACGCGGCCGGCTCCGGCGCGACCACCCAGCCGGCCTCGCCGGCCTCGATGCCGACCGGCGGGGCGACCCGGCCGTCCCCGGGCACGGCGGAGGCGACGGCGGCCGGGCCGGTGCCGGCGGGCTCGCGGGGGGTGTCCGCGCCGACCAGGTACGGGATGCCGCCGAGCGCGGTGCCGAGCACCGGCCGGCCGCTGGCCAGCGCCTCGATAATCACGGTGGGCAGCACGTCGTGCCAGGTGGAGGTGGCCAGCACCACCGCGCTGGCGTCCAGCGCGGCGCGGACCCCGGCGCGGTCCAGCGGGCCGAGGAAGGTGACGTCGGCCCGTTCGGCGGCTGCCGCCTCGACCAGCGGGCGCAGCTCCCCGTCCCCGGCGATCCGCAGCGGGCCGAGCGCCCCGTCCGGGTGCCGGCGCCACGCCTCCAGCAGCAGGTCCAGCCCCTTCTCGGGGGAGAGCCGGCCGAGGAAGAGGAAGCCCTCCCCGAGCGGCGCGGGCGCCCCCGGGTCGGGGATGGCGTTCGGCTTGACCACGATCCGCTCGTCCGGGATGCCGTAGTCGCGCAGGTGGTCGGCGACCGCCGTGGTGAGCGCGATGAACCGGTCGACGGACTTCCAGGTCGGGCGGTGCACGGCGAGCGTGGTGGCCATCAGCGCGCTCTGCGCCCGGGACCCCCGGTAGCAGCGGTGCACGATCGCCGGCACGCCCAGCGCCCGGCCCCGGCAGTCCTGGCAGATCACGCCGTCGCGGAAGTACAGCCCGGAGGAGCAGACCTGCCGGTAGTTGTGCACGGTCTGCACCACGGGCACGCCGTGCTTGTGCGCCGTCCGCACCACCCAGGGCGAGAGCAGCGGGTACGGGTTGTGCAGGTGCAGCACGTCCGGCCGGTGCTCGGTGAGCAGTCGGCTGAGCTCCTGCTGGGCCTTCGGGGCGTAGATCGGCGAGATCGGCAGCAGGGCCTTCGCCGCCTTCGGCATCGTCGGGATCTCGTCGGAGCTGCGGAGAAACGGCAGCACCTCCACCCCGGCCGCGGTGAGCTGGGCGATCTCCGCGTCGACGATGGTGTTCTCGCCGGAAGGCTGGGCCTCCCGGTACCGGTTGTGCGCCACCACGATTCTCACGGAAAAGAAGGCTACCGTTGTCTGATGCCCGAACTACCGGAGGTGGAAGCGCTCGCCGGATACCTGCGTGAGCGCGCGGTGGGGCGGCGGGTCGACCGGGTCGAGGTCGCCGCGATCAGCGCCCTGAAGACGTACGACCCGGCGCCGAGCGCCGTCGCCGGCCGGACCCTGGTCGACGCCGGCCGGCACGGCAAGTTCCTCGACGTGATCTTCGACGGCGACCTGCACCTGGTGGTGCATCTGGCCCGGGCCGGCTGGCTGCACTACCGGGAGGCGTTCCCGTCCAGCGCGCCGCTGCGCCCCGGCAAGGGCCCGATCGCCCTGCGGGTACGCCTCGACGACGGCTCCGGCTTCGACCTGACCGAGGCCGGCACCCAGAAGAAGCTGGCCGCGTACCTGGTGACCGATGTGGCGCAGGTGCCCGGGGTGGCGAAGCTGGGTCCGGACGCGCTCCGCGCCGACCTGGCCACCTTCGCCGAGCGGATGCGCAGCCGGCGCGGCCAGGTGAAGGGGGTGCTGACCGACCAGTCGGTGCTGGCCGGGGTCGGCAACGCGTACTCGGACGAGATCCTGCACGCCGCGAAGCTGTCCCCGTTCGCGATCACCGACCGGCTGGCCGACGACCAGTTGGCCGCCCTGCACGCGGCGACCCGCACGGTGCTCGGCGACGCGGTCCGGCGCTCGATGGGCCAGCGGGCCGCCGAACTGAAGGGCGAGAAGCGCTCCGGGCTGAAGGTGCACGCCCGGACCGGGCTGCCGTGCCCGGTCTGCGGGGACACCGTGCGGGAGGTCTCCTTCGCCGACTCCAGCCTCCAGTACTGCCCCACCTGTCAGACCGGGGGCAAGCCGCTCGCTGACCGTCGGTTGTCGCGGCTCGTACGGTGAGTAACGACACATCCCGATTACGGAGAGGAATCGACCCGGGCGCGTCGAACCTCCCGGTCGGCGGCTCTACCGGGGCCGCCATCCATCGGTATAGTGGCTCGGTCCCCGGCTTCGAAACTGGTGTGGAGCCGGCCGGATCCCAAGCTGGCACCACCGGGCGGGTTGTCCTTCGGGCCGCCGTCCGGCCCGGAGCCCGCGTGGGAGACTGGAACGGTGGGCGACTCGAGCCCTCACCGCGAGTGAGGGCGCGTGTCATGCGGGAGGACATGGGTTGAGGTGACGACAAGCCTCCAGCGCCCGGTAACCAACACAGGCCGGAGCAAGAGCGTGCGGCACGTCGACAGCTTCGAGATCCAGCCGCCGACTCCGCCGTCGCACAACGGCGTACCCCGGTCGGCGTGGGCCCGTGCCCGCCGCCGCGTCTCCCGCTGGCACCGCCCCTACATCGCGGTGCTGCTGCTGATCGACTTCGGTTCGGCGGCGCTCGCCAGTTGGATCGCCATCCAGACCTTCGACCAGGCCGCCTCGGGTTTCTCCGGCACCCGCGAGGACCCGACCTGGTTCCACACGGTCTCGTTCCTACTGCTGCCGCTCGGCTGGCTGATCAGCCTCTGGGGCAACCGGGCGTACGACCGGCGTTACCTGGGGCTCGGGCCGGACGAGTTCAAGCGGGTGGTCCGGGGTGGGGTGGCGGTCGCCGCCACGGTCTCCTTCATCGCCTTCGCGACGAAGACCGAGCTGTCCCGGTGGACAGTCGGCACCGCCCTGCTCGGGGCGCTGCTGCTGATCCTGTTCGGCCGCTTCATGGCCCGGTTCGTGCTGCACCTGGTCCGCCGCGTGGCCGGCCAGGCCGGGCACCGGATGGTGCTGGTGGGCACCCTGCCGGAGGCGCTGGAGGTCTACACCGCGGTCACCCGCAACCCGGACGCCGGGCTGGTGCCGGTGGCCATCCACATCACCGACGGGTACGCCGCGGCCCGCGGCATGGAGACCCCGGTGCCGGTCTACGCCGGCCGGGACGTGCTCGCCCTGGTCCGGGAGGTCGGCGGGGACACCATCGCCGTCTGCGGCTCGGCCAGCGCCGAGCCGGGCGAGCTGCGCCGGCTGGCCTGGCAACTGGAGGGCTCCGGGGTCGACCTGGTGGTCGCCCCGCAGCTCACCGACATCGCCGGCCCCCGGGTGCACATCCGCCCCATCGAGGGCCTGCCGCTGCTGTACGTCGAGGAGCCGACCCTGTCGGGCCCGGCCCTGCTGGCCAAGAACCTGCTGGACCGGGTCGCCGCCGGGTTGGGTCTGCTGCTGCTGACCCCGCTCTTCCTGGCCATCGCCATCGCCATCCGGATCTCCGACAACGGGCCGGTCTTCTTCCGCCAGCCCCGGGTCGGCCACGAGGGGCGGACCTTCCGGGTCTGGAAGTTCCGCACCATGTACGTGGACGCCGAGGAGCGGTTGGCCGGCCTGGTCGACCAGAACGAGACCGACGGCATGCTGTTCAAGATGAAGGAGGACCCCCGGGTCTTCCCGGTGGGCCGCTTCCTGCGCGCCTCCTCGCTGGACGAGCTGCCGCAGCTGATCAACGTGCTCCGGGGCGAGATGTCCCTGGTGGGGCCGCGCCCGCTCCCCGCCGACGACGGCGACTTCCTCGGTGACGTGCGCCGCCGGCTGCTGGTCCGGCCGGGCATGACCGGGCTGTGGCAGGTCTCCGGCCGCTCCGACCTGTCCTGGGACGAGGCGGTCCGGCTGGACCTCTACTACGTCGACAACTGGTCGCTGGCGTACGACCTGAGCATCCTGTGGCGCACGGTGGGCGTGGTGCTGGCCCGCAAGGGCGCCTACTAGCGCAGGAGGGTCGCCACCCGTCAGGATCGCTGCGTGGGTGGCAACCTCTCCGCCGGGTTCGGCGTCGTCTCACTGGTCACCGCGCTGGCCGCGGCGCTCTGGGCGGTGCTCCGGCTGCGCGCCCGGCGGGGCATCGCCACCGCGACCCAGCGGGCCACGTACGAGGTGCTGCACACCGCCGGGCTGGCGGCCGAGCCGCTGCGCGCGGGGCTGAGCGCGGCGGGCGCGGCGAAGGCCGTACGTCACCTCCGGACCCTGGTGGGCGCGGCCGGGCTGGCCCTGACCGACCGGGAGGTGCTGCTCGCCCTCGACGGGCGCGGCGCGCACCACGGCGACCAACTGCTCGCGGCGGCCCGGCGGGCGGCGGCGGCCGGGCGCTCGACGGTGCTGCGCGAGTCGGAGCTGCAGTGCGACCTGGTGGACTGCCCGGTACGCGGCGCGGTGGTGGCCCCGCTGAGCGCGGACGGCCGGGTGGTCGGGGCGCTGGTCGCGATCGCCGACGGCCAGCCGGCGCCCGGGCTGGTGCAGGCCACCCTGGAGACCGCGCACTGGGCCGGCGACCAGCTCGCCCTGGCCGAGCTGGACTCGTCCCGGGAGCGGCTGGCCCGGGCCGAGGTACGCGCGCTGCGCGCGCAGATCAGCCCGCACTTCATCTACAACGCGCTGACCGCGATCGGCTCGTTCGTCCGGACCGACCCGGAGCGGGCCCGGGAGCTGATCCTGGAGTTCGCCGAGTTCACCCGCTACTCGTTCCGGGCGCATGGCGAGTTCACCACCCTCGCCGAGGAGCTGCGCTCGATCGACCGCTACCTGACCATCGAGCGGGCCCGGTTCGGCGACCGGCTCCAGGTGCGGTTGCAGATCGCACCGGAGGTGCTGCCGGTGACCCTGCCGTTCCTCTGCCTCCAGCCGCTGGTGGAGAACGCGGTCCGGCACGGGTTGTCCCGCAAGCCGGGCACCGGCATGGTGAGCATCGAGGCCCGGGACGCGGGCGCGGAATGCCACATAACGGTGGAGGACGACGGAGTGGGGATGGATCCGACGACGTTGACCGCCGGCATCGCCGAGCTGGCCGGCGCCGGCAGCGACCCGACCGACGACGCGGGCCAGCACGTCGGCCTCTCCAACGTCGACGAGCGGCTCCGGTCGGCCTTCGGGGACCGGTTCGGCCTGGTCGTCGAGACCGGCCTGGGCTCGGGTACGAAGGTGAGCATGCGGGTGCCGAAGTTCCACCCCGGCGTACGGGCCGGTTCATGAACGCGACGGGCTTCCTCCGGGTGCTCGCCGTGGACGACGAGCCGCCGGCGCTGGACGAGCTGGCGTACCACCTGCGGGCCGACCCGCGGGTGGCCCGGCTGCACACGGCCGGGGACGCCACCGAGGCGCTGCGGGTGCTCCGCGACGGCGACGTGGACGTGGTCTTCCTGGACATCCGGATGCCCGGCCTGGACGGGATGGAGCTGGCCCGGGTGCTGCGCCGGTTCGCCCGGCCGCCGGCGATCGTCTTCGTCACCGCGTACGACGACGGCGCGGTGGACGCTTTCGACCTGGGCGCCACCGACTACGTGCGCAAGCCGGTCCGCGCCGACCGGCTGGCCGAGTCGCTGCGCCGGGTGATCGGCTCACGGGTGGTGCCGTCGCACCCGGCCGCCCTGGCCCGGGCGGAGGAGGACCCGACCATCCCGATCGAGCTGGCCGGGACGACCCGGATGCTGCCCCGCTCGGCGGTGCGCTGGGTGGAGGCGCAGGGCGACTACGCCCGGCTGCACACCGCGGACGGCTCGCACCTGGTCCGGGTGTCGCTGGCGACCCTCGCCGAGCGCTGGGCCGACGCCGGGTTCGTCCGGATCCACCGGTCCTACCTAGTGCAGTTGAAGCTGATCGCCGAGCTGCGGCTGGTCAACTCCGGCTACGTGGTGGTGATCGACGGGGCCGAGCTGCCGGTGAGCCGCCGGCACACCCGGGAGCTGAAGGACAAGCTGGTCCGGGCGGCGAAGCAGGACTGGAACCGGTGAACCGGGAATAACCTCACGGTGAGCGTACGCTGTACGGTACGCCGTACGACAACTGGAGGTCGCCGTGTCCGAATCCCCGTCCGCCACCGCCTCGACCACCGACCCGTTCGACGCCGAAGCCGAGTTCGACCGCCAGGTCTCCACGCTGCTCCGGCTCGGCTACCCGGAGCTGGCCGGGCTCACCGAGGAGGCGTTCACCGCGCTGGTCACCCCGCTGCGCGCGGCGGCCGTCGCCGGCCCGCCCGGGGGTGCCGAGCACCGGCCGCCGACCGAGGCCCGGGCGCCCTTCCTGCTGGTGATCACCCGCGAGCTGGTGCCCGTCGAGGCGCGACTCGGGCTCACCACGCTGGCCGGCAAGCCCAAGCCCGGCTTCCTGGACCGCAACTTCCCCGCCGCCGACCTGCCCCGGTTCGATCCGATCAAGGAGCTGGAGGCGCCGGCCGGACCGGCGTACCTGCTCTTCGACGTCGACCGGGGCGAGGAGTTCCGCAACCTGGCGCCCGCCGCCGCCATGGAGGGGATGACCGCCCAGGGCCGGCTGCCGCTCACCATCGACGAGGGGATCGCCTTCGTCACCCAGCACCCGGCGGCGCTCGCCTCGAACCGGTGCTTCTCGCTGGTCGGGTCGCGCTGTGGGGACAAGCGCGTGCCGGCGCTCTGGATCAGCCAGGGCGCGCCGAAATTGGGCTGGTGCTGGTACGGCAACCCGCACACCTGGCTCGGCTCCGCCACCGCCCACCCGGTCCGGGTCGGCCCGGAGTGAGCCACGGCGTCGGCGGCCCTGCTCGTTGTCCACAGCGACCTCGCGCTCGTCCACCGGGTTATCCACAGGAGTGAGGCGTTCTCCACAGGTTGTTCACAAGGCGAGCCACCGATCTCCACGGCTGGTCCCTACAGTCGGACGCCATGAAGGAACGCCGGGTACTGGTGGTCGAGGACGAACGAACCATCGCCGAGTCGGTCGCCGCCCGCCTGCGCGCCGAGGGCTTCACGGTGGATATCGCCGGGGACGGCCCGAGCGCCGTCGACCGGTTCCGGGCCGGGCAGCACGATCTCGTCGTCCTCGACGTGATGCTGCCCGGCTTCGACGGGCTGGAGGTGTGCCGGCGGATCCAGGCCGACCGCCCGGTGCCGGTGCTGATGCTCACCGCCCGGGACGACGAGACCGACCTGCTGGTCGGGTTGGCGGTCGGCGCGGACGACTATCTGACCAAGCCGTTCTCCATGCGCGAGCTGGCGGCCCGGGTGCACGTGCTGCTGCGCCGGGTGGAGCGGGCGACGACCGCCCCGCCGACCGCCCTGCGACTGGGCGACATCGAGATCAGCCCGGCGGAGCGGCGGGTGGTCAAGGCCGGCGCCGAGGTGCACCTGACCCCCACCGAGTTCGACCTGCTGGTGCACCTGGCCGGCCGGCCGCGCACGGTGCTGCCCCGGGAACGGCTGCTCGCCGACGTGTGGGGGTGGGCCGACGGTGCCGGCACCCGTACGGTCGACAGCCACGTCAAGGCGCTGCGCCGCAAGCTCGGCGCGGACCTCATCCGGACGGTGCACGGCGTCGGGTACGCGCTGGAGGTGTCCGCGTGACCGGCCGGGTGGTGGACTGGTTGAACCGCGTGCTGCCCCGACCGCTCGACCCGGTCCGCTCGATCAAGATGAAGCTCGGCGTCCTGCTGGTCGCCTCCTGGGCGGTCGCCGTCGGCTACTTCTGGTACGGGGTCGGCTGGCTCCCGCCGGGCACGGCGCTGACCGCCATCGGCATCGCCCTGCTGACCGCCCAGGTGCTCGCCCACGGCATGACCTCCCCGCTGCGCGAGATGACCACCGCCGCCGGGGCGATGGCCCGGGGCGACTACACCCGCCGGGTGCGGGCCACCTCGCGGGACGAGGTGGGCGAGCTGGCCCACGCGTTCAACAAGATGGCCGCCGACCTCGCCGCCGCCGACCAGCGCCGGCGCGAGCTGATCGCGAACGTCTCACACGAATTGCGTACGCCGATCAGCGCCCTCCAAGGCGTGTTGGAGAACCTGGTCGACGGGGTCGCCACCCCGGAGCCGGCGGCGCTGCGTACCGCGCTCACCCAGACCGAACGGCTCGGGCACCTCGTCGCCGACCTGCTCGACCTGTCCCGGCTCGACGCGGGTGTGGTGCCACTGCGCCGGGTCCGGATGGATGTCGCCGACTTCCTCGACGAGGCGGTGGAGCACGCGGCCGCGACGGCCGCCGGCACCGGGCAGGACGTCCATTTCCGACTCCGGCCGCTGGCCGCCCCGCTGACCGTGCGCGCCGACCCGTGGCGGCTGCACCAGGTCTTCGCCAATCTGCTCGACAACGCCGCCCGGCACAGCCCGCCCGGCGGGACCGTGCTCGTCGCCGCCGAGGAGCGGGCCGGGCAGCTGCACGTCGAGGTCAGCGACGAGGGCGAGGGGATCCCGGCGGCGGAACGCTCCCGGGTGTTCGAACGGTTCACCCGGGGCGAGCGGGCCGCCGGCGGCGGCACCGGGCTGGGTCTGGCCATCGCCCGCTGGGTGGTCGAACTGCACGGCGGCTCCATCCGGGTGGCCGACCCGCCCACCGCCGCGCCCGGCACTCGCCCCGGCTGCCGGATCGAGGTCACCCTGCCCCGTACCGAACCCGTCCGAGAAGAGGCCGCATGACCACCGCACCCCCGCCGCGCCCGCCCGTGGACCCTCGGCTGGTGCTGCCCGGCCCGGCGGGCCTGCGCCCGCAGCGCACCGCGCAGCCCGCGCCGGCCGGCCCGGCGCCCCAGCCGTCCGCGTGGGAACGGCGCTGGCCGGGAGCCACCGGAGCCGTCCGGCCGGTGGTGCTCGGGGCGGTGGCGGTGGCCGCCGGGGTGAGCGCGTCCGTGGTGCCGCTCGACCGGCCCGGCCTGGGTTGGCTGGTGGCCGCCGTCGCCGGGGCCGCCGCCCTCGGCACGGCCGCCCGTCCCGACGCCACGGGGGCGCCGGGCCGGGCGGCCCGGCTGGCCTGGGCGGTCGCCACCGTCGCCCTGGTCGGGGTCGGCACGGTACGCGCCGCCGGCTGGCTCTTCGCGCTCTGCCTGCTGGCCGCGTTCGGCACCGCCTCGCTCGCCGTGGCGGGCGGGCGTACGCCGCTGGGCCTGCTGACCGCCGGGATACTGCCGCCAGTCGCCACCCTGCGGGCACTGCCCTGGGCGGCCCGGGGGCTGCCCCGGGCCCGACCGGGCGGCCCGGGCGTCGGGCGGAGCCTGGCCAGCATCGGGATCACCGTCGCGCTGCTCCTGCTGTTCGGGCTGCTCTTCTCCTCGGCCGACGCGGTCTTCGCCGACCTGGTGGCCGAGGCGCTGCCGGACGTCTCGACCCCGGGAGTGTTCGGCTGGGTGTTCCGCCTGCTGCTGGTGGGCGCGGTGCTCCTCGGTGGGGCGTACCTGCTGGCCGCGCCGCCCGACCTGGAGCTGCGGGTCGGGCCGGCCCGGGCGGTCCGCCAGTTGGAGTGGGTGCTGCCGCTGGCCCTGCTCGACGCGCTCTTCGCCGCGTTCGTCCTGGTGCAGCTCGCCGTGCTGTTCGGCGGTTCCGGCCACGTGCTGCGCACGGCCGGGCTGACCTACGCCGAGTACGCCCGGGGCGGCTTCTGGCAACTGCTCGCGGTCTCCGCGCTGACCCTCCTGGTGATCGCCGGCGCGATGCGCTGGGCACCCCGGCGGACCCGGGCGGACCGGGTGCTGATCCGGGTGCTGGTCGGCGGGCTGACCGCGCTGAGCCTGGTGGTTGTCGCGTCGGCGCTCTACCGGATGCGGGTCTACACCGACGCGTACGGGGCGACCCGGCTACGCCTGGTGGTGGCGACGGCGGAGCTCTGGCTCGGGCTGCTCTTCGTGCTGGTCGGGGTGGCCACGGTCCGGCTCCGGAGCGGGTGGCTGCCCCGGCTGGCGCTGGGCGCGGCCGTGGTCGCCCTGCTCGGGCTCGCGGTGGTCAACCCGGATCGGCTGATCGCGAACTGGAACGTCGACCGGTGGCAGCGCATCGACCGGCTGGACGTGGACTACCTGTCCGGGCTCTCGGCGGACGCCGTACCGGCGCTGGACCGGCTGCCCGAGCCGATGCGCTCCTGCGCGTTGCGGGAGATCGCCGCCCAACTCCCCGAGGACGGGTGGCGGGCCGCGAACGTGGGCCGGGCGCAGGCCCGGGCGGTGCTCGGCCCGGATCCGGCCGAGGCCGGCGCGACGGCGTGCCCTTGACATTCCCGCTGAGCAGGCAAGACTCCGGGGATGACCGGTCCGGGGGAGCACGACGGCCCGGGGCGGCCCGCCGCGGCCGTCCCGGTGCCGGCCCCGCGCGTCGCCGAGCCGCCCCGGCGGACCCGGATCGTGCTGGCCGAGGTGTCCCGCCGGGACGACCGGTCCGGGCGGACCCGCGCCGAGCTTGCGGAGCAGACCCGGGTCGGCGAGGCGCTGGTCCGGGGCCTGGTCCGGGCCCAGCTCGCGCTGGCGGTGCGGCTGAGCCTGGTGGTGCTGATCGCCCTCGGCGGGCTGCCCTGGCTCTTCGCCATCGCGCCCTCGGTCGGCCGGGTCACGGTGCTCGGCGTCAACCTGCCGTGGCTGCTGCTCGGGGTGGCCTCGTTCCCGTTCCTGATCGGCGTCGGCTGGGCGTACGTGCGGCTGGCCGAGCGGAACGAGCAGGACTTCACCGACCTGGTCCAGCGGCCGGAGCGCTGAGGTGGGCAACGGCTTCGTCGTCCCGGCGATCGTGGCGGTCACCCTGGTCACCGTCGGGATCGGCTTCTACGGGCTGCGGCTGGCCCGGACCACCTCCGACTTCCTGGTCGCCTCCCGGGCGATCAGCCCGACCTGGAACGCCGCCGCGATCGGCGGGGAGTACCTGTCGGCGGCGAGCTTCCTGGGCGTGGCCGGGCTGATCCTGAAGTACGGCGTGGACGTGCTCTGGTATCCGGTCGGCTTCGCCGCCGGCTACCTGGCGTTGCTGCTCTTCGTGGCGGCCCCGCTGCGCCGTTCCGGGGCGTTCACCCTGCCCGACTTCTGCGAGGTGCGGCTCGGGTCCCGCCGGCTGCGGAAACTGGCCACCGTCTTCGTGATCTTCATCGGCTGGCTCTACCTGGTGCCGCAGTTGCAGGGCGCCGGGCTGACCCTGGCCACGGTGGCCGGCTCGCCCTACCCGGTGGGGGCGCTGCTGGTCGCGGTGGTGGTCACCGCGAACGTGGCGCTCGGCGGGATGCGGGCGATCACCTTCGTCCAGGCGTTCCAGTACTGGCTGAAGTTGACCGCGCTGGCCGTACCGGCGATCTTCCTGACGTTGCAGTGGCAGGCCGACGCCCGCCCGGCGGTGGCCCCGCCCGACGGGCCGGCGTTCCGGACCGCGACCACCGTCGTGGTCGAGCACCGCGCGACCCTCACCCTCCCCGACGGCGACATCCGGGAGGTACGCCCCGGCGACCGGCTGGCCTTCGCGGCCGGCGACCCGGTGCCGGAGGTCTCCGGCACGGCCACCGAGGCGGCGGACTGGCTGCTGCCGGACACCGCCGGGGACGACGACCGCGGGCTGTTCGCGACGTACTCGCTGATCCTGGCCACCTTCCTCGGCACCATGGGCCTGCCGCACGTGCTGGTGCGCTTCTACACCAACCCGGACGGCGCGGCGGCCCGCCGCACCACGCTGGTGGTGCTCGCCCTGGTCGGCGTCTTCTACCTGCTGCCCACGATCTACGGCGTGCTGGGCCGGATCTACACGCCGCAGCTGCTGGTGACCGGCCAGACCGACGCGGTGGTGGTGCTGCTGCCCGGGGCGGCGCTCGGCGACGGCCTGACCGGGCGGCTGCTCGCCGCGCTGGTCGCCGCCGGGGCGTTCGCCGCCTTCCTCTCCACCTCGTCCGGGCTGCTCACCAGCGTCGCCGGGGTGATCTCCACGGACGTGCTCGGGCGCGGTTCGGTACGCGGCTTCCGGCTGGCCACGGTGATCGCCGGCGGAGTGCCGGCGGTGCTCGCGCTGAACGTCTCCGGGCTGGACGTCTCCCAGGTGGTCGGGTTGGCCTTCGCGGTGGCCGCGTCCAGCTTCTGCCCGCTGCTGGTGCTGGGCATCTGGTGGCGGGGGCTGACCGACCTCGGCGCGGCGGCCGGGGTGCTGGTGGGCGGCGGCGCGGCGATCGGGGCGGTGCTGGTCACCGTCCTCGGCCCACCGCTGAGCGGCTGGCCAGCCACGCTGACCACCCAGCCGGCGGCGTGGACCGTGCCGCTGGCCTTCACGGTGATGGTGGCGGTGTCGCTGGCCACCCGGCGCCGGCTCCCCGCCGACGTCGGCGCCACCATGCTGCGCCTGCACGCCCCCGAAGCGCTGCGCCTCTGAGCCGGGGCGCCTCCGAGCCGGGGCGCCTCCGAGCCGGGGCGCCTCCGATCGGGCAGGGCCCACACCTCACCCGACGGCGCCGACCTCGGGCGTCAGGTCGTCGTGATCCTCCCGGATCTCGTCGGGCGCCGGGGGGCGGTGACACCCGACGAGATCCGGTCCCCGTCAGGGCGCCTGGATCAGGCCGACCACGTTGCCGTCCGCGTCGCGTACGGAGGCGACCAGCTTGCCGCCGCCGACGTCCTTGACCGTCTGCACCTTCTCCGCCCCGGCATCGAGGAGCTCCTTCAGGCTCCCCTCGATGTCGTCCACGTGCCAGTACGCCACCGGCCCGGTCATCCCCTGGCCGTAGCCGTTCGGGTCCAGGCCGACGTCCTGCCCGCCCAGGGCGTACCCGACGTAGTACGGCTGGTCCACAACCGGCTCGACGCCCAGCAGCCGGCCGTACAGCGCCTTCGCCCGCTCCAGATCGCGGACCGGGTAGATGATCGTCTTCATGCCTGACGTCACGCGTCGCTCCTCCACTCGCGGTATCACCTCGGACCACTCCGGTCCGTCACACTGCTGACCGACGGCGGGGAGGAAAGGTAACGGCGGACGAGCAGAACTGGCTCACGGAGCGGTTCGAGGAACACACCCGGGCCGCCATCGATCTCCTGCCCGGGTAGGAGATCGAGGTCGTCCCGTGGCGGGAGAGATCACTGGCGGCGGCGGACTAACGTCGGGACATGACCCAAGAGCACCCCGCGCTCGCGTTGCGCGGCCTGGCCAAGCGGTTCGACACGAAGGTCGCGGTCGCCGGGGTCGACCTGGACGTCCCGGCCGGCTCCTTCTACGGGCTGCTCGGCCCGAACGGCGCGGGCAAGACGACGACCCTCTCCATGGCCGTCGGCCTGCTGCGGCCCGACGCCGGCCAGGCCCGGGTGCTCGGGTACGACGTCTGGGCCGACCCGGTCCGGGCCAAGGGCCTGCTCGGCGTGATGCCGGACGGCGTACGGCTCTTCGACCGGCTCAGCGGGGCGGAGCTGCTGGCGTACCACGGTCTGCTGCGCGGCATGGACCCGGCGGTGGTCGAGCAGCGGGCGGCGGAGCTGCTCGACGTGCTGGCGCTCACCGACGCCGGCCGGACCCTGGTGGTGGACTACTCGGCCGGCATGAAGAAGAAGATCGGCCTGGCCTGCGCCCTGCTGCACGGCCCCCGGCTGCTGGTGCTGGACGAGCCGTTCGAGGCGGTCGACCCGGTGTCGGCCGCGCTGATCCGCGACATCCTGCACCGGTACGTCACCGGCGGCGGCACGGTGGTCTTCTCCAGCCACGTGATGGAGGTCGTCGAGCGGCTCTGCTCGCACGTGGCGATCCTCGCCGACGGGACCATCAAGCGGGTCGGCACGCTCGGCCAGGTGCGCGGGGACCGGTCCCTGGAGGAGGTCTTCGTCGAGGTGGTCGGCGGGCGGACCGCGACGGGCGAGGAGCTGTCGTGGCTGTCCCGGTGACCGAGCCGGCCGCGCCAGCCGCGCCGGCCGGGCCGGCCCGGCGGGTCGCCGCCCCGCACTTCGTCCGGCTCAAGCTGCGGGTGCTCGGCAACAACTTCCGCGGCCAAAGCTGGCGGATCGCCCTCTTCGTGGTCGGCGTGCTGGTCGGTCTCTGGTTCGCCACCGGCGGCTTCTTCGCGCTGGCGGCACCCGGCCTGGCCGGCGAGCCCCGGTACGCGCTGCTGACCGCCGCCTTCGGCGGGGGCCTGCTGGTGCTCGGCTGGCTGCTGCTGCCGCTGGTCTTCTTCGGTGTGGACGAGACGCTCGACCCGGCCCGGTTCGCGCTGCTGCCGCTGACCCGCCGCACCCTGGTCACCGGCCTGTTCGCGGCCGCCCTGGTCAGCGTGCCGGTGCTGACCACGCTGGTGGCGGTGTCCGGGCTGGTGGTCACCGCCGGCGCGTTGGGCGGCTGGTCGGCCGGCCTGGTCGCGGTCGCCGGGGTGGCCGCCGGGCTGCTGCTCTGCGTGGCGGCGGCCCGCGCGGTGACCAGCGCCTTCGCCACCATGCTCCGGTCCCGCCGGGTACGTGACCTGGCCGCCGTGCTGCTGGCGGTGGTCGCCGCCCTGCTCGGGCCGCTGCAGATCGCGGTGCTGGCGGCGGTCCGCCAGGCCGACTGGGACCGGCTGACCGGGGTGGCCCGGGTGATCGGCTGGACCCCGTTCGGGGCGCCGTGGACCGCCGGCATCGACGTGGCCGAGGGGCGGGTGTGGGCCGGCCCGGTGAAGCTGCTGATCACCGTGCTGACCATCGGGGCGCTGCTGCTGTGGTGGTCGCGGTCGCTGGAGTCGGCGATGGTCGGCGCGGCCAGCGCCGGTCCCGCCCGGGACCGACGGGGCCCCGCCGGCGGGGCGGTCGCCCAGCTCTTCCCGCGCGCCGTCGGCTGGGCCCGGCGGGACCGGTTCGGCGCGCTGGTCGCCCGGGAGTGCCGCTACTGGTGGCGGGACGCCCGGCGACGGGCCAACCTGATCACCATCGCGGTGGTCGGCGTCTTCGTGCCGGTGATGGTCAACCTCGGCGGCTCCCGGCTCGCCACCGACGGCGGGCAGGCGTTCGGCGAGGCCACCGCCGACTCCTCGCCGGTCCTGGTCAGCCTCTCGATGCTGTTCGTCGGGGTGCTCGCCTCGGTGACCCTGGCCAACCAGTTCGGCTTCGACGGCAGCGCGTACGCGGCGAACGTGGTGGCCGGCGTACCCGGGCGGCTGGAGCTGCGGGCCCGGATGACGGCGTTCTCCCTCTACGTGGTGCCGATCCTGGGCGTGGTCGCGGTCGTCCTCGCCACGCTGCTCGAACACCCGGCCTGGCTGGGCGTGATGGCCGGGGCGCTGCTCGCCGCGTACGGCAGCGGACTGGCGATCAACGCGTTCGTCTCGGTGCTCGGCGCGTACGCGCTGCCGGAGACGAGCAACCCGTTCGCGATGAACACCGGCGCCGGGGTGGCGAAGAGCTTCCTCACCCTGCTGTCCATGGTCGCCTCCGCGGCCGCGGCGGTGCCGATGGTGGTGGCCGCGGCGCTGCTCGGCGACCTGTGGCTCTGGCTGGCCCTGCCGGTCGGCGTGGCCCACGGGCTGGGGGCCGCGCTGCTCGGCTCCTACCTGGCCGGGGACGTGCTGGACCGCCGCCAGCCGGAGCTGCTCGCCGCTGTCACGCCCCGCCGATGACGGCCAGGCGGTGATGGTGGCGGCGAACCCGGCCGGGGTTGCCACCGCAACTGCACGCCGACCTCGGCGAGTTCGCACACCATGAGGGTCCGCGGACGTACGGCCGATGGGGTATGGACGCACACTGCGAGCTACTACTTCCTGGTCGACTTCTCCTGAGCAGGCGTTGACGCGGCGGGCCGTCCCGGATGGGGCGGCCCGCCCTCCTGTCTCCGGTCGGATGTTGCGGGTTGTCAACCCGGCCGGCTGGGCTGACCCCGGCGCAGACGTGGCGGGCGAACGGCGGCCGCTGGTGATCGGGGCCCAGGCGGGTCGTGGCGGGGAGGCACCCACTCCTGCGAGCGTTATGCCTCTCAGGCACAAATATGCCTCTGCGTCATCACGCTCATCCGAATGCTCCCCATTCCCGGTTGAGACGCCGGAGCGGTCGCGAGTGGTCGCCGAGCAGATCCTGGGACGCAAATGGCCCCTGGAGGGGCCGTTGTGGCGGTGCCGGGCGTGCGGGGCGCACCGCCCCATGCCAGCCAGCGCGGCTCGCCCGGCCCGCCGACCTGCACGACCGCTTCCTCGGCTGGGCGCGGGCCCGGGGCGGCACAATGTTTCACGTGAATCATGAGCCGGGTGCCGAGATCCACCACACCGACCCGTTCGCCGTGCCGGCCGGGCAGCGTTCACCGGTACGCCGGCTGCGCGGGCGGCTCGCCGCCCCGGTCACCCTCTGGACGGCACCGGGGCCGGCCGGGCTGACGGTGTCGTCCACCCTGGTCGCCGAGGGCGAACCGGACCGGCTGCTCGGGTTGATCGACGCGGAGTCGGACCTGTGGGCCGCGGTCGAGGAGGCCGGCCGCTTCGCGGTCTGCCCGCTGGGCCCGCCGCACCGTCAACTCGCCGACCGGTTCGCCGGCCTCTTCCCGTCCCCCGGCGGCCTCTTCGCCACCGGCTCGTGGACCGACACCCCCTACGGCCCGGTCCCCGCCGACGGCGGCGGGTGGGCCGGCTGCCGGCTCGACAGCGCCCGGGAGTACGGCTGGGGGCTGCTGGTCGAGGCCGTCATCGAGGCGGTCGACCTGGTCGAGGAGACCGCCCCACTGCTGCACTACCGGGGCCGGTACCGCGAACTGACCGACTGAGCGGCGACCGGTCAACGGAGTGACCTGGGTCACTCGGCGCAGCCGGACCACCGTTCGGCGCAACCGTCGACCGACGCCGATCTCGGCCTTCCCCGGCGGGGAGCGCGCTCCTTACCGTGCGCGAAACTCCCCACGCCTGTGAAGGTGGTGATCCACAGATGTCCACGGACACACCCGCGTCCGCGCCGGCCGAATCCGCCGCGGAGCGGTACCTCGCCGTACAACGGTCGGACGAGTTCGCCGGGTTGCGGCGCGCCCTGCGCGGCTTCGTCTTCCCGATGACCGTCGCGTTCTTCCTGTGGTACGCGCTCTACGTCATCCTCTCCGCCTACGCGCGGGGCTTCATGGGCGCGAAGCTCATCGGCAACATCAACGTCGCCCTCGTCTTCGGCCTGCTCCAGTTCGTCTCGACGTTCGTCATCGCCTGGCTCTACTCCCGGTTCGCCGACCGGCGGATCGACCCGGTCGCCGACCGGATCCGCGCCGAGATCGGGGAGGTGACCCATGAACACGGTCCTCGCGGCTGAGGCGGGCAGCACGACCGCCCGCAACCTCACCATCACGCTCTTCCTGATCTTCGTGGCGATCACGCTGGCCATCACCGTGTGGGCCAGCCGACAGACCAAGACGGCCACCGACTTCTACGCCGGCGGTCGCTCCTTCTCCGGCTTCCAGAACGGCATGGCGATCGGCGGCGACTACATGTCGGCCGCGTCCTTCCTGGGCATCGCCGGGATCATCGCCCTCTACGGCTACGACGGCTTCCTCTATTCCATCGGCTTCCTGGTGGCCTGGCTGGTGGCGCTGCTGCTCGTCGCCGAACTGCTGCGCAACTCCGGCCGGTACACGATGGCCGACGTGCTGGCGTTCCGGATGCGCCAGCGCCCGGTCCGCACGGCTGCCGCGGTCTCCACCATCACGGTGTCGATCTTCTACCTGCTGGCCCAGATGGTCGGCGCGGGCGCGCTGGTCGCGCTGCTGCTCGGCATCAAGCCGGGCACCACCTTCCTCGGCATGGACGCCGGCACCGCCAAGGTCGCGACCATCATCATGGTCGGCGCCCTGATGATCATCTACGTCACCGTGGGCGGCATGAAGGGCACCACGTACGTCCAGATCGTCAAGGCGTTCCTGCTGATGACCGGCGCGATCGTGATGACCCTGCTGGTGCTGGCGAAGTACAAGTTCAACCTGTCCTCGCTGCTCGGCGACGCGGCTTCCGCCTCCGGCAAGGGTTCGGCCTTCCTGGAACCTGGGCTGCGGTACGGCGTGGAGGCGCCCGGCGACGCGTTGAAGACCTTCTACAGCAAGATGGACCTGCTCTCGCTCGGCATCGCGCTGGTCCTCGGCACCGCCGGTCTGCCGCACATCCTGATCCGCTTCTACACCGTGCCGACCGCCAAGGCGGCCCGGAAGAGCGTGCTCTGGGCGATCGGCATCATCGGCACCTTCTACCTGCTCACCCTGGCTCTCGGCTTCGGCGCCGCGGCGCTGGTCGGCGGGCAGGCGATCACCGCGCAGGACAAGGCCGGCAACACCGCCGCGCCGCAGCTGGCCGAGGCGCTGGGCCGGGACTTCTTCGGCGGCAGCCTGGGCGGCGCGACCCTGCTGGCGATCATCGCGGCGGTCGCCTTCGCCACCATCCTGGCCGTGGTCGCCGGGCTCACCCTGGCCTCCTCGTCCAGCCTGGCGCACGACTTCTACGCCAACGTGATCAAGCGTGGGGACGCCTCCGAGCGGCAGGAGGTCACCGTCGCGCGGGTCTCCGCCCTGGTCATCGGCGCGATCGCCATCGCCCTGTCGATCTACGCGCAGAGCCTGAACGTGGCGTTCCTGGTGGCGCTGGCCTTCGCGGTCGCCGCCTCCGGCAACCTGCCGGCGATCCTCTACAGCCTGTTCTGGAAGCGGTTCAACACCTCGGGCGCGGTCTGGGCGATCTACGGCGGGCTGCTCGCCGCCGTGGTGCTGGTCTTCTTCTCCCCGGTGGTCTCCGGGGCGCCGACGGCCATGTTCCCCAAGCACGACTGGCACTGGTTCCCGCTGTCCAACCCGGGCCTCATCTCGATCCCGTTCGGCTTCCTCTGCGGCTGGATCGGCACCGTGCTCTCCAAGGAGCACGACGAGGACAAGTACGCGGAACTGGAGGTGCGCGCCCTCACCGGCGCGGGGGCCCACTGACGCTCGGACCGAACGAGGGGCCCCGCCGCGCCGGCGGGGCCCCTCGCCCTATGCCGCACCGCGCCCGAAAGGCACGCTGAGTAGGCTGGCCGGCATGAAGGTAGAGCCCCGCTTCGGACCCGGACACCGAATCCTCGTCACCGGCGGCGCCGGCTTCGTGCCGTCCCACCTGGTCGACGCCCTCATCGCCCGCGGCTGCACCGTCGTGGTGCTGGACAACTTCGTCACGGGCTCCAAGGACAACGTCGCCCACCTGTTCGAGAAGCCGACCTTCACCCTGGTCGAGGCGGACATCTCCGAGGGGCTGCCGACCGACCACCCGGCGCTGGCCGAGCGGTTCGACGCGATCCTGCACATGGCCTCCCCGGCCAGCCCCACCGACTTCGAGAAGCTGCCGGTGGAGATCCTGCGGGTCGGCTCGGTGGCCACCCTGCACCTGCTGGAGCGGGCCACCGCCGACGGCGCCCGGTTCCTGATGGCCTCCACCTCCGAGGCGTACGGGGACCCGAAGGAGCACCCGCAGCGCGAGACGTACTGGGGCAACGTCAACCCGATCGGCGTCCGCAGCGTCTACGACGAGGCGAAGCGCTTCTCGGAGGCGGCCACCATGGCGTACCACCGCAGCCGGGGCACGGACACCGCGATCGTCCGGATCTTCAACACGTACGGCCCGCGGATGCGCCCGGACGACGGCCGGGCGATCCCGACCTTCATTTCGCAGGCGCTGCGCGGCGAGCCGATCACCGTGCACGGCACCGGCAACCAGACCCGCTCGATCTGCTACGTCGACGACCTGGTGCGCGGGATCCTGCTGCTGCTCGACTCCACCGAGACGGGCCCGATCAACTGCGGCACCGAGCACGAGATGTCGATGCGGCAACTCGCCGAACTGATCGTGTCACTCTCCGGAAGCAGCTCCGAGGTGAGCTACATCACACGCAGTGCGGACGACCCGGAGATGCGCCGGCCGGACCTCACCCTCGCCCGGGAACTGCTCGGATACGAGCCGACCGTGGCGCCCGAAGACGGCCTCGGACGCACGATCGAGTACTTCCGCGAGCGGTTAGGGTACTGATCCCGCCTGGGCGGACGCTGACACCCGCGCTCGCCTGAGAGCGGTACTGGCTCGACCGACCTACCCTCGGTTACATGTCAGCGACCACCACAGTTGGCGTCCCGCTCCCGTACCTGCTTCGGAGCGCGGGCCGTGCCCAGGTCCCCGGCTCCGGCCGGGCCCCCGCCGGGCGCGCCCGCGCCACCGAGGCCCAGTGGTACCCGTCGTACGACGAGCAGCCGCCTCCCGGCGGTCCCGGCGGGCCGGGCGGACCCTCCGGTCCGGGTGGCCCGGGCGGCGGCGCCGGCGGGCCGGGACGGCGCGGCCCGCGCCCGCGCTGGGGCCGGATCGGCCTGGTGGCCGGCGTCGCGGTACTGGTGCTCGCGCTGCTCGGCGGCGCGGGTGCGTGGTTCTACGCCCGCAACCTCAACAACGACCTGGCCCGCACCGACCCCTTCTCGGAGATCACCGGCGGCCGGCCCACCAAGACGGTCGACGGCGCGCTGAACATCCTGCTGGTCGGCAGCGACTCCCGGGACCCGGACGCGCCGGTGGAGAGCGCCGGGAAGTGGCGGGCGGACACGCTGATCGTGATGCACATCCCGGCCGACCACAAGCAGGCCTACCTGGTCTCCGTCCCGCGCGACCTCTACGTGCGGATCCCCGAGAACGCGGGCGCGTCCTGCGACTCCGGCCAGCGCGCGAAGGTCAACGCGGCGTTCGCGTTCGGTGGCCTGCCGCTCGCGGTGAAGACGGTGGAGTGCTTCAGCGACGTGCGGATCGACCACGTCATGGCGATCGACTTCGCCGGCTTCAAGGAGGTCACCGACGCGCTCGGCGGGGTGGACCTGAAGGTGGAGCGGACGATCACGTCGATCCACAAGCCGTACCGGACGTTCACCAAGGGGGTGAACCACATGGACGGCGCGGAGGCGCTCGACTGGATCCGGCAGCGCAAGCAGTTCCCCGAGGGGGACTTCGCCCGGATGCGCCACCAGCAGGAATTCCTCAAGGCGCTGATGGACAAGGCGGCGAGCACCGGCACATTGACCAACCCGAAGAAGCTGAACGCTTTCCTCACGTCGGTGACCGACGCGGCCACCGTCGACCAGGGATTCTCGCTGGTCGACATGGCGATGCAGTTCCGCAGCCTGCGCGGCGAGAACCTCACCTTCATCACCAGCCCGAACGTGGGCAGCCAGACGATCAACGGCGAGTCGGTGGTGGTCTCCGACCGGGAGAAGGCCCTCGCGATGTACCAGGCGATGTCGGCGGACACCATGGCCGACTGGGTGCAGGCCAACCAGCAGAGCGGCGGTGCGGGGAACGGCGGCTGACGCCCCCTCCGAAACACTCGACCGGTCGGCGGTCAAGGCTCGTCCACGGCGAGCCAACCGCCGACCGGTTCTTTTCAATTGGCCGTTCGGCCGAACCAGTGGATCGAGTGCCGGGATTGGCGGGAATAGTTCCCCCAGGAGGTCGCAAGAACGGGAACGGGTACGTACAGTGGTCGAGCCCCCCGATCATCGAGCTGGAGCACGCATGCCGGTTCAGACCAGCCGTCGCCCTCAGTCACTGGATCCCGGAGCACCCGGCCGGGTGCCGCCCCTCATCCCGACCCAGCCCGGCCCCGGCGGCCGCGGCAACGGCGGGTCCAAGAAGCGCACCCGTCGGAAGGACCCGCTCTGGGCCCGACTCACGGTGATCTTCGGCGCGGTGCTGATGATGACCAGCGGCCTCGCCATCGTCGGCAGCAAGGCCGTGATCGGCCAGGCGACCGGCAACATCGCCCAGCGCAACCTGCTCGGCGAGGCCGGCAAGACCGACGCCGAGGGCGGCAGCAGCCTGGACGGCCCGATCGACATGCTGCTGCTCGGCGTCGACGCCCGGGCCCGCTGGGCCGCCGACGACGTGCGCTCGGACAGCATCATCATCCTGCACATCCCGGCCACCCACGACCAGGCGTACCTGATCTCGATCCCCCGGGACACCGAGGCGCAGATCCCGCCCTTCGAGAAGAGCGGTTACCAGGGCGGCACCGACAAGATCAACGCGGCCTTCCAGGCGGGTGCCCGCAACGGCGGCGGCTGGGAGGGCGGCGCCCAGCTGATGGCCAAGACCATCAAGAAGATGACCGGGATCAGCTTCGACGGCGCGGCGATCATCAACTTTGGTGGCTTCAAGAGCGTCATCGACGCCCTCGGCACGGTCCGGATCTGCGTCAGCCACGAGGTCAAGTCCCACCACATGATGATGGTCGACGGCAAGCCGATGTGGAACGCCGACGCCAAGAAGACCGGCAAGCCGATGACCCCGGTGGTGCACAAGAAGGGCTGCAAGGAGATGGAGGGCTGGGAGGCGCTCGACTACGCCCGCCAGCGCTACGGCCTGCCGAAGGGCGACTACGACCGTCAGCAGAACCAGCAGCAGCTGATCAAGGCGATGGCGAAGAAGGCGACCCAGAGCGGCACGCTGACCAACCCGATCAAGCTGAACCAGCTGATCAACGCGGCCGGCAAGGCGTTGGTCCTGGACACCGGCAACGTGCCGATCGACGACTTCATCTACACGATGAAGGGCGTCAGCGGCAACGACCTCACCACGCTGCGCACCAACGGCGGCACCTTCAATGGCAACGCCGACCACAGAGAGGTGCTCAACCAGCTCACCATGGACATGTTCCAGGCGGTCAAGGACGACAAGCTCGCCGAGTTCGTGGTGGCCAACCCGAGCGTCCTCTCCACTCGTAGTTGACCCGGTGACCCGGCGGTAGCTGCGCCGAAAGCGGCCGCCGCCGGGAGCCCGGCCCGTAGCCTGACGTGAGAAGGTCTCATGTCACGGCTGCGGGAGGGGCGTCACGTCCAGGCCAGCACGGACCAGACGCGGGCGGGCCGGACGAGGCGCCCGCCTCCCCCGGTTCCTGCTCGGCAGTGGCCTCGCCCTGGTCCTGCTCGCCACGCTCGGCGTGGCCGGACTGCACTGGCTGAGCAACCGGTACGACCGCGCCGTGATCAAGGAGCAGTTGCTCGACCCCGCCGCCCGACAGCGGCGGACCGACCTCTCCGGCGCGCTCAACTACCTCCTCGTCGGCTCCGACCACCGCGCCGGCGCCAACGCCGAGGACCAGCGCTCGGACAGCATCCTCATCGTGCACGTGCCGGCCGGCGTGCGGCAGGCGTACCTGATCTCGATCCCCCGGGACCTGCTGGTCGCCATCCCGCCCGCACCCGGCTACGGCGGCGGCCAGGACAAGATCAATGCCGCGTACGAGCACGGCGGCGGCGGTCAGGCCGGCGCCCGGCTGCTCTCGGCCACCCTGACCCGGCTCACCGGGATCCACTTCGACGGGGCGGCGCTGATCGACTTCTCCGGGTTCAAGGAGGTCATCGACCTGCTCGGCGGCATCCGGATGTGCGTCGACACCGAGGTCCGCTCGATCCACACCGGGACCCTCTTCACCCCCGGCTGCCAGCAGATGGGCGGGGCCCGGACGCTGGACTACGTCCGGCAGCGCTACGACCTGCCCGGCGGCGACTACGACCGGCAGCGGCACCAGCAGCAGATGCTCCGCGCCGTGCTGGACAAGGCCGGCGAGACGCACCTGCGCAGCGACCCGGTGAAGCTCGACCAGGTGCTCCGGGCGGTGGGCGGCTCGCTGACCGTGGACACCAACGGCGTACCGCTGGAGGACCTGCTGCTCGCGTTCCGGTCGCTGCCCGCGGACGCGCTGCACGGGGTCCAGGTCCCGTCGTACCCGCAGACCATCGACGAGATCTCCTACGTGGTGCTCGACAACGGCGGCGACGGGCTCTTCGACGCGGTCCGGGGCACCCGGCTGCCCGAGTGGGCCGGGGCCAATCCCCGCTGGGTCAACCGGCTGTGACCGGACCGGCCCGACTAGGCTTGGTAGCCGTGTTCGGACCCCAGGTTCCCAGCGTGCCCGCGTCGGCCGTGCCCGACGACACCTACCTGCTCGACGTCCGGGAGGACGACGAGTGGACCGCCGGCCACGCGCCGGCCGCCCACCACCTGCCGATGATGGAGCTGCCCGCCCGGCTGGCCGAGGTGCCTAACGACCGGGAGGTCGCGGTGATCTGCCGCTCCGGCGGGCGGTCCGCGCAGGTCGTCGCGTACCTGATGCGCAACGGCTGGGACCAGGTGCGCAACGTCGAGGGCGGGATGGGTGACTGGGCCGCCGCCGGCCGGCCGGTGGTCACCGACGACGGGCAGCCGGGCCGGGTCGTCTAGGGACCGACCGGCATGGGCGACCCCCTGGTCTTCGCGCACCGCGGCTCCTCGTACGACCTGCCCGAGCACACCCTCGCCGCCTACCTGCGCGCCCTCGACGAGGGCGCCGACGGCCTGGAGTGCGACGTCCGGCTGACCCGGGACGGGCACCTGGTCTGCGTGCACGACCGCCGGCTGGACCGGACCAGCAACGGCCACGGGCTGGTCAGCGCGCGCACGTTGGCCGAGCTGGAGATGCTCGACTTCGGCTCCTGGCACCCGGGCGGGATCCCGGCCGACGGCGACGAGCGGCTCGACGAGTCGCACACCCGGCTGCTCACCCTGGAGCGGCTGCTCGACGCCGTGCTGGCCGCCGGCCGGCCGGTCCGGCTGCTGGTGGAGACGAAGCACCCCTCGCGGTACGGCCGGGACGTGGAACGGCGACTGGTCACCCTGCTGCGCCGGTACGGCCTCGCCGACCCGAAACCGGACGACCCGGTACGGGTCACCGTGATGTCCTTCTCCCCGCTGGCCGTGCGCCGGATCCGCGACCTCGCCCCCGCACTGCCCACCGTGCTGCTGCTGGAGGTGCTGCCGCGCTGGCTGCGGCTGGGCCGGCTGCCGTTCGGCACCCGGATCGCCGGCCCGGGCATCGGCCTGGTACGGGCCCGGCCGCAGCTCGTGCCCGCGCTGCGGGCGGCCGGCAACCAGGTGTACGTCTGGACGGTCAACGAGCCCGACGACCTGGAACTGGTCCTCGCCGCCGGAGTGGACGGGGTGATCACCGACCGCCCGGCCCGCGCGCTGGCCCGGCTCGGCCGCTGAGCCCCACCCCTCGCCCGGCCCCGGTCCATCACCGGAGGCGACGCGGGCGCCCCACGGGCACGGCCGGTCGGCCCGGCGGTCGGTGCGGGTCGGCCACGCGGGGGTGTCCCCGGACCGGTCGGCCGGGGCACACTCGGGACATGCCGGAGCGAACCGACTACGCCGCCCTCATCGCCGGCCACACCACGGTGATCAAGATGATCAACGCCGGGGACTCCGGGCTGCCCGTCCTCACCCGGCTGCTCCGGGTGGTTCAGCCGGCGATCGGCGCGGCCAGCCTGGCGTTCGTGGAGTTCGCCCCCACCGGCGGCCGGGTGATCGCGGCGACCGGCGACGCCGAGTGGGCCATCGGCCGCCCGCTGCCGGCCGCCGACCCGGCCACCGTCTGCCTCCTCTCCGGCCCCCCGCTACGCCAGGTGCGGGTGGACCGGATCCCGGGCGCGCTCGCCGACGAGCTGGCCGACCGGGGTCTGCTGCGGATGATCGTGGCCCGCGCCGAGATCGGCGGCCTGACCGTCGGCAGCCTGCACGCCCTCTACCCGGACGGCGACCCGGAGGACACCTCCCAGCACGCCGTCGTCGGCTACATCGCCTCCTGCATCGCGCACATGTACGGCGACCAGACCGGCTTGCCCGTGCACGGCGACGGCCCGGTGGTGGCGGCCCTCGCCGACGGGCTGGCGGTGGTGGACCGGGACCACCACATCCGGCTCTGGAACCCGGCCGCCGCCCAGGTCACCGGCCGCCCGGCCGGGGAGGCGCTGAGCCGTCCGCTGCCCTTCCCGCTGCCCCCGCCGGGGCAGGTGCTCGACCACCGGATGCCCGACGGCCGCTGGCTGCGGATCACCTCCGGGGAACTGCCCGGCCCCGGCGCGCTGCGGGTGGTCACGTTCCGCGACATCACCGACCAGCAGCGGCGCGACCACGACCGGGACCTCTTCGTCGCGGTGACCAGCCACGAGCTGCGTACCCCGGTCACCGTGATCAAGGGGTACGCGGACACCCTCACCGACCACTGGGAGTCGCTCCACGACGGCGACCGGCGACAGGCGGCCCGGATCATCGGGCAGCGGGCAAACGAGCTGGCCCGGCTCGTCGACCGGCTGCTCTCCGCGGCCACCGACAGCCGGCCCGGCGGCGAGCCGGCCGCCCCCTTCGACCTCGCCGACACCCTCCGCGCCGCGGTCCCCGACCTGCCGGCCGACGTCCGGCACCGGATCGTCCTCGACCTGCCGGACGACCTGCCCAAGGCGCTCGGTGACCGGCGCAGCCTGGCCACCGTGCTGACCGAGCTGAGCACCAACGCCGGGAAGTACTCGCTGCCCGACACCCCGATCGAGGTGAGCGCGTCGGCCTGCGACGGAACGGTCTCCTTCCGGGTCGCCGACCGGGGCATCGGCATCCGCCCCGAGCACGTGGAGCGGGCGTTCGACCGGTTCTGGCAGGGCGAGTCCGGCGACCGGCGGCGCTATCCGGGCGCCGGGCTCGGTCTCTATCTCGTCCGGCAGATCGTTGAACAGCAGAATGGATGGGTATCCCTCCGACCGAGGGTCGGTGGCGGTACCGTCGCAGAGGTGCGGCTGCCGCGGGGATGATCCCGGCACCGACGGGGGCGGAGAGGGACGACGGTGTCGACGGATTCGGCCGAACGATCATGGTGCGTGGTGGTGCCCCACCACGCGACCGGCGCGCGCCTGGCCCGGCACCGGCTCGCCGACGAACTGGCCGACCTCGTCCGGCCGATCCTCCTCGCCGACCTGGTCGCGGTCCTCGCCGAGTTGGTCGGCAACGCCGTCCGGCACGCCGACCCGCTGCCCGGCGGGGTGGTCCGGGTGGCCTGGCGGCTGCGGTGGACGACCGAGGGGCAGCACGTCCAGCTCCGGGTCACCGACGGCGGCTCCGCCTCGGGCCCGCTGATGCGGGCGGCCAGCCCGGACGCGGCCGACGGGCGCGGGCTGCACATCGTCTCCGGTCTGGCCAGCCGCTGGGGGGTCGAGCGGGACGGCCTCGGCCAGAGCGTCTGGGCCGAGTTCGACCCGGTCGCGACGGCCCGGCCGGACCTGGTCGCGGCCGGCTGAGCCGGCCCCCGGGGCGGGTCGCGCCCACCCCGCGCCCGCCCGGCATCTAGGCTGTCTCGCCGTGAGCAAGCGTCGAAAGAGCCAGCGGGCCACCGAAGCCACCCCCAAGCGGGAGAAGGTGCGCGACGTCTTCGTGCCCCGCCCGTTCGAGGGGCTGGTGGACGAGCCGGAGTGGATCGCCCTGCGTGAGCTGGTCCCGGCCGCCTCCGCGCCGCTGCGGCTGACCCCCGAGCTGGTCGAGGAGTACGGCGACCGACCGGTCACCCTGGCCACCGTGCTGCCGATGGCCGCCCCGGCGATGACCAAGCCGGACGGGCGGGTCTTCGTCGGCCTCCAGCGGCACCAGCAGTCCGGCGACGTCTCCCGGGACCTGGCCGAGGCGCTGCTCTGCGCGCTGCGGACCGAGCCGGGGGGCGAGGTCACCGTCCCTCCGCTGCCCGGTCCGGGGCCCCGCCTCCAGGACATCCTGGTGGACGGTCCGCTGGAGATCACCATGCACGAGGGCTTCGAGTTCTGGCTCGACCCGGGTGCGGCCGACGACCCGACCGTGCAGGCGTCCCTGGAACGCGCCAACGCGGCGGTCTACCCGACCGTCCGGCTGGCCGCCGCCCGGGCCGCGTACTGGTGCCAGGTGCCGGAGAAGGCCCACGTGCGCTGGGTGCTGCCGGACGACGAGGACGCCGCCCTGGACGCGCTGTCCCGGCTGAGCGTGGCCGGCACGCTGACCCTCGGGGAGCACACCCGCTTCGCCGGCATGTTCCGGGCGCACGGCCGGCTGGTGCCGGTGTGGGACCTGCCCGAGGCGACCCCGGCGACCGAGTGGGAGGCGCCGGTCGCCGCCTTCGCCGACCGGTACGCCGAGGCGCTCAAGGAGACCGAGCCGCTGGACGCGGCGGGCCGGCGGGCCCGGCACGGTCTGGTCGGCCGGCAGCTCACCCTCCGCTGACCCGAACGTCGCGACGGGCCCGCCGGACGCCTCGCGTCGGGCGGGCCCGAGTCGCTCGGCGACCGGCCGGGGTCAGCGCCGCAGCGGCTCGCGGACCAGCGGGCAGGACATGCAGCGCGGACCGCCCCGGCCGGAGCCGAGCTCCGAGCCGGCGATCGCGATCACCTCGATGCCGGCCCGCTCCAACTGGGCGTTGGTCTCCACGTTCCGCTCGTAGCCGACGCAGAGCCGGGGGGCGAGGGCGAGGGTGTTGTTCCCGTCGTCCCACTGCTCCCGCTCGGCGGTCACCGGGTCCAGACCGGTGTCGATGACCCGGAGCTGGTCCAGGTCCATCGCGTCGGCGGCGGCGCGCAGGAACGGCGCCGGCCCGCCCACCCGCGGCTCGTCGCCGTCCGCGCCGGCGATCACCGTGTACGCCGACAGGGTGCTGGCGATGTTCGGGTACATCAGCACGGCGTCCACGTCGACCATCGTGCAGACGGTGTCCAGGTGCATGGTGGCCCGTTCCTGCGCGATCGGCACCACCAGGATGGTGTGCGCCAGGCCGGCGGCGAAGACCTGCCGGGCGAGCCGTTCCGCGCCGGCCGGGGTGGTCCGCTCGCCCACCCCGACGGCGAGCACCCCCGGCGCCAGCAGCAGCACGTCGCCGCCCTCCAGGTGCTCCAGCTCCGGATGGTAGACGAACTCGGTGCCGACGAAGCGCGGGTGGTACCGGTAGATGGCGTCGGTCAGCGTGGTCTCCCGCCGCCGGGCGGGCATCGCCAGGCTGGTCACCCCGACCCGGTCGCCGATCCACACCGAGGAGTCCCGGGTGAACAGCAGGTTGGGCAGCGGGTCGATGACGAAGTCGTGCCGGTCCATCAGCGTCCAGACCAGGCCGCCGGGGCGGTCCCGGCCCAGCCGCAGCTCCTCGTGGGCGAGCCCGGCGATGAACACGTCGGCGAGGGCGGCCGGGTCGAGGTAGGCGAGATGGTCGGCGATCCGGCGGCGGAGGGTGTCGCCGAGCCGGGGCGAACGCAGCACCAGTTCGGTGAGTTCGGCCCGGGCGTCGGCGACGGCGAGCGTCTCGGCCAGCAGGGTGGCCAGGTAGAGCACCTCGACTCCGCGACCGCGCAGGGCGGCGGCGAACGCGTCGTGCTCCTCCTGTGCCCGGCCCACCCATGGGATAGCGTCGAAGAGCAACGAGTCGTTGTTGCGGGGGGTGAGCCGGGCGAGTTCCGGTCCCGGGCGGTGCAGCAGCACCGTGCCGAGCCGGGCCACCTCGCTGTCCACGTAGTGGGTCACCTTCGCAGCGTAGGACAGGGGTTCGGCACCATCCGGGAAAGAAGTGTGAATGAATATGGCATTCATCCGCACTCATTCCGGCGCTCCAACTTGCCGAACACCGGGGTCCGCAACGTAGGGTAGTGGAGACATAACTTCGAGGGACCTTTTGCCGGAGGTCGCGATGACTGTCTTTCCCGCTCGTCGAGCCGTACCCACCCGGGCGCTGCCGCCGGTCGCGGTGCCACAGCCCAGGATCGAGTCCACCTCGGTGCTCGAACCGACCCGACCGACCCCACTGGAATGGGCCCGCCGCCGTCGGGCCGAGCGGGGCGCCCGCCGGCTGGAGGCGGCCGGAGCCCGGGCCCTGGGCCAGCTCGACCACCTCGGTCCCGCCTGGCACGTCATCGAGTGGCCGCGTACGGACGCCGTGGACGTCCTGCTCGACCGGGACCGGGACGACCGGGCCGGATTCCTGGCCATCGGCCCGAGCGGCCTCTTCGCGGTCACCATCGCCGACCACGGCCGCGCCCGGGTGCTCGTCGCCGGCGACGTCGTGCAGATCAACGGCAAGCGTCCGCCCTATGTGGCCGAGGCGCGCCGGGACGCGAAGCGAGCGAGCAAGGCCCTCTCCGAGGCGGTCGGCCTGCCGATCCCGGTGACCCCGGTGCTGACCTTCGTCGGCTCCGGCGTGATCAGCGTGTACGGCCTGCCGAAGGACTGCCTGATGGCGACCCACCGGGAGCTGGACCGCCTTCTCGTCGCCGGCGGCAACCGGATCAGCCCCGCCACCGCGGAGAAGCTGTCCCGGGTCGCCCAGCACCCGAACACCTGGCTCAACGGCACGTACCGTCCAGCAGGCGACTACCGGTGGTACGACGAGGGCCGAACGGCCGCTGACAAGCCGGCCGCCCGCCGGTAACGTCACCGGCGACGCCACCGGTTCGGGGGATCCGCCTCGGCCGTTCCGTCGATCCGCGCCGTCGCCGGCTGCCCGGTCTCCGGGCACCCGCCTCACCGACACCTGCCCCACGCCGCCAGCGGCGCCCGGGCAGCCGAGGGGCACCGATCTCCGGTGCGCCGGAACGCGGTCGAGCGGTCGTCGCGGCGACCGGCTAGCGTGGACAGACCGTCGGTGTACATAGGAGGCGCGGTGGCCCACGTCGAGCTCTCGCTCTCGGAAGTGTTCGCGCCGGCCGCGGGGACACCCACCGGGCAGGAGTCCGACAACTTCGGGCAGTGGTCGAGCACGGTCTCCCACGCCGCCGAGCCCTGCCTGCTGATCGACGCCGACACCACAGTGGTGGCCATCTCGGCGTCCGGCTGCGAGTTGCTCTGCCTCGGCGCGCCGGACGACGTGATCGGGCGGCCCCTGCTCGAGGGCGGCCTGCGCCTGGTCGACTTCACGGCCAACCGCAGCGAGCTGACCGAGCAGGAGACGGACAAGATTCCGCCACTGCTCGCCCTGCACTCCGGCCGGCTCGCCCGCGGACTGCTCCGGGTCCAGGGGCCCGGGGCCGACGCGCCGGGCACCACCGTGGACGCGATCTCGACGCCGGTGCTCACCGACGACTCGGTCGCCGGCTCACTCACCTTCTTCTCCGAGGTCTGAGCTGCGACAACGGGTGGCGCTCGCCGCACCCGGCGGTGCTGGGGCCGACCGTCACCGAGGACGTATGGTGCCCTCATGCTCGATGTCGCTCTGTTGCCGGGCGGGTACGCCGTGTGTCGACTACCGGCGGATTCCAGCCTCTCCCCGACCCTGTGGGGCGGACTGGGCGACCACGACGTGGTGACGGTGAGCTGGAGCATCGACGGGATCTCGGTGATCTGCCCCGCCCGACGGGTGCCGGAGCAGGCGGTGGTGGAGACGGACTGGCGGTGCCTGCGGATCGTCGGCCCGCTCGACCTGGCCGTCACCGGCACCCTCACCGCGCTGGTCGAGCCGCTGGCCCGGGCCCGGGTGAACGTGGTGGCGTTCTCCACGTACGACACCGACCACGTGCTGGTGCCCGCGGTGCGGCTCGCGGAGGCGACGGCCGCGTTGGAGCGGGCCGGGCACCGCGTGCACAGGTGACCTTCACCCCGCCGCGTGATCCTCCTACGATGGGCTCGGCCACCCGGTCGTACTGATGTCTGTTGATTCCTAGGATCGGACCGTGCCCCCCACCGCAACCCGCCCCCTCATCCGCCGGCGGCTGACC
>NZ_QGKS01000258.1 GCF_003172935.1 Micromonospora sicca | reverse complement strand
CCGCCCCCGACCGCTGCCCGGCTCCGGTAGCAGCGGCGCGATCACCGCCCACGCCTCATCGGTCAGTTCACTACGACGCACCACCGACACATCGTCAGCGATCAACCACTACAAGATCGGCAGGACACGCCCTAGTGCTGGTACACCGGTTGATCCTGCTCTTTCTCTCCTTGCCGTTCTGTCACCGCCGGCAGTAACCCGTTTGCTGACTCGCTGCTGACTCCGCCTACCGGTGCAGGTTCGGTGCGTCCGCCGTTGTCCGGTGCGGTTGCTTCCAGCGTTGCCGTAGATAGCTTGGGGCCCCGTCATCCGGAAGTGGTGAGACAGGCGGCAGGTGTCCCGGCGGCCGGAGGACCACCGCCCGCCGTCGTGCGCTCGAGGATCTCAGGGCTGGCTCTGGATCAGACCTCCTGGGCGAAATGATCCTGCACCATTACATGGGCAAATCGGTGGGCGGTGCCGTCGTAGGCAGTGATGCCGGCGCGGGTCGTGGCGCCGAGGAACCGCTCCAGCCGCCACGGCAGCCTGCCGGTCAGCGCGAGCCACGCTCGGCCGAGCTGGAACCGACCCGCGTCGGTCACCCAGAAGGAGCCCGCTCCTGCCGCGGCGAGCACCAAGGCGTCCCCGAGCCGGCCCGTTCCCGCGTACCCAAGCAGCGCGGCACCGACGGCGAGCACGCTGGCCTGCACGACTGACGCGACCGTGGCTGTGCCGCTCGACCAGCCCGGTCGGTTACCGGCCGACCCGCCGCTGCCCCGCATGGAAATCATGAGCAGTCCGAGCACCATCCCGCTCGCGGCCAGGACCGCCGGCAGCCGCGCCGTGCCAGACAGCAGGCCCGCGACCGCGGTGATCAGCGCCGGCACCGTGGAGGCGACCGCGACCGCGCGCAGCACCGGGAATGGGAGCCAGTCCTGCACCCTGCGCCAGCTGAACCAGATCCCGCCCTGCAATTGCGCCTGCCGGGCGATCGTCGCGAGCCAATGCCAGCTCTGGTCGGACGCGTAGCCGTCAATCTCGCGCACGGTGTCAGCGAGATACGCGTCCATGTAGTCATCGGGGAGGCGGTCGGCTGGAGCCTCTCCCCGCCGGCCGCGCGAATACGCCTGTCGTAGCAGGCGCTCCGGGTTGCGCCCTCTCGCAAGGTAAGGCCGAAGGGCGATCGTGGCGGCCAGCGGGGTGGACATCAGCTCGGCGAACCGGCCGGTGGGGTCGTGCTCGAGTTCCCGAATGATCGCCGTCCACACCCTGTCCCAGTCGCCCGTGAGGTTGGCGCGTATGAACGCGGCGACGTCCTGCGGCCTCAGCGGCAGGATCTCAAAGACGGCCGCGTCCACCGCGCCGTTCCCCCCTGCGAGCCCTCCGTAATAGGGGGTGCGGCACGTGATGGCGCATGGGACGCCCCGCATCGCCATGGCATTGATCTCATACCATGCGCGTCCGAGCTGGTCCTCACTCGCGACCTCGTCGAGCCCGTCTAGGACGGGCAGGATCCGGCCTGCGGCGACCAGGTCGACGACGTCGCCAGCCGGCACGGCGTAGTCCCTCGACAGTCTGTCGACCATCCATTCCTCGATGGTGCGGTTGGACGCCGACCAGTTGTAGAGCGGGAGCAGCACGGGTACCGCCCCGCCCGCGTCTCTCTGGCGCAAGAGCTCGAGCACGAGGGTGGTTGCGACATGCGTCTTCCCGGAGCCCGGCGGGCCGAGGATCACGACCGGCAGGCGCGGGTGGTCCTGCATCCATCTCGCGAGCTCGGCCGGGTCCAGCACTGACGGCGACGCGACGGCCTGCCCAACGGGGGCCAGGCGCGTCTGGACGGCGCCGCCCGAAAGCGCCCGTTGGGTGTCGCGGAGGGTATTGGAGATGGCGGTGGCGAGGTATTCGGCGGTCCCGGTCGCACGGTCGCGGCCGTGCGGCCACCTGCGCACCGGCCGGTCTCGCAGCGCCCGTGGCCTGCCGACCCCGAGCAGCCTCACATCTTCCGTCAGGAGCAACGTGGTGGCGGCCACGACGAAGGCGATGCCGGCGACCGGCAGCCGCTGCCCGGTCAGCAGCGCCCGGTTCGCCACAGCCACCAGGCCAGCGACGGCCAGACCGGCACCGGCGAACCGGATCAAGGCACCGCGGCGGGCCTGCCGCTGGTGCAGCTGCGCTAGCAGTTCCCGGCCGAGCGGGTCGTCGCGCGCCACAAGCTGTTCGATGACCTGGCGGCGCTCCTTGCCGGAGAGCCCGAGATCGCGGGCGAGCCGGCGCAGCGCCTCGGTCCCCGCAGGATTCCCCTCGGCGAGCAGTTCGTTGGCGGCCGCCCGGCGGATCTCAACCGGTACGCGCGTCGCGGCCTTCGGATCGGCCAGCGCGAGCGCCTGCAAAGCCTCGACGCCGCAGCCGCACCGGTCCCTGCCGGTGACCAGCGAGCGGGCGGCCTGCAGGCGAAGGTCCGGGGCCAGGCCCGCGCCGCGGACGAGCTCGTGTAGGACGCTCGCCCCCGTCGGGTCGCCCGCTTGGTACAGGATCCGTGCGGCGCGGACGCGGACCGCCGCAGGCTGCTGCCTGTCCGTGGCTGTCCTGCTGCACGCCTGCCGGCCAATCTCGCCGAGCGACCGGGCGCTGGCCATGTAGCCGGGCGTCGCCTCGTCGACCTGGGGAATCGAGCCGGCGCGGGCGGCCAGCCGCTGTCCTGCCCACCAGATCGCCTCCGGGTCGCCGTCGCGCGACTGGTCCACGAGGTCCTGCAGCAGCTGCGGGCCGTCGACGTCGAGTTCGGCGAGCGCGTCCGCGACGAAGACGCGCGCCCACAGCGTCTGGCCCGGGTCGACCACCAGCGCCCGCAAACGTGCCCACACTTCCGGGTCGGTGGCCAAGTCGCCGAGGACCGCGACGCAGTCCACCACCGTCGAATGGTCCCGGGTCACACGCTCGACCAAGGCGTCGATGACGCGCCGTCGGAGTTCGTCGCCGACGGGGATGCCGTCGGCGACGATCCGCCCGGCGTTGATCGGGTCCTCGTCGCGCAGGAGCGATCCGACGACCTGCGATGGATCGGCCGAGCTCCGGGCAAGGCCGAAGAGCGCCAACCCACGGCTGCGCCCGTTCGCCATGAGCGACTGGAACTCGTCGTAGGAGAAGGCGTGGATTGACGGATCGGCGGCGAGGTACTCGGCGATGGTGAAATGCACGAACTCGACGTCGTTGCCGACCTGCGGCGCGCCGCGGCTGGGCGACGGCCCCGGCGCGCCGATGCCGGGACTTTCCCCAACACTGCCGTCCATCGTGCCGTCGGCACTCAGCGACGGGGCGAAGATGCAGAGTCCACTCGCGATGAGCGTGTTACGCAGAACGCCGAGCCGCTCGGCCTCGGACCCGGCCAGCAGCTCGGCGGGAGCGTTGGCCGCGATCCAGGCGCGGGCGCAGGGCAGCAGTCGCAGCGAATCGTCGCGCATGAGGGCGGCTGCTAGCTCACAGAGCAGGCGATCGAGGTTGTCGGCGAGCCAGATCTCGAACGGCGTGGCCACCGACACGTCGCGTGCGCCGCGCAGCAGGCAGATGAACTCGTGGTACAGGCCAGCCCGGCTGGTCGGCAGCGTTCGATCCCGGTCGTTCTCGTATACGAGCACTGCCATCGTGGCGAGCAGCGGGACGCGGACGATCGACGTCAGCGAGGAGGTGCGCACATGGCTTAGGAATCGCGCCGCTTCGGCGACCGCGTCGACCTCACCGCCACCCCGTGCGGTGAACCACCGCGTCGCGAAGCGCTGCAGCTCCCGCTGCTCGAACAGGCGTAGGTGGAACTCCTGGGCCCCTCGGACGGTCAGGTCGGCCAGCTCCCCAGTCGTGAGGGCCCGGGTGGTGACGATCAAGTGTGACCGCGTTCCGGAGGCGATGAAGGCGCCGAGGCTCTGGATCAGCCGCGTGCGCGCCTCGCCGGCCGAGATCTCGTCGAGGCTGTCCACGATGATGAGCCAGTTGACGCGTCGGTGCGGGGGTCGGGTGAAAATCTCTGCGGTTACACTCGCCTGCGACCACCGGGTGGCCAGCGCGTGTGCGACGTTGCCATCCGCCAGCGCCTTCGCCGGCAGGAGCACCGGGAGTAGCCGGCCGATCGGCGAGGCGCTGGTGCGGGACATGACCCGCGCCTGCGTCCACCAGCGCGCCGACGTCCCCACGACGTGCGCCGCGAAGGTCGACTTCCCTGCACCGGGCGCCCCGACAACGATCGCCTTTGGGCTGTTCCTGACGAACTCGTCGGCGTCGAGGAACCGGGTGGCCGCTCGCGCGGATGGGGCAGCGCCCAGGTGCTGCTCCACGTAGATCAGGCTCACACCGGGCAATGGCAGCGAGCCGAACGTGTACTGGTGGTAGTCCGCCTCGCCGAGCTGGGCGTCCAAGAGCCTGCGCACGGCTGGGTCCAGCCGTTTCGGGGCGCGGAGCCATGCAACGATCCCCGAAACGGCCACGACGAGCGCGACGGCGGCCGCGAAGCCGCCGACCGCTACGCTGGCCACTCGGAAGTCATGGGGGGCCCACGCCACCGCAGCCGCTGCCCCCGTACCCACCGCAGCGCACCCGCCACTGACTGCCAGGCGCCAACGCCGCGGCGCGGCGGGCTGCCCGGCTGGCAGGGCCGAGCGCCGAGCCTGGACGAGGCTGACTACGAGCGACACGACCGCGACGACTGCGCTGGCAATGGAGGAGATCTTGTCTCCGTCGTCGAGCCAAATCGGTCCTGCCAGGGGCATGAACACACGCTACGAGAACGGCTCGACTTCTTCGATCTGTCCCGCCCCGGGTTTGATGGAGACATCGAACACCCGGAGGATTCACTGTCATGGCGGCACCACGGAAGTACCCGGACGAGTTGCGCGAGCGGGCCACGCGGTTGGCGGTCGAGGCGAGGCGGGACCCGGCGTCGAGCATCGGGGCGATCCGGCGGATCGCGGACCAGCTCGGCGTGCATCCGGAGGCGTTGCGGACGTGGGTGAAGCAGGCCGAGACCGACGTCGGGGCCAGGTCGGGGACGACGTCGTCGGAGGCGGCCAGGATCGCTGAGTTGGAGCGGGAGGTTCGTGAGCTGCGGCGGGCGAACCAGATCCTGAAGTCCGCGGCGTCTTTCTTCGCGGCGGAGCTGGACCGTCCGTCGCGATGAAGGTCGAGTTCGTCGACTCCCAGCGGGAGGAGCACGGTGTCCAGCCGGTCCTGCAGGCGCTGCAAGGCACGCCGGCACAGATCGCACCGTCGACCTACTACGCCGTCAAGACCCGCCCCGCCTCGGCCCGAGCGGTGCGTGACGGCGAGCTGATCACCAAGATCGAGCACGTGCACGAGGTGAACTACGGCGTCTACGGCGCCAGGAAGGTGTGGCACGAACTGAACCGGCAGGGCGTGACCGTCGCCAGGTGCACGGTCGAGCGGCTCATGCGCGCCGCCGGCCTGCGAGGGCTGCTGCGGGACAAGTCCGCGCGGACCACGCCGCCCGCGCCCGAGACCGCACGCCCCGGTGACCTCGTCGAACGCGACTTCACCGCGACCAGCCCGAACGAGTTGTGGGTCGCGGACCTCACCTACGTCCGCACGAGCGCGGGATGGGTGTACGCGGCGTTCATCCTGGACGTGTTCTCCCGCATGATCGTCGGCTGGCAGGTGGCCACCTCGCTCTACACGGACCTGGCCCTCGACGCGTTACAGATGGCGATCTGGCGTCGGCAGGCCGCAGGCGCGGACTTAGCCGGCTTGGTCCACCACTCCGACAGGGGTGTCCAATATCGTGCGATTCGCTACACCCAACGGCTTGCCGAGGCCGGCGCGGTGGCGTCGGTCGGCTCGGTCGGCGACTCGTACGACAACGCGATGGCCGAGGCGTTCAACTCGCTGTTCAAGGCCGAACTCGTCCGCAACAAGGGACCCTGGCGCGGCCTGGACGACCTGGAGATCGCGACCGTCGAGTACATCGACTGGTACAACAACCGGCGCCTGCACGGCGAACTCGAGCACGTCCCGCCCGCCGAGTACGAAGCCCTACACACGATGACCCACCCGGTCAACGCAACCCTGAAAACCAGATAATCCCGTCTCCATCAAACCCGGGGCTTGACAATCCGCCTACCGGTGCTGCCGTCCCAACCAGCTGTCGCTCGACCTCGCCGTCGTGTCATAGCCGGTGCCGGTCGAGGCCGCCTATGTCGCCCTGGGTCTTTAGCAAGCCCCTGTGGGCAGGGCTATCCGACCCCGTGGTCTGAGGGATCACCAAGGCGTGGCGGGGGTCGGTTTTTCTTTGCTGATCTTAAGCAGGCGATCACAGCGCCCCGCGCGTGCGACCAGGGCAGGGGCACTGAAAGAGAGGAGCCGCAGGTCGTCGGCTTGCGGACACAAGCGGAGCGTCGGGTTAGGAAACCGTTGCTCTATCCCCTGAGCTACGAGGGCGCGAGTCGTCAGTCTAGCCACCTGCGCGTTGACGCGGGATGCGCCAGGGGTTGGTCCCGTTTACCCGCGTTAATCCCGGTCGCCTGGCCGGTGCGAGGACCACACGTGGACCACACGGGCCGCGCCAGCGATCCTGATCCTTGATCCCCGTTGGCCCCGCGTGGCGCCGGTGGACCCAGCATGGCACCGGCTGGAGAGCACACCATGCACATCATCGAAGATCAGCAACAGCTGGCATCGCCTCGCAACAGGCATGCCGCGCATGGCGCTAGGCGCTCCAAGCGAGGCTGGCGGTTTGCCAATCGGCACCCAGATCGTGACGCAGCGAGAGACGACAGGCCGTAACCTCCTCATCGTTCGATCGTTTGCAGTTAGGGGAACGGCTGGCTTGGGTGAGGTTTGAATGACGCGGCAGCAAGACGGTGTGCGGGTGGGAGGGGGCTTCGTCGGGCAGCGGTCCGTGCCGGGCGAGAGCTTTACCGAGAGCCGCTCGGACGGCGAGCATGCTCTTGAGGAGCTCAGGTCATCGGGTTGGGTTGGCCCTGCCACCGTCGAGTTGCTGGTGCGGCTTGGTTGGCAATTCGTGCGCTCGCACAGCTTCCCTCCACCCGAGGGTTACTCGACGTGGAACGACGAGGCGGTCGAGGTTCTGCTTGCGGAAATGTTCAGCCGACCGGGTTCGGGGCATAAGTTTGTTTTGACCTGTTACGTGAAGGCCCCCGAGGGGCCGGCGTTCGAGCGTTTGCTGCTAGCAGCAATCCGAAACTTCCTTATTGACCAAGCGAAGCGCACCGAGCGCGGCAAACTCCGTGTGCTGGTCCAAAACGTAGCCGCAGGGTCTGACCGGGCTCTTAGGCGGCTGGCTCGTATTCGTTGATCAGGCCTCCGAGGATCGTTCGGCGCCGGATGCTATCGGTCGGAGCGGGGAAGGCGATGACGTTGTTGCCGTCGTCGGGGGCGCGGAGGCCGAGTCCGTCGCCTTGATGGCTGCGGCCTCGATTGTAGTGCTGCACATACGTGTCCAGGACTATTCGAAGGTGTCGTTCGCCAGCGATGAGCATCCGGTCGGTGCATTCGACCCGGACCGATTTCACCCAGCGTTCGGCGAAGGCGTTCATGCGGGGTGCCTGTGGCGCGGTCTTCATGATCTCGGTGCCGATAGAGGTGAACACAGCGTCGAAGGCGTCGGTGAAGCGGCTGTCGCGGTCGCGGATCAGGTGGGTGAACCGCCGGCCGGAGTCTTCGAGGTCGGCGGTGAACTGGCGGGCGAGCTGGGTGGCCCATGCCGCGGTCGGGTGGGCGGTGATGCCGAGGAGGTGCACCCGGCGGCTCTTGGCCTCGATCACGAAGGCGACGTAGAGGCGCTGGAGGGTGACCGCACAATCCACGTGGAAGAAGTCCGTGGCCAAGATGGTGCCGGCGTGGGCGCGAAGAAACGTGCGCCAGGCGTCGTCGTGCTGTCGTGGCGGCGGTATGCGGTGGGAACGTAGGATCCGGCGGATCGTGGAGGCGCCGACCCGGTGGCCAAGGCGGCGCAGCTCGCCCTGGACGCGGACCACGCCCCACGTCCGGTTCTCTCTTGCCAGGCGGATGATGAGCGCGGCCAGCTCGTCGCTGATCGGTGAGCGGCCCGGTGGTCTGGGCTGGCGCCATTTCGCGGTGAGCAGGCGACGGTGCCAGCGCAGCAGCGTCGCAGGCGCGACGATCCGGTGAGCTCGCAGTATCTTCGGCAGGATCCGCGCGAGCGCGGCAAGGACCGCACGGTCGGTCCAGTCGAAACGCGGTCTCGGGTTGCCGCGGCGAAGCATCGCGACCTCGTGACGCAGGACGAGTATCTCCGCGTCCTTTGACGCCGACGACTGCGCCAGCAAGGCCAGCCACGAGAAGACTTGGATGAGGAGCTGGTACATCAGTCGCACGGCCACGAACACCGATCATGACGGGCTAGGACTCCGAACACGAAGCGACGTCCGCACCGCGAGACACAGCCCGACACTCGAACCCGCAGCTCACGATTGGTGACCGAGTATTGGAGTAGCACAGGCAGATCATGACCGATTGCAGGCTGCAGATAACCGCAGCTCAGCAGGCCCAGAGACAGACTTCAGTGGCACGAATCCGGCCCGGACGTACTCGGATGACACGGACAGACTTCACTGGCAAAGGACACTCACCACGGCTACCGGCGCACTGTGGACTGAGAACGCCGTATCGAAGGTGCACAAGCGCCTCAGCGCGGCGCTCGCCGCCTGAACACGCCCCGGCTAGTCGTCGTTCGGCAGGTACCAGCCGTGTTCGCGGTGCCTGGTGGTTGCGTCCGGGTTGTCGCGCTCGTAGGCCTCGTTGGCGCGGCGCGTCATCTCTTCGTCGTAGCGGTGCAGCTCGCTGTAGAGGTTCGACGCCTCGCCGACATTGTCGCTGGACACGTAGCGCTGTCGCAACGCCTCGCGCTCGTCTTCGAGTTCCGCGACGGACAGCGGGCGGAGGCTACCCAAGCCGCGTGCGATGGAGTCGAAGATGCCCATGCGCAGATGCTGTCACGCCGGGGGCTGGCGGGCAAGGAAGCTGCATAGGCCCCACTCCGAATCGGCCCGGCTACGACCGCTAGGTGATGCGCACCGTGTCCGGGTGCGACAAAGCTGACCAGAACGTCTTGGTCGGTGACCTCTTCGGGAAGACCGAAGTGGTCAGGCCGACGGCGCTGTCGGGCGGAAGGTCCTTTGCCGACGAGGCGCACCGCCCGGGTCGGTCAGGGTTTGACAACTAGATCCACGGATATCGCTGTGGATCACTTGTCGGCCACCGGCGCCTCTCCAATGTTTGGAACATCGATCTCACGGGCAACGGCCTGACCAGGACTTCTTGCTCGGTGACCTCTTCGGTGCATCCGAATAGTTCACCGAGCTGACGCGTGGGTGGCTTTGCAGTGTCCGGCTGGCGGGGCAGCCCTCCGGGTCATGCGAGTGCCTTGGCGGTGATCTCCGCCGGTGTGAGGGTCGCGTCGATGGAGGTCAGCTTGCCAAGTGCGTCGTAGTGGTTGAGCGTGACTGCCGCAGCTGGTCGGTAGGATTGCAGGCCCGCCGTGATGCGTTCGGGGCTGTCGTCGTGGCGCTGGGACAGTTCGCCTCCGCAACGGTCGCAGACATCGGGGCGCGCTGGAGCGGCGAACTCGGTGTGCCAGGTTCCGCCGCAGTCGCGGCAGGTGCGGCGGCCGGCCAGGCGGCGCAGGACCTCGGCATCGGGCAGGAGGAGGTCAATCGCCCGGTTGATGGGTGTGCCGAGGTCGAACAACACGGCGTCGAGCGCCACCGCGGTGACGGCCTGGTTGGGAAAGCCGTCGAGGACAAAGCCAGCGGCAACGTCGGGCTGGGTGAGGCGGTTGCGGATCATGGACAGGAGTACCTGGTCAGGTACGAGTTCACCAGCGTTCATGTGCCGTAGGGCTTGGAGCGCCGCCGGGGTGCTCGCCCGAATTTCGGCTTGGAGGGTGTCTGCCAGACTGATGGCGGGAGCGCCGAGACGCGCGGCTATGGTGCCGGCGATGGTCTTTCGGTCGGAGCCGGGTGGTCCGAGAACGGCCAGGCGCATCGGCGCAACCTATCGCCCTCAGCCGCCCACCTCCGCGTCGCATTTGTGTCTGCTGCTCGCTGCCACGGTCGGCGGCGGACAATGGTCTGCGTCGTAGTGATCTCGATCGCCCGTATCAGATGACGACAAGAGCCGGGTGCCACAACAGCCGGCGCGCGAGGGGCCGGGCGGTTCTTGCGGGTGGCAACAACGTGGCCACCGCGCTGGGGATTGAGGGCCGGTCAAGCGCCACCCACCGGCGTCCTGCCAGAGGTTTCACCACCGGCTGCTCGCCGGCCTTCCAGGGGAGCATCTCTAGGCCTGCTTAGCCCGTTCCCATGCATGAGTTTGGACCTACGTCTGTGACGTAGATCACTTTCTCACTCAACGGGAAGTGTGCGCTCGGTTGCTGTGTCGTGACCAGGAGTTTTGTGGCTCCAGCTTGTCCACTGTCGACTCTGCTGAAGCGTACGTGGGCAGCGTAGCGATGTGGGGATGCCCCTGGAGCCGATCTTGGATCTATCGCGCTGACGCTGGTTGCTCTACGGTTCCGCTACCTATCGATCTACGGGGGCGTCGAGGTCATGAGAAGGTCTGCGCGGCAGGGGATGTGGGGCCGTTTGGCGGGGGCGCATGCGCTCGTCGTTGGCCTGGTGGCGACTGTCGCTGCGGTGGTGCCAGCGGTGTTGGTGCCTGCTTCGGCCGCTGCTGCGGAGGAGTGCTCAGTGTCCGTGGTGGCTGATGTGCTGGCCGCTGAGCGGATTGCTACCGCGTGTGGCAAGAGCGTGGAGGTGTTGAGCGAGCGGTCCGAGACGACGCAGGTATATGTGGATGCCTCTGGCGTTGGGCGGCTGGAGTCGTCGGTGGTGCCGCAGCGGGTGCACCGTCGGGACGGTAGCTGGGCTGACATCGATACCACGCTCCGGCCGGCGGGTGACGGCTTCGCGCCGGTGGCGTCGACGGCGGACATGAAATTCTCTGGTGGAGGTGCGGGGCCTCTGGTGACGTGGCACGAGGGCGATTCGACCCTCGAGCTGACCTGGCCCTCTGCACTGCCTGCGCCGCGGATTGACGGTGACACGGCCATCTATGACAGCGTGTTGCCGGGTGTGAATCTGCATGTCACCGCGGGCCGGTCCGGCTTTCGACATGTGCTTGAGGTGCTGACGCCCGAGGCGGCCGCTAATCCAGCGTTGCAGCAGATCCGCTACGGGCTCGGCGGGACCATGCGGGCGACGCGTACTGCTAACGGTGGGCTTGACCTGGCTAATGCGGCCGGCAAGGTCCTGGTGCAGGCATCCCCGGCGGTGATGTGGGACTCGTCGATCTCGACAGACGCGACGCAGCCCGCGTCGGTATCCACGTCAGGCGGAGTCTCGGCCACAACTCTTGGGGCGGAGAGTGACGCGGCCGCCGTGGAGGCGGGCGATAGCGGTTCCCAGGACGTGACGGACCTGATCTCGAACGCGCAGCGGCCGGGTGACTTGGCAGCGTCGGCTCAGGTCGGGCTGACTGTGTCCGGGGATGATCTGGTGTTGACGCCGGATGCGCAGATGCTTTCGGCACCTGTGTCAGCGTTTCCCCTGTTCATCGATCCGGCGTTCAACCGGGGGCGGTCGCAGTGGGCATACGCGACGAGCAACGGAGAGAACAATGACCTGACAGCGGCTCGTGTCGGTCTGAGCCCCGATTCGGGTGCCCGGTACCGGTCGTACTTCAGCTTCAACACCGCGGCCATGAGTGACACGACCGTACTGACGGCGGAGATCCAGATGAAGCTCGACCACTCGTACTCGTGCGACCCCACGTGGGTACACCTGTACCGCACGCCAAGCTGGTCCACGAGCACCGGCCGGATCAGCTGGACGACAGCGCCCTTGGGCTCGGCGGCCACCTGGCTCGATTCATGGGCGGGTAACGCCAACCAGGCCGGTGGCTGCGGAACGATTCAGCAGAACGCGGACGCGGTGTTCGAGGGTACGACGCTACTCAATGATCTCCAATCGCAGGTGAAGTCCACCAGTTCGTACTGGGTGGGGCTGTGCGCGTGCAACGACAGCGACCAGTACGAGTCGGACCAGCAGCGGTGGAAAAAGTTCTACACCGACCAGACGTACCTGGTCGCCACCTTCGATGTGAAACCGGTTCCGCCCGTCGGCTTGGCCTTCACGACCACCTCGGACTGCTACCAGCAGTGCTCGTCGCCGGCGCTGGTGCGCAATGTGACCCCGACGCTGCGCGCGCAGGTACAGGACACCTACGGCGGGACCTTGCAGACGGCGTTCGAGATCCGCACCGCCGCGAGCCTGACGGCGACGATCGTCGTGAGCAGCACGACAATGCCCCGCTCGTACGTCACCACGGTAGGTAACGCAACCGGCATCGCCACCTCCCAAGTGCCGGCTGCCATGTTGACCTCTGGCAGCACCTACTACTGGCATGCCACGACGGTGGACGAGGCGGGTCTGTGGAGTGGCTGGGGGCCGTGGTACAGCTTCACGATCGACACGACACCACCGACGACGCCGAGCGTGGGGTCCACCCAGTACCCCTTGAAGCAATGGGGCGCCACCGTGGGTACGGCGGGAACGTTTGCCTTCACCGCGTCGGGGGCGGACGAGTACACGTGGGATGTCGACGGCGGTAGCGCGACGGCCACCGCGTCGACGTCGGTGACGTACACGCCAGCCACTGACATGGTGCACACCATGCATGTCAAGGCCAAGGACAAGGCCGGCAACACCAGCAGCACCTACGACCACCAGTTCTGGGTCTCGCCCGCCACGAACGCCTACGCGCTGTGGACGTTCGATGAGAGCGACCCGGCGACCACCGCCGCGGACAGCGGAACCGGTTTCAGCAGCCACTCGCCCGGCACCTTGGGCGGCGGGGCGCACTTCGTGCCCGGCTACCTCGGTAACGCGGTGCACCTGTCCGGCCCGCCTGCGGACCGGGTGACGACCAGCGGGCCGGTGCTGGACACGACGAAGAGTCTCACGGTGATGGCCTGGGTCCGAGCCGCGGATCTGGCGGCCCAAACCGAGCAGACGATCCTCGCGCAGGACGGTGCGACGGCCTCTCGGTTCGAGCTGCAGTATCGCAAGGACGCCAACGGCGGTGCGGGTGGCTGGTGCTTCACGATGTCGGCTGACAGCAGCGGCGGCGGCGCCGTCACCGCTTGCGCCACCGGGCAGTCGGTGGGGCTGCCATCGAACAACACGTGGGTGCACGTGGCCGGCCGCTACGACCAGGTCACCGGCAAGATGCGCGTCTACGTGATGGGCGACCCGCTGTCCTGTGCGGGTGAGATGACCGAGGCAACGGCGCCGGCCGGATGGTCCGCAACCGGGTCGTTCGCGATCGGACGTGGCTGGTCTAGTGGCGCTGGAGTCTCCTACTGGCGTGGCGACATTGACGACGCCCGCGCCTACCAGCGGGTCCTGTCGGACTCCGAGATCTGCCAGCAGGCATCCCAGTAGCACCGATGCCACCGCAGCCGGAGCTGATGGCCCCGGCTGCGGTGGCGACGCCGACCGAGAGGCGGCGTCGTGGAAGACGGGTGGTGATCACCCGGTGAAGGGCTCTAGCAACACACCGGCAACGCCGGTCTTGGTCTTCGTCCGTACGCGTGGGGAGCGTCGTGGTGAGTGGAATTGATTCCGGCCGGGGCCGGGGAATGGTTTTCGGTCGGCGGATGTGGCGGTCGGTGTGGCTGGCCGGCGCTCTGTCGGTCGCGCTGACCGTGAGCGCGTTGGGTCAGCCGGTCCAGCGTGCGGAGGCGGCACCGAAGTGGACGGCGCCGAAGCCGAAAGAGGCAGCTGGCGTGCTGGTGCGTGACGCCAAGCCCGGCAAGAGTCGCTCCTACCACGCCTTCTCCAGCGTGGTCACCGGCACCAGGAAGATCGCCTGGCCAGCGGGCACCAGCACCGCCGACCTCGCCCTCGCAGCGGCCGTAGCCGCCAACGCCCGCAGCACCCGGGCGGGCCTGACCGGGCCGGTCCGGGCACGTGCCGGAACCCTGCCGGTCACCATCTCGGCACCGTCGGGCACCAGCGCCAACTCCGCGGCCGACGCCGTCAATTCAGTGAAAGTGACGGTGCACGACCGGACCGCGACGGCGAAGGTCGGGGTGCAGGGCCTGCTGATGTCCGTGAGCCGCGCCGACGGCAAGACCACCAACGGCCGCACCGGCCTGCAGGTGGACTATGCCGGGTTCGCGGACGCCTACGGCGGCGACTGGGCCTCCCGCCTGCGGCTGGTAGCCCTTCCCGCCTGTGCGCTGACCACCCCGCAGCTGGCGTCCTGCCAGAAGCGCACCCCGTTGCCGGCGGTCAACGACACCCCCGACAGCCTTCTGTCGGCGGACATCTCCCTCGCATCGAGCACCTCGACGCTGCTGGCGGCGGAGTCCGGCGCGTCCGGTGACAGCGGTGACTACACCGCGACCAGCCTCTCGCCCGCCGGGCAGTGGCAGGTGTCGACCCAGAGTGGCGACTTCTCCTGGTCCTATCCACTGCGCGTGCCGCCGTCGCTCGGCGGGCCCGCCCCGGAGATCAGCTTCTCCTACTCCTCCGGCAGCATCGACGGGAAGACCGCCCTGACCAACAACCAGGGCTCCTGGCTTGGTGACGGCTGGGACTCGTGGCCCGGCTTCATCGAACGTAAGTACCAGTCGTGTGCCGATGACAACCCCGATCACAAGACCGGTGACCTGTGCTGGTTCAACGACAACGCCACCTTGTCACTCAACGGCCACGCCGGTGAGCTGATCAAGGACGGGTCGGTGTGGCGGCTGCGCAACGACGACGGCACCAAGGTCGAGAAGCTGACCGACTCGGCGCGCGGCAACGGTGACAACGACAACGAATACTGGAAGGTCACCACCACCGACGGCACCCAGTACTACTTCGGCTACCACAAGCTGCCCGGCTGGGCCAGCGGAGACCCGGTCACCGACTCGGTGTGGACCGCGCCGGTCTACGGCAACAACTCCGGCGAGCCCTGCTACGACTCGACGTTCGCCAACGCCTCCTGCACCCAGGCCTGGCGGTGGAACCTCGACTACGTCGTAGACCCGAACTCCAACACCATGGCCTACTTCTACGGCAAGGAAACCGGCGCCTACGGCCGCGACAACGACCCCGCCCAGCGCACCACCTACGACCGCGGCGGCTACCTGCAGCGCATCGAGTACGGCATGCGCAAGGACGCCGAGTACAGCCAGGCCGCGCCGCTGCGGGTCGTTTTCGACACCGCCGAGCGGTGCCTGTCCGGCTGCTGGACCGGCGCGGCCTGGACCTCGGACCCGGTGACCGCGCAGTGGTATGACACGCCGTGGGACCAGTACTGCAAGTCCGGCGACCAGTGCACCACCCAGGGCTCTCCCACGTTCTGGACCGCCCGCCGGCTCACGAAGGTCACCGCGCAGACCCGCAACGGCGCGTCCACCTACGCCGACGTCGAGTCGTGGTCGCTGCGGCAGGAGTTCATCAACGCCGGCACCGGCGAGTCCACCCCGATGTGGCTGCGCGGTCTCACCCGCACCGGCCACGTCACCACCGCCGGCGGCACCGCCGTCTCCGACCCGGAAATCACCTTCGACACCGGTGACCTGCCGCTGCCCAACCGCGTCGACGGCCCCAACGACCAGCGCTCCGCGCTGAACCGGTGGCGAATCAAAACCGTGCACACCGAAACCGGCGGCGACATCATCGTCACCTACTCCGGACCGGACTGCACCAGCACCACCCTGCCGTCCCCGGCCAGCAACACAAAACGGTGCATGCCCTCCTTCTACGCCCCCGCCGGGCAGCAGCTGAGCCTGGACTGGTTCCACAAGTACGTCGTCACCCGCATCGACCTCGACGACACGGTCACCGACCAGCCGACCGAAGTCACCATGTACGACTACGACACCCCCGCCTGGGCGTACAACAACGACGAGCTGACCAAGGACAAGTACCGCACCTGGAGCGACTGGCGAGGCTACGGCACGGTCACCGTCCGCCACGGCGACCCCGCCGGGCAGCAAACCGCCGTCGAACACCGCTACCTGCGCGGCCTGGACGGCGACAAGGCCGCCAGCGGCGTCAAGGACGTCTGGGTCACCGACTCCTGGGGCGGCACCATCGAAGACCACGAAGCCCTGCAGGGCTTCGAGCTGCAAACCATCACCTACAACGGCCCCGGCGGAGCCGAGGTGTCCTCCACCCGCAACGACCCGTGGATCAACGGCCCGACCGCCACCCGCACCCGAGACGGGATCACCACCCGGGCATGGATGACCAACACCGACATCACCCGCACCCGCACCACCCTCGCCGCCGGCGGCTACCGCTACACCAAGACCATCACCAGCTTCAACAGCGACGGCCTGCCCACCACAGCCGAGGACCAGGGCGACGAGGCCATCACCACCGACGACACCTGCACCCGCACCACCTACGCCCGCAACGACACGAGCTGGATGATCGACCGGGTCTCGCAGACCGAAACGCTGTCCGTCCGATGCGCTGGAGCGCCGACCCCGGCGGACCCGGCCACCGTGCTCAACCGGGCCCGGTCGTTCTACGACGCCTACGTCGACGACACCTCCTTCGGGCAGGCCCCCACTCGCGGCAACGTGGTCCGCACGGAGGAGTTGGAGAAGTTCAACGGCGCCACCCCCGTCTACACCCGCATCGCCACCACCGCCTACGACACCAATGGCCGTGTCGCGTCGGCGACCGACCCCCGCGGCTACACCGCCACCACCGCCTACACCACCGCCAACGGTGGCCAGGTCATCCAGACCGTGGTGACCAACGCGAAGGGCCACACCGTCACGACCCTGATGGAACCCGCCTGGGGGACGCCGACGAAGGTCACCGACGTCAACGGCGCCGTCACCGACCTCACGTACGACGGGGCCGGCGGGCTCACCAACGTGTGGCTTCCTGGCCGGGACAAGGCCACGCAGACACCCAGCAGCAAGTTCACCTACCCGGTGCGCAACAGTGGTAGCCCTACCGCGGTCACCACCGAGTCCCTCCTGCCGACCGGCACGGCGTACCGGAAGTCGGTGAACCTCTACGACGGATTCCTGCGCCTGCGGCAGAACCAGCTCCAAGCCACCGGCGGCGGTCGGACGATCACCGAGACCCTGACCAACAGCCTCGGCGCCACCGCCTGGACCTCCGCCCCCTACTACGACAGCACCAACACCGCCGTCAACACGAGCCTGGCCACCCCGCAGGGACAGATTCCCTCCATCACCCAGAACATCTACGACGGTGCCGGCCGGCAGACCGCGCAGATCCTGCTCGCCAACGGTGCGGAGAAATGGCGCGCCACCACCGCCTTCGGCGGCGACCGCGTCAGCAGCACCCCACCCGCCGGCGGCACTGCCACCACCACCATCACCGACGCCCAGGGCCGCACCACCACGCTTCGGCAGTACAAGAACCGCGCCGACGTGGGCAGCGACGACCCAGCCAAGTTCGACAAGACCACATACACCTACACCCTTCTCGGGCAGTTGAAGACGGTCACCGACGTCACCGGCGCGAACGTCTGGTCCTACACCTATGACCTGCGCGGCCGCCAAACCCAGGCCGTCGACCCCGACAAGGGCACCACCAGCACCACCTACGACGCTGCCGGCAACGTCGTCACCGCCACCAGCCCTATCGGCACCGGCACTGCAACCACCGCATATACCTACGACGAGCTCGGCCGCAAGACGACCATGCGCGACGACAGCATCAATGGCGCCCTCCGTGCCAACTGGGTGTACGACACGCTGCCCTACGGCAAGGGCAAACTGACCTCCGCCACCCGTTTCACCGGCGGCAACCAGTACACGTCCCGGGTCGACGCCTACGACACCTTCGGCCGGCCCACCTCCACCTCCGTGGTGCTGCCCGCGGCGGAGTCGAACCTGTGCGCCGCTGCCACACCCAACACCTGCACCTACACCACCACGACCAGCTACCGGGCCAACGGCCAGCCCTACCAGGTCACCATGCCCGCCGCGGCCGACCTCCCCTCGGAGAAGCTGACCCTCGGCTACACCGACGTCGGCGACCCCGGCACCCTGCTGTCGGCATCGCAGATCTACGTCTACGACATCGTTTACGACAAGCTCGGCCAGCTCACCCAACGGCAGCTCGGCGCATACGGCTCCCGCGTCGCGGTCACCTCGACCGTCGACGAGCCCACCCGCCGGTTGAAGAGCACCAACGTCGTTCCGGAACTCAAGCCGGAGGCGGCGAACTACAACTACACCTACGACGACGCCGGTGACGTCAGCGAGATCCACGACACCCCCAACGGCGGCACCGCAGACCACCAGTGCTTCACCCTCGACTACCTGCAGCAGATGACCGAAGCCTGGACCCCCGAGTCCGGCAGCTGTGTTACCAAGCCCACCGCGTGGACCCAGATCGACGGCTCCGCCTACCCGTACTGGCACACCTGGACCCTCGACCCTAACGGCAACCGCAAGACCGAACTGCGCCACGGCACCACCAACACCACCTACACCTACACCTACCCGGCCGCCGGCACGGCCAGGCCACACGCCGTCACCAACGTCACCGCCAGCGTCGGCGCCACCTGGTCCCGCAACTACACCTACGACAACGCCGGCAACACCAAAACCCGACCCACCACCACCGGCGCCACCCAAACCCTGACCTGGGACCGCGAAGGTAAGGTCCTCAGCTCCACCGACTCCGCCACCACCAGCTACATCTACGACGTCGACGGCAACCGACTCATCCGCACCGACCCCACCGGCAAAACTCTCTACCTCCCCGGCGGCACCGAAGTCCGCTACACCACCAGCGGCGCCACCAAGAAAGCCACCCGCTACTACAACCACGCCGGCCAAACCATCGCCATCCGCACCGCCACCAGCCTCAGCTGGATCGCCAGCGACCACCACGGCACCGCCGAACTCACCATCAACGCCACCACCCTCGCCGTCGCCAAACGCCACATGCTCCCCTACGGCGAACCGCGGGGCGCCACCATCGGCACATGGGCACCCGGCATGGACAAGGGCTTCGTCGGCGGCACCCAGGACCCCACCGGTCTCACCCACCTCGGCGCCCGCGAATACGACCCATTCATCGGGCGATTCACCTCCGTAGATCCGCTGATTGACTTCAATAATCCGCAACAATGGAACGGGTACAGCTACAGCGACAACAACCCTGCCACGCTGACGGACCCGTCCGGCCTCGACCCGTGTATCCACGGCGGCGGTGGATGTCATTATGACGGCCACGATCCCGATGGTGCGCTAGAGCAGCCTGGCAGCGAATCCGCAGGACCCTGCGTCAATGACAACGCGTGCAACAAGCATTTCGAACCAACGCTAAACGCGCGCAAGCTCAACGTTAAGCTCCGCTACGGCCCGCAAAACAAGGAATGCCAGGTCTCGCCCAGCTCCTGTCATGTCGCCCGACAGAACCTGGAGTCAGGGCTGCCGCCGGAACAGGTCGAAGCCTCAATGCAATGCGGGTACTACACGCCCGGATTCGCATTCGGCATCGGCGCCTGCATGCAAGCCGCAGGCTACTACCAAGGCTGGGTCGACCCCGAGGTTGCCGGTGCGATGGTTGGGGCCGGCATCACAGGGAAGTTCGCCGGTGAGGCTGAAGGGGCCGGCCTACGCCTCTTCAAGGCATGTGCCAATAGCTTCGACCCCGAAACCCAAGTTGAACTGGCAGACGGCTCCAGCAAGCCCATCAAAGATCTGTCGGTCGGTGACAAGGTTCTGACCACCGACCCAGAAACCGGACGGACCGAGACCCGCGCGGTCAATGCCGTCCACACCAACAACGACACCGACCTGGCCGACGTCACCATCATCGGAGACGACGGCAAGGCCAGCGTCCTCAGTACCACGCAACACCACCCCTTCTGGAGCCAGACCCGCCACCAGTGGGTCGACGCCGCCGACCTCCAAACCGGCGAACACCTAGCCACCCCCGACGGTCACACCATGACCGTCACCACCGTCCGCTCGTACACCGGCGCCAAGGTCATGCACAACCTCACCGTCGATGAGTTCCACACCTACTACGTCCTGGCCGGTAACACGCCGGTACTCGTACATAATGACGGTGGGTACTCAGGCGGCTATTCGATCAATGATATTGATATCGTTGCACAGCATCTTTCTGGCGAGTATTGGTCGCCAGCGAATGACGAGATGATTGCTCGAATCAGGGGGTCAATTTCCAGCGGAGCACCCTTGTCCAGCAGTCAACAGAACTTCATGAGTCATGAGCTTACGGAGGCAAATCTCATGGCAAATGGGATGAGCTATGAAGAGGCACACGAGGCGGCGTTGCGTACTCATCCGCCGGGCCAGAATTATGATATCGATATCATTGACAAGGACGAGTCATTTGGTCCGTGGTGGCGCAAGCAGAATGGGTTGCCTCCGAGGGGATGCTGACCCCCATATTGTTGAACCCTGCCCAGACGTGACAAAGGGAGAATTCGAACATGATCAGTGAATTCAAGCGCGGGGCGTTGTCGCGCATCACGATCTGGGCAGGTCAAGACGGTCCGGTGCCGCTGGATGAGGGGACCGTTGGCGTGGAGTACCGTGGGCGAATTGGCCACCCATCGTCCTACGGGCTGGTAGCGGGAAGGTTTTCACCAGATAATGCTGAGGTGCTGGTTGACCCAGGGCTCAATGCGGAACTGGCGGCTAGCATCTCTGTTTCAGGTGATCGTGTAATTGACGGGATGTCCGAGCCGGAGTACGAGGCGATTATCCGTAAGTCTGCACGAGAGCTTGGGTTGTGCGTAGTAGTGGTTCTGGCAGGTGAGATTGGCTCGTCGCAGGTCGTGTTTTCGCGGCTCGCTAGGGTTCTGCATATGGCTCTTATCAGCCCAGACCTGATGCGGAACGATGACCAAGTCTGGAAGTCTTGGGAAGGCGTTCAATAGTCCTGGGGCTTCGCGATGGGCTCGATTGTCCGCAGTTACGGAACGTGTTGGCGCCGATCCGGTGTGCGCTGGCGGGCGTGTCTGTCCGCCTGGGTTGCTGTCAGGGTTGCTGTCAGACGATGCGGTTATATGCGAATTGATTGATGTCGTCTGTCCGATAGCGACAGTTCGCTGGGCACCTCGGTGGCACGTCGCTAGCGGCGTGGCGTCGATCGCCGGTTGCTACGTCAATGCCGACCCGTGAAGCGATCGTCACGGCCAAGCGTGCCTCGGCTTAGGCTGCCTTCGCTGTTCTGACGCCCAGTTGCGTGGGTGCGTGCGCGCGGGCCGTAGGTGTAGCGCGCGCGTGCGTCCGGCGTAGTCGGGCGCTCTTGATATAGGTGAAGCGTGTGGGGCTCGTAAAGCCGGTTCGGCTACGCTGCCTGCGAATACTCGTTGATCAGCCCGCCGAGGATCGGGCGCCGTCGAACCCTGGCGGCGGTCAAGTCACTGACTCCCGACGGCGGGTTGGGCGGCTGCTGGGCGAGCGATCGATGTGGGCGGTGGCTGTTGTAGTGGGCCGTGTACTCGGTGAGGACGGCCGCGAGGTGGCGCTCGCCGACGATGAGCATCCGGTCGGTGCATTCCCGGCGTACGGTGCCCACCCATCGTTCGGCGAACGCGTTCGCCCGGGGCGCCTGCGGTGGCGTCTTGATCACGTCGATACCTTCGGCGGCGAACACCCCGTCGAAGACGGCGGTGAACTTGGTATCCCGGTCGCGGAGCAGGAACCGCAGACCAGCAGCACGCTGATCGAGGTTCATCAGCAAATTTCGCGCCTGCTGCGCCGCCCAGGCGCCGGTCGGATGCGCGGTCACCCCGACGACGTGGACCTCGCGGGTGGCGATCTCCACGAAGAACAGCACGTAGATCCGCTTGAGCAACACCGTGTCGACCGTGAAGAAATCGCACGCCAGGATCGTGTGCGCCTGGGAGGTCAGGAACTGCTGCCAGGTCAGTCCGGACCGGCGTGGTGCCGGGTCCATCCCGGCCCGGTGGAGGATCTTCCATACCGTACTGGCCGCCACCTGATGCCCGAGGTTGAGCAGTTCGCCTTGAATCCGGCGGTGCCCCCACGTCGGGTTCTCCGCCGCGAGTCGCAGCACCAGGTCACCGACCTGCTTGTCGACAGGTGGCCGGCCGGGTCGTGCGTGCGGGTACGTCCAGCGACGGGCGACCAGCTCACGGTGCCACCGCAGCAGCGTGGCCGGGGTGACGAAGAACGCCGACCAACGGTGGCGGGGCAGCAGCCGCGACAACACTGCCAGCACCACCCGGTCGGCGGGTTGCAGGTCGGGGCGGTGCACCTGCCGGCGCAGCACCGCCACCTGGTGGCGGAGCACCAGGATTTCCGCATCCTTGGCCCCACCGTGGCGGGCGATCTGGGACAACATCTGCAGGATCTGGCGAAACAGCAGGTACAGCAACGACGCGCTCATGGCCACGAGCATGACGGCTGCGCAGGGCTCGAGCTCGCACAGAACCGCACTTCAGACAGCCGAACCGAGTATTCGAGCCCCACACGCTCTACAAGCATGTGGCCAACAAGGAACAGCTCCTCGACGGGATGGTCGACGTCGTCGTCGGCGAGATCGATCCACCGGTCCCCGGCACCGACTGGAAGGCCGGGATCCGCCAGCGCATCCTTTCGGCCCGAAAAGTTTTGTTGCAACACCCCTGGGCGTCGCGCGTCATCGAGTCCCGTCCCCAGCCCACCCCGGTCGTGCTGGACTACCTGAACTCAATCGTCGGGATGTTCCGGGCCGGCGGCTTCTCCGTCGACCTCACCCACCATGTGATGCACGTTCTAGGAAGCCGCGTGTGGGGATTCACTCAGGAACTCTTTCCCGCCTCACCGCTACCCGCCGACCCGGATATGCAGAAAGCCATGTTCGACGAGATGGCAGGCAGGTATCCCCACATCGCGGAGATAGCTATGGCCGCCAGCCATGACGAAGCGTCGGTCGTGGGCCACGGCTGCGATGACCAGTTCGAGTTCGAGTTTGCGGTCGACCTGTGCTCGACGGGTTCGAAAGGCTCCACCAGCAGGGGTGGACGTCCGACAACCGGTCCTGACACGACGACAGCGTCTGGACGACGTATCCGACGAGCCGGCTTCCGGACATGCCGATGTGCGTGCACGCCGACCAAGATCCGCTCCTCACAGGCGCGCGAGCACGGGCGACGATAGACGCCGCGCCCGTATAACGTGCACTCGATGATCCGACCTGCGTTCCTGGACGTCGCTAAGACCGCTGCGGTCCTTCTACGTGAACCGCTGCTGGTCGAGCGATGGTCCGCCCCCAGCGCGTTGCCCGACTTCTCCACCGGCGGCCTCGCCCGTCATCTAGCTAACCAGGTCACCCACACCGTGACCTTCCTTGCCGCAGCGCCAGGAGCATCAGCTATCTCGGTGCTGGAGCACTTCACCGGCAACGCCTGGGTAACTTCAGGCGTCGACAGCGCTGACAACGTCGGCATCCGCCGCCGCAGCGAGCAGGCAGCCGCGTCGACCACCGCTACAGAGCTGGCGGACATTGTCGACGCTGCGTTGACCGACCTACGTGCCATGGTGCCGGCACAACCGGCGGACCGAATCGTGGACCTCGGCGACTGGAGTCTGCAGGTCGATGACTTCCTACTGACCCGGGTCGTGGAGCTGGTCGTGCATGTCGACGACCTGGCAGTCAGTCTCGGCTTGCCCACGCCAGCGATGCCAGAGACAGCGGCCGGAGCGACAATCAAGCTGCTGAGCAGCCTCGCAGTCTGGCGACACGGTTCCCTGAACGTAATACGTGCGCTGGCTCGGCAAGAACGAGCTCCCGCCTCAATCGCCGCCCTCTGAACCGTCAGAGCCCCGCTCGCGGCGTCGAGACGGTGCCGTCATCTGCCGCTGATGGGGCGGCGGTATTCCTGAGCACGTCCGGTTGACAAGCGGGTCGTGGGAGCGGGTCGGGAGCGGCTGAGCCTAACGGTGGCTGGCCGGACGCCGACGCCAGCCAGGGCCGCTCGGGCAAGCGGTAAGCGGCCACGAACTCTGCGAACGACCTGTAAGACGGCCCGTCTCAGCCTGGCTGCGGCAACCCGGTCACGGGCCAGGATCGGGGGAGCAGGTTGGGAGCAACAGGGTGCACTGAACGGCCCTCAACCGCACCGAACGGCATCCGACTGCACGCAACCGCACCCACCCCTGCCTGCGGCTTCGCGTTTTTGCAGGTCAGAGTCGGTGCAGCGTCCTGCTTCACACGCAGTGCTCAACGGCAGCGCGCTAACTTCGACGTCGCTCTATTAGACCTGGTGAAAGAGTATGTGCAGGTCAGTGCGGTAAGGGATCAGCGGCCGGGCCGATCCTTGCGCTGGGAGCAGATTGGGTGCACGTTGACGAAGTGGTCACCGCGACAGAAGTGGTCAACCGGCATCACGTCGGCTAAGGCGCTGACCAGCAATGATGCGGCGGCGGGATCTGTTTGACCTCCCAGTGAAGACCGAAGAGGTCACCTCGCGGTTCGTTCGCGGTCGGCTCGCATTGGCGGCGTCGGCGGGCCACCGAGCAGTCAGCCGGTGAGGGTGTGTATTGATTGGCAGCTATGGTGGCAGGCCGGCGGACGTCACGACGGATTCCGGGACGTGGGACGGTTTTCCCACCGGCAACGCGCTGACCAGTGCTTCCACGTTGGTGACCTCTTCGGTGAGTCCGAAGGGGTCGCCGTCGTGGGCGGACGACGGCAGGCTTTGCGCGGTGTCCGGCTGGTGGGGGGCATGTCAGTGCCGTGTCCGCCGTGTGCCGGTCCCTGTCGTTGCCTGGTGAGTGAACAGGGAGCGTCACGTGGTGCCGCGCCGCTCGTCGCTGAGCACGGCTCGCCACGCGGCTGTCAATACGGCGGCCTCGGCGCCGGTGACCAGTTCCGGCGCGCCGAAGGCCATGGCGGCGTGGAGCAGTGCGCTTCCGGCCGTCGCCCAGGTCTCGTCGAGCAGTTGCTCGCCGTCGGGGTTCACTCTCAGGGCGCCGGGGCGGCCGCGGAGCTGGGCGCTGTCGGTCACGGCCGTGTGCAGCACGGTGAAGCCCGCTCCGATGGGCGAGGTGGCACGGCCGGGCTGGTGGTGGCCGATCGTCGCGGAATGGTCCCGGTCTCGTTCATCTGCAGCGTGGACGGTGCCCGTCCACCTGGCCCATGCGGCGCTGTAGGTTTCGCCCGCCGCTGGGTGGTCCGCCGACGCGAGCAGTGTGGCTCTCTCCTCCGTGAGAGACCGGGCCACCTCGATCACCTCGACGATGGCTCGGCCCTGGGAACCGAAAAGCAGCGCCGGCGGAAGCTCGGCCAGTACGTCCACCGCCAGCGCGCGAACGTAGCCGGCGCCGGACACCAGCCCTTGGGCGGCGCGTGCCATCGCGGCCCGCTCTGCGGCCGAGGACGGTGGTACGACCGCCACCCGGAACAACCTGCCGGGCCACCGTGCGACGATGATCTGTTCGAGCGAGCGGTCCACGACGATCCACGGCGGCTCGAACGATGTCTTCGCCACCCTCGTCCCGGGTGTCGCCCTGGCCATGACACCCGGCCGCTCGTTCTCTACGTAGACGAAGCCCTCGACCATGGTCGCGAGCGTACTGATGCCTTCGCATTGCGGCTTGCTGATCTCTCTGGTTGGCCTGCGAATGCACCGACCACCGCTCGTGCGAGCCCAGCCGGCGCGATCCCCGTTGACCGGCTTGGAGAACACCCCTTCGGAGCGAAGTACTGATGCCCGCACCATCCACCTGCAGCGCGCAGACCAGGGCTTTCCGCCCCGTAACCTCTTCAGCGGCCCGAAGGCGTCAACGTCCGTGGGTCGCGCTGGTCAACCGGGCGACGTCCTCATCTGCCGAGAAGCGGATGCCATCGTGGCGACGTAGCTTCAAGGCCTCGCTAACTGGACATCGATGCCTGGGCCTGGGTACAAGTGCTGCCTTCAGACCATGAATCATCGATCTTCCCCAGTGCTAGGAGCCCGGGGGGCGTGCTGCGCCTGGTACCCGTCCGAGGAGGCTGGGCGGTCTACGACTGTCCGACAGGAGACCCGCCTTCCCCGGCGTGGCACGTACCCCATGGCGCGAGACCCGGGCTCGCCTCGATTATCAGCCTGCATCAACTCTCGAAGGCGGGATTCGCCAAAGGGTCCAAGAGAGGGACGTCCCATCCCGGATGTCGGCAGCGAACACGTCCTCTGCGACACCGAACACGGCCTCTGGCGACACGCGCATTGTCGACACCTCCACGTCGCTCGTTTCAAAGGGCGGATTCAGGCTGATCCACGCCACAGGGCTGAGCTCGCCGGAGCACAGCAACAGCCCGTGTTCGTAGGTGTCGAGGAGTACCCGCCGGTCGCTCAGGAAACATCCGTACAGGGTGAATACGAAGTCGTCGATTGCCAGATCGTCCGCGTGGAGCCGAGCAAGGGGACGCTGGCTCGGCCATTCCAGGACGGATATCTTGTTATCGAAGCTGGGGTGAGGCATGAGCAGCAGGCGATCTCCGGACGGTGCGAAGCTCGCCGCGACCACGTTCTCGGCGACAAGCTCCACCTTGATCCTGTCGTCCAGCACCCGGGCGACATAGATCAAAGCGCCGTCCTGACCCATAGCTGCATCCAGGACCACCGACCCGTCGTGCGGATGAGGCACGGTGGTCACGCTGGCGTCCACCGCATCAAGAACGGCTTGGTCCAGGACATGTCCCGAACCTAGATCCACCAGGAACACCAGGTGCTCGCCCTTGGCGTCGTACTCGCGGCCCTTGTATTCCAGCCGTTCGAGTGTCGGCGCGGTGACCAGCAGACGGCCGCCCGGCAGCAGCGTCGCGGAATCGGCTGCCGCAATCTCGACCGGGATTGGCCGGCCTGCCGCCATGATGATGACCCGACGGGTGTCGGTCACGACGACGGTCGCCAGGTCCGGACTTGCGGCAAGAAGCTTTGCTGTGGGTGGCACGTCCAAGAACAGCCGCTGGATCGGCTGCAACTGCTCGTCCAGCACACTTACTGTTCGGTCGAGTAAGTGGTATCTGACTACCGGCTCCAGCGAAGGTGGCGCAAGAACACGATCCAGTTGTAAATCCGGGAGTCGACGTACCCATTCCGCTTCGATCCGACGCACCCGATCATCCTGCCAACATCGGGGCAAGCTGTCATCAGCCTCGTGGCGCTACCGCAGCGACTAGGACTGGCTGAGCCTCCGCCGGGCCATCCACATGTCGTGAAGGTGGTCTGATGGCGGGGCACCAGGCCGTGAAGGGCGCAGCCAAGGTCAGTGCCCGATTCTGCCGCGGACGGCGCGTTGCGGAGCGTTACCGCCGGCGTCCCGAGGGACGTCCGGACGTGCCGATGAGGGGGCGGCTCGGCCGAGCTGGGGCCACGGCCGAGCTCGGCGGGTCACGGTCTGGTCGAGTTTGTCAGGGCCGGTTGTGCACGAACCACGCGTCACCGGCGGGGAAGGCAACCGCGACCTCCCACCGGCTCAGGTCGAGGTTCGGGGCGAGCGCCTTGAGCTGGCCGGCCGCGGTCCACGCCTCGTCACCCGGTGCCGGGCGACAACCCACCTGGAACTGCAGCATGGTGCCCCACGACGCGACCAGGCGGGCGTCCCACCGGTGACGCCACTGCGCCAACACCTCGGCGAGCGTCCGCTGGTACTCCCGGGTGAGCGCACCGAAGAAGTCCACCCAGTACCCCGAGCTGGGGACGTCGCTGGTGGGCAACAACATGAGCAGGACGCTGTCAGGCGTGTACCAGTAGTCGGTCTGCGTCACGAACCGCACGCGGCCAAGCACCCGGGCGTACAGGTCGGCGTCGGCGAGCAGCCGATCGTACAGCGCCCGCTCCAGCGCCTGGCGCGGAGTCGGCAGCGCCCCATCCGACACCAGGGCCGTCAGGTCCAGGTCGACGCTGGCCATGCCACGCGCGTAGTACTCGACCTCGCCCTCGTCGACCTCGTCGTCCTCGCTGTAGTGGCGGTAGGCCAGCCAGGGTTCGGAAGACTCGGCCGCCTCGGCGAACGCGCGCAGCTCCGACTCCGACGGACCCGGCTCGGGCTCGGGCCGGATCCTCAGCGTGTTGTCGAAGTCGTCGGTGACCATGACGGGTCGGCGTCCGATGACCGGCACCAGTGCGTCGGCAGCCTGCCAGGCCTCGTGCAGGCGATTGGGGTCGATGTCGGCGACGAGGACAGTGCCCGACGGGCCGTGCCCGATCGGCAGGCAGCCGGCGAACGGCTGGACTGCAGCGCACACATCTGGCCGCGATCCGCGCGCCACGCAACGTGACAGCGGTGCCGTCCGCTCGTATCCGGAACTGCCGATGAGCGTTGCGTTTGCCCTTGAGATTTGCAACCGGCGAGGCTACCGTCGCGCGAATGCCAGATGATCCGTTGGATTCAGGCAAGCCGCGCGAAGGGCTGGCCCGGGGCCTGCGCGCGGTGCTCATCTGGGCCCCTATCGGGCTGCCAGCGGTCGTGCTTCACTATGTCGTTTGGGATGCGACCGACAGCTACTGGCTCGGGTATCTGGCGGGGTCGGTGCTGCCCGTCGTGGTAATGCCATGGCTCGCGCCTCGGGTGTCCTACCGCCGTCGGGACGCGCTGATCACTGTGATCGCGTGGCCATACATGGCGGGTCAGATCGCGTCGCGAATGGCGTTGCTGCCGTACCGGGACTGGGCGCCCCGGACGGACGAGGTGCGCCGATCCCGCTGGCATCACAACCCGCGCTATGCCGGCTACTGGTGGATCTCCCGCAAACCGTCACCGTGGCCGCCGAAGAGGTGACAGGTCCCCGGACCATTCATACCCACATGCCACGATTAGCGCGCTACTCAGCGTCACGACAAGCCTCCGCGGCACGCGCACGGACGTGCCGATGACAGCGCGTTGGCTCGGTCCTGCATCATCGTTCCAGCGTTAGGGTCACGAGCATGACCGATGAAGAGGCTCGCGAGATCGCACTTGCCTTCCTCGCTGACCGCATGGATGAGATCCGCACCGGTGGATGGGTGATCACCGGTGCGTGGGAGCACGAGACCGCTTGGTCCGTGGGCTACCAGTCCCGCGCCTTCATCGAGTCAGGCCGCATCTCCGACGCGTTGGCCGGCAACGGGCCTGTGGTCGTGCCCAAGTCCGGCGCGGACCCATGGCTGGCCTGGTCCGGTCGGCCGGTAGAAGAACAGATCTCCGAGGGCCGGCCCACCCTCGGATGAACGCACTGACATGCCGCTGACAAAGCGCGGCGTCCGTGAGCGCGCTCGTCACTGTCCGTGCCCACCGTCGGGTCGCTCGCTCCGTGCTGCGGGGCGGGCGGCCCTGCGTTAGGCAGGCTGTCCCGGCTGACCGTGTGGGTCGGTTGGGGCCGGGATCGGGGGAGCACGTTGGGAGCAGTCGGGTGCACTGAACGGCGTTGAACTGCACTCAACGGCACCGAACGGCGCTCAGCGGCATACGCCCCGACCTGCGGTCTTGCGTTTTCGCAGGTCAGAGCCGGCGGAGCGTCCTGCTTCACACAACTGCACTCAACGGCAGTGAACAGCAGTCGACGGCACTCTATATCGGCTGGTAGGGGAGTATCCGCAGGTCAGGGCGGTCAGGGGCTTGTAGCAGTTGGGGCCTTACAGGTGGGTGCAGATCGGGCGCAGCTTGGCGAAGTGGTCACCCGTCCGAAGTGGTCTCACCGAGGCCAGACGGAGGGAACGCCGTGACCTGCGACGATGCAGGCGAGCGCGTCGGTGTGACCTCCCAGAGAAAACCGAAGTGGTCAACCTGCAGGCCCTATGGATCCGACCGTCTCGCCGGTTCTCCCTGGCCGCCTCAGCGGGACGTTGCTGGAAGGAGCTAATCGACATCTGTCGCTGCATGTCCCCGTTCGGGTGGCGGCGCCCGTCGTAAGGGCTGGAACATCAATCTCACCGACAGTCCGATGACCAGCGCTTCCTGCTCTGAGACCTCTTTGGCGACCCCGAAGGCGTCAGTCGCCGGGGCGTTACATGATCACGAGACGTGCTCATCTGTAGCCGATTGGCGGAGGCGGGGGAGATCCGTGCGGCGGGCGGCCGGAGCGGCTTTCGGCGAGGTCCGCCGGTCACCATCCGGGGCGAGGCGAACGCGGCGGGCGGAGGTGGGGTCAGGCTTCGCGGATGTCCGCGGGTATGTCGATGTCGCCATCGTCGGCGACGTCGACGCACGACACGACCTGCACCTCGGCTGCGTGCCGTCGTAGGTAGGGCCGGGCACCGACGTCGCCGATGGCCGTCCGGGCGATGCCGGTCCAGTGCGAGCGGCCGAGCAGCACGGGATGGCCTCGCCGCTCGCCATAGCCGGCCATGGCGAGCGCGTCCGCGTCGGCGAGCGAGCCGACGCGTCGGGCCGCTGCCGCCGTCACGCCCGGCATGTCGACCAGCAGGACGACCGCGGCGCTGGCATCGGTTGCGGCGAGTGCCGCCAACCCGGCCCGCAGCGACGAGCCCATACCGCTCTCCCAGTCGGGATTGTCGACGACAACCGCTGCGCCTAGCTCGGCGACCGCCCGGATGTCGGCCGCCGCTGCCCCGAGCACCACCACCACGGGCGCGCAGCCCGCCGCGACGGCTACCTCGATCGCGCGCTCGACCAGCAGCCGCCCGTGGTGGCGGACCAGCGCCTTGGGCATGCCGAAACGGCGGCCAGCGCCGGCCGCGAGGACCAACCCGGCGAGGCGCATCGGCATACCGGCAACGCTATCGCCACGGCCGCTGAACCGGGAGGTAGCCGGTTCGGCGCGCCGCGCCATAGTGGGGCATGGCCGCACGTCGCCGAACCACTCCTAACTGCCTCTGACTGTGCAGACGGCGAACAGCCTTGTCATGGACATCGAGGACGCCGCCGGTTGCCGGGCGCGGTTCCTGTGGGGGCGGGAAGCTCCCCGAGTTGCTCGACGCGGTCCTCCCAGACGCGGGCATGGACGTCGTCCTGAGCGGCGTCCGGATGCCGCGAATGAACTCGGTTATGGAACGGTGGGTGCAGACGGGGCGGCGCGAACTGCTGGACCGCAGCTTGATCTGGAACCAGCGGCACCTGCTCCACGCCCTGCGCGACTTCGAACAGTTCTACAACGGGCACCGCCCGCACCAGGGCATTTGCGAACGCGCCCGCTGTACCCGTTGCCTCCGCCGGTCGCCGATCCGGACAAGTTGGCTCGCCTCGATATACGAAGACGCCAACGCCTCGGCGGCATCCTCAACGAGTACCGGCATGCCGCGTGAAATGCATGGACGAGGTCTTCGGCAAGGGCAGCGGCGCTGGTCCTTCCCCCTGCTACGTACGGGACGGTTGCCCGCTGCGGAGTTCCAGTGACTTGATGATTTGCCCGGAGGGGGCCACGTCGGCGTACTTGGTCCGCATGTCGAAGAGGTTGGCCAGGTGTGGGGCCTCGTCCCGGTCGGCACAGCAGTCCTCTGCCACGACGACGCGGTAGCCGTACTGCATCCCGTCGACGACGGTCGCCCGTACGCAGCCGCTGGTGGTGCAGCCGGTGACGATCAGCGAGTCGACGCGCGCGGCCGCCAGCATCGAGTGCAGGGACGTGCCGAAGAACGCGGACGCGTACTGCTTGAGGATGACGACCTCCGCATCCGACGGGGCCACCCGCGGGTCGACCTGCACGGCTGGCGTGTTCCGCCGGAGGGCATCCAGCCGGGGATACTTGAGCGGCCACACCCCGGCGTCGGCGAGGTCCGGCCGGTAGCCCACCACCGTGTACCAGACCGGCACGTCCGCGGTCCGTGCCGCGGCAAGAAGATCGACGGTGGCCTCGATCGCCGCGGACATGTCACCGCCGATGGGGCTGGCCGGGTCGGTGAAGCCGAGCTGGAAATCCACCACGAGCAGCGCAGGACGCTCGCCCAGTCCGATCTCCTGCCCGAGGTCCTGGCTCGCGTAGAGGGCCTCGGCCCTCGTGTAGTCGAGGTGCATCATCGGCTCACTTCGCCTGGTACGCGAGCTTGCTGACGTCCACGTCGCCGTTGAACAGGCCCAGCTCTTTCATCGCGTCCAGCCACCGCTTGACGTCGTCGGGGCGCACGGACGGGTCGTAGAGCGGCAGCTCGAACGACTTGGCGACCTCCTCCGGCAGCTTCGTGTACTTCTGCAGGACCTGGCGCGCCTCCGCGTCGTGCTCCTTGATGTACGTGGTGGCGTCCTGGAGGCACCTCTGGTACGCCTGCACGGCGCTGGAGTGGGACTCGGCCCACTGGCGGTTGGCGCCCCACCAGATCACGCTGATCTCGTCGCCCAGGGACGAGAACGGGGTGCCGATGTTCCGGCCGCCCTTCGCCTTGATGGCCGCGTTGAACGGCCGTACGGTCTCCACCGCGTCGACCCGTCCGGCCGCCAGCTGGTCGGCCTGGCTCGGGCCGTCCACCTGGACGATTTGAACGGAGCTCGGGTCGACGCCCGCTTGCTTGAGCAGCCGCAGGGTGGCGTAGTGCAGGGTGCCGACCTCGGTGAGCACTCCGATCTTCTTGCCGGCGAGGTCGCTAACGTTGCGGATCGGGGACTTGTCCTGCACGAACAGGTAGCTGTTCGCGTTGTCCTTCGTGTCGGTCGAGGAGCCGGCGATCTCCGTGACGGGGATGCCCTGCGCGGTCGCGGTGATGGCCTGGACCGGCGTGGTGAAGATGATGTCGAAGTTCTTGCCGAGGGCCGGCGGCAGCGTGCCGACGTTCTCGATCTTGGTGAAGTTAATCTTCAGGTTCTGCTTGTCGCACAGGTTCTTCTCGACCGCGACCCACAGCGGCAGAGCGCTGCTGTTCGAATTGCTGGCAACCCGCAGCGTGGTCTTGCTCCCGCTGCTGCCGGAGCCGCCGTCGGTCGATCCTCCGCAACCCGCGGCCATCAGGGTGAACGCGGCCGCCGCCGCCAAGAACCAGCTCTTCGATCGCACGGGTCCCTCTTTCGATCGTGTGCGGCGGACGCCTCGGGTGGGAGGGGTGCAGCTCGCTAATTGACCTCTCTGCGAGGCATGGTGTCCATTTTGCAGGACAGTAGCCACCTCCATGGCGGCCGTCAACGCGTCACCCCGGTCGAGTGTCTGGACCTTGACTGCCGCCGGTGGATCGCCCTATCGTCCCGCTGACAAAACATCCTGTCCTCGTCGCGAGTCAACTGCCGCGCCGTGCGGCGCGCGGTCTTTCGTGGACGCGTGGGTGAGACGAAGGGGCTTCGCGTGCGCCCGTGGGATCGCTTCCTGACCGACAGCGACCGGGACATCTTCGACCGCTCGGGCTTCGGCGGCTCGGTCGGCTTCGGCGCCCGCCCGGTTCTTCTCGTCGTCGACATCAACTACAACTTCTGCGGTGAGTACCGGCTGCCGCTGCGGGAGTCGGTCGACCGCTGGCCCAGCAGTTGCGGGCCGCAGGCGTGGGATGCTGTGGAGCGGACGAAGACCCTGCTCGCGGCGGCGCGCGCGGCGGCCATGCCGGTCTTTTTCAGTAGCGGCTTCCGCGAGGGGTCGACCTTCTTCGACCGGGGCCGCTGGAACGACAAGAGTCCGCGGTCCCGCGAGCACCAGGCCAATCCGCGTGGCAACGACATCGTCGACGCCCTGGCCCCGCTGTCGCACGAGATCGTGGTGCGCAAGGGGCGGCCCAGCGCCTTCTTCGGCACGATGCTCGCCTCGTACCTCGTGGACCTCGGGGCCGACACGCTGGTCGTTTGCGGTACCACCACGAGCGGGTGCGTACGGGCGACGGTCACCGACGCCTTCTCGCTCAACTACCGGGTGGTCGTGGTCGAGGAGTGCACGTTCGACCGCGGCGAGGCGTCGCACGCGATGTCGCTGTTCGACCTGCACCAGAAGTACGCGGACGTGCGGTCGCTCGCCGACACGGTGGCTCACTTCGCCGGGCTTTCGCGCGACCTGTACGCGAACACGTTGCTCGGCGGCGAGATGGCCGCCGGGTCCGACCGCGGCTGAGCGGGCTTAGCGCCCGGCGGAGGACGCCGGGCCGCCTGGGTCTCCTCGGCGGTCTCCGGCGGTTCTGGCGTCGGTGAGGCCGGGATGTCGCCGCTCGGGTGCTCCTCGACCGATCGGATCACGCCGGGGCTCGCCTCGCCCGTCTGGTCGTTCACCGCCAGGTCCGGCTCTGGGTGGTTGGAATTCATGGCTATTTATCACCCGGCCGGCGGCCGTCCGCTCACTGCGTACGGGTGAATCGGCGCAGTGCCTTCCGGCGGCCTTGACGTATCCGTCGATGAAACCTAGTGTCCTGTCTACAGGACACCACGTCTCGCTTGGCGGTCTATCAATGAAAATCGGTTCAACTTTCACCGTGCCCGTGGACTGCGAACGGGTCTTCGAACTCTTCCTGGACCCGCACACGATGGCGGCCTGTATCCCGGGCTGCGAAGAGCTGGTACAGGTCGACGAGCGGCACTACTCCGGGCGCCTGGTCAACGAGATCGCGCACGTGCGCTTCAACGCCTCCTTCTCGGCGGAGATCGTCGGCCTCGACCCGCCGCGCGAGGTGCGGGCCGTGCTCAAGGGCGAGGACCGCCGGCTGGGCAGCTCCCTCAAGCTCGACGCCGTCCTCGGCGTGCTTCCCAACGGCAACGGCTCCGAGGTCAGCTACAGCATGGAGATGGCGCTCTGGGGCAAGCTCGGCCGGATGGGCGAGTCCATCTTCCGGCGGCGCACCGCGGAGGTGGAGAAGCAGTTCGTCGAGAAGTTCACCCAGATCTGCACCGGCGTCCCGATCGACGAGGTCAGGGCCGGCGGGAAGGCGAAGGCGGTACCGGCCACCGGCGCCGCTCCGGCCGCCGCCGAGGCCGGTGGTGTCGCGCAGCCGGTGGCCGTGGTGGAGACGCCGCTCGCCGAGCAGCCGGTGCCGGTGAAGAAGCCCGCGCTGGTCGGTGCGGTGCTGGCGTTCGTGGCCTGGCTGTTCGGCCGGCGGCGCGCGAGGAGTGGCAAATGAAGCCGCCACTGCACCAGCCGACCTCGCTGGCCGAGGCGTGCGAGCTTCTCGACACCCTCGAGGAGACGATGGTCTACGGCGGCGGTACGGCGATCCAGATCCTCATCAAGCAGGGGGTGCTGTTCGCCGGTAACCTCGTCGACCTCTCCCGGGTTCCCGGACTCGCCGAGATTGAGGAGACGGCCGAGGGCCTTCGGGTGGGGCCGATGACCACGCTCCGGCGGATGGAGACCAGCGAGGTCGTCCGTCGCCGGGTGCCGCTGGCCGCGCAGACCTACGGCCACGTCGCCAACCCGCGGGTCCGCAACACCGCGAGCGTCGGCGGCAACATCGCCCACGGCGACTACCGGCTCGACCCGCCGACGGCGCTGCTCGTCCTCGGTGCCCGCGTCGAGCTGACCTCGGTCCGCGGTACGCGTACCGTGCCCATCCGCGACTTCTTCGTCGACTTCCAGGTCACCGCCGTGGAGCCGGGGGAGCTGATCACCGCGCTGCACATCCCGGCCGCTCCGGCCGGGAACTCGTCGACCTTCGTGAAAATGAGCAGCCTCGGGGAGAATGACTGGCCCGCCGCGTCCGTGGCCGCGCAGGTAGACGCGGAGCGACGGACGCTCCGGCTGGGGCTCGGCGCGCTGGCCCACGTGCCCCGGTACGTCGAGGTCCCGCTCGACGGTGGCGGCGTCGACGCGGCGGTCGCCGCGGCCACGGCCGCCGTCGAGCCGGAGCTCGACCCGATTCCCGACGTCCGCGGCAGCGCCGACTACAAGCGGAAGCTCGGCCTCGTCGCAACCGAGGACGCCGTCCGGCGCGCATGGGAGGAAGCCCGATGACGCAGACCACCCCCGAACCCGGCGTCGACACGGGCGTCGGCTCCCGCCGGTCCCGCGTCGGCGCCGCCGGCAAGGTCCTTGGCCAGCTCCGGCACGTCGCCGACCGGCCGCACGGCGGCTGCGCGCACGTCGCGGTGCACCGGAGCACCCGCCCGCACGCGCGGATCACGAGCATCGACGTCTCCGAGGCCGCCGCCCTCGACGGCGTCGAGGGCGTGGTCACCGGCGCCGACCTGTACAAGGTCCTCGGTGACCGGATGTTCACCGGTCCGGCCTTCTCCGACCAGCCGCCGCTCGCCGTCGACCGGGTCCGCTACGTCGGCGAGCCGGTCGTCGCGGTCCTGGCCCGTGACGTCGCCACGGCCCGCGAGGCCGCAGAGCTCGTGTACGTCGAGTACGAGGACCTCGAGCCGATCTACGACGTCGCGGACGCCCTCGCGGAGCGGGCCTTCGTGCACGACGCGCTGCGGCCGTCGGTCGTCTTCGGCGACCTGCGGCACCTGTCGGGCAAGACCGAGACCAACATCGCGTACCAGTACAACCTGAAGCTCGGCGACCCGGAGAGCGCCGCGACCCAGGGCACCTCGGTCGGCTTCGAGTTCTGGGCGCCGCCAGTGCACCACGTGCCGATCGAACTGCCGGCGACCATCGGCTGGGTGGAGGCCGACCGGCTCGAGCTGTACTCGACGACGCAGACGCCGTCCTACGTGCGCCAGTCGGTGGCCGACATGCTCGGCCTGCCGCTCAGTCACGTGCGCATCCGCGTGGCGCCGCTCGGTGGCAGCTTCGGGTCCAAGATGTACGACCGGCTCGAACCCCTCATCGCGGCGCTGGCCTGGCTCCACCGACGCGAGGTGCGGATGGTCGCCTCCCGCGAGGAGGCCTTCCTGCTGACCACCCGCCACGGGGCCGGCGTCATCAGCAGCATGTCGGCGGACGCCGACGGCAACCTCACCTCGGCCATCGCCGACGTCCGCTACGACACCGGCGCGTACGCCGACGTCGGCCCGCGCATCACCGCGAAGTCGGGGATGATCGCCGCCGGCCCCTACAAGATCCCGAACGTCGCCATCCGGTCCCGGTGCATCTACACCAACAAGCCGTCGGCCGGCCCGTTTCGCGGCTTCGGCGTCCCCCAGGTCACCTGGTCGCACGAGACGCTGATCGACGAACTCGCCCGCGCGCGCGGTGAGGACCCGGCCGGGTTCCGGCGCCGCAACCTGCTGCGCGAGGGCGACGAGAGCTACATGGGCACCGTCATGCACAGCGCCGACTTCGTCGGCTGCCTGGACGCGGTGACCGAGGCGATCGGCTGGGACAAGCCACTCGACCGTGGCTCGGGTCGCTGGCGGCGCGGGCGCGGTGTCGCGGTCGGCATCAAGGCCGTCCTCACGCCCACCGTCGCGAACGCCGTGCTGCAGCTGAACCAGGACGGGTCGGCCACCCTGATGATCAGTACGGTCGACATGGGCCAGGGCAGCGACACGATCATGCCGCAGATCGTGGCCGAGGTGCTGAGCATGGACGCGGAGCGGATCCGAGTCGTCGCCGTCGACACCGACGTCACGCCGTACGACACCATCACCGCTGGCAGCCGCTCGACCTACCACACCGGTAACGCGGTGCGGGGTGTCGCCGAGCGGATGCGCGAGCGCCTGGTCGACCTCGCCGCCAAGCGTGCGGGCGGCTCCAGCAGAGACCTGAAGCTGACCGCCGACGGTGTGCTCAACACGGCGAGCGGCGAGGTCTACCGCATCTCCGAGCTCATCCACGAGCACTTCGGAGCGCGGGGCGCGACGCTGACCGAGGAGTTCAACTACACGACCAGCTGGCAGCCGTACGACAAGGAGACCGGTCGGTCGGCGAAGGCGACCGAGCACTGGTTTGCCGGCGCCGTCGCCGTGCAGTTGCTGGTAGACCGGTGGACCGGACGGGTACGCGTCGAGCACCTCGTCGTGGCCGGTGACGTCGGGCGCGCCATCAACCCGACCCTTGTGGAGCAGCAGCTCGCCGGATCGGCGATCATGGGCCTGGGCCACGCGCTCTTCGACGAGCTGGTCTTCGACCAGGGCCAGATGCTGAACTCGACTCTGCTGGACTACCAGCTCCCGTCGGTCAAGGACCTGCCCGGCAAGCTCACCCCGATCATCATCGAGAGTCCGCACGCCACCGGGCCGTTCGGGGCGAAGGGCGTCGGCGAGACCGGGATCATCCCGATCGCGCCGGCCGTCGCCAACGCGGTGCGGGACGCCGTGGGGGTCCGCATCACCCGCCTGCCGCTCTCCCCGGAGCGCGTGCTGCAGGCGATGGACGAGGCAGGAGTCGAGAAGTGAAGCTCATCCAGCTGACCGTCAACGGTCGCCGGTACGACGTACCCGTCGACGACGACGAGCTCCTGCTCGACGTCCTGCGCGACAAGATCGGCGCCTACAGCGTCCGCGAGGGCTGCGGGGTCGGCGCGTGCGGCGCGTGCACCGTCCTCGTCGGCGGTACCAGCGTGAGCAGCTGCCTGGCGCGGGCGGTGCGGTACGACGGGGCCGAGCTGACGACCGCGGACGGGCTGCCGGAGGACGACGCGGTGGTGACCGCGTTCGTCGAGTCGCGGGCCATGCAGTGTGGGTACTGCATCCCCGGGTTCGTCCTCATGGCGCACGAGTTGCTGGCGGAGAACCCGCAGCCGGACCGCGAGCAGATCGTCGCCCACCTGGAGGGCAACATCTGCCGGTGCGGCACGTACCAGGAGATCTGCCGGGCCGTGGAGGTTGCGGCGGAACGGAGGGCGCGGGCATGAGGGTCGAGACCGAGCGCGGCACGTTCGAGGTGCACCGGACCGGAGACACCGGGCCGGTGGTCCTGCTGCTGCACCCGTTGGCGCTGTCGGGCCGGTTCTGGGACCCGATCGCGGCCGTCCTAGGCGAGCGGGCGCAGGTGTTCGCGCTCGACGCCCGCGGGCACGGCGCCACGGCCTGGGACGGCAAGCCGTTCACCATCCACGACATGGCCGAGGACGCTGCGGCGGTGCTGCGGACGCTGACCGGAGGCGCGCCGGCCCGGCTGGCCGGCATGTCCATGGGCGGCTGCACCGCGATCGCCCTCGCCGAGCGCCACCCCGAGCTGGTCGACCGGTTATTGCTGGCGGACACCACCGCCTGCTACGGCCCGGACCGCGAGGCCAACTGGGCCGAGCGGGCGAGGAACGTGGAAAGCAAGCCCCGCCAGGAGCTGATTGACTTCCAGGTCACTCGCTGGTTCAGTGATGCCTTCCGGGAGAAAAACCCGGACGAAGTGCAGCGGCTCGTAGACATCTTCCTGGCTACCGACTCCGCCGCCCACGCCGCCGCGTCCCGGGCGATGGGCGGCTTCGACGGCACCGCCGAACTGGGGCGGATCACCGCGGAGACGCTGGTCGTCGTCGGCGAGGGGGATTACGCCACGCCGCCGGAGATGGCTGCGGTGCTCGCCGACGGGATCCCCCGGACCGCGCTGGAGGTGCTCCCCGGAGCGCGCCATATGTCGCTGCTCGAGCGCCCGGACTACTGGCCTATTCTGGCCGCGCACCTGGTGGACGGGAGGCTTCCGCGATGACCGATGAACCGCTACTCAGCCTGCGTACGTTCATCGAGGACGTGGAGCGGATCGGGGAGCTGCGGCACGTCCACGGTGCACACTGGGACCTTGAGATCGGCGGCATCGCCGAGCTGAGCTACCGCCGACCGAAGCCGCAGGCGCTGCTCTTCGACGACATCGTCGACTACCCGTCCGGCCACCGGCTGCTGGTCGGCAGCACGGGCACGTCGAGGCGCTTCGGCCGTACCCTGCGGCTGGGTGACGACCTCGACGACTTCGGCCTGGTCGAGGCGTTGCGGGGCAAGCCATCGAAGTGGGCGGCGGCCGCTCGCGACTTCCCGGTAGAGGTGGTGGAGCGGGCGCCGTTCCACGAGAACGTGCTGGAGGGGAACGACGCCAACCTGCTGGCGTTTCCCGTACCGCGCTGGCACGGCCACGACGGCGGCCGGTTCATCGGTACCGGCTGCTTGGTGGTAACCAGCGACCCGGAGACCGGCGTCCACAATGGCGGGTGCTACCGGATGCAGGTCCAGGACGACGGTCGGGCGACGACGATCGCCGCCGTACCGGGTAAACACGGGGCGCAGAACATCGAGCGGTGGTTCGCCCGGGAGGGCCGGGCCCCGGTCACCGTCAGCTTCGGTCACGACCCCCTCCTGCTCGCGCTGGGCGGCACAGAGGTGCCCGGCGGCATCTCCGAACTGGAGTACGCCGGCGCGGTGCTCGGTCAGCGGGTCCCCGTCGTCCTCGGGGAGGAGACCGGGCTGCCCATCCCGGCCGGGACCGAGATCGTGGTCGAGGGCTGGCTCACGCCCGAGGAGAGCCGGGTGGAGGGCCCGTTCGGCGAGTGGACCGGCTACTACGCCGGCTCGCCGCGCCCGACGCCGAACCTGCGAGTGAACCGGATCTACTACCGGGACAACCCGATCCTGCTCGGTGCCCCGCCCGGCAAGCCCCCGCATGACTACAGCTACATGCGGACCGTGATGAAGTCCGCGATGATCCAGGACGAGCTGGTCTCCATGGGAGTACCGGGCGTGAAGTCGGCCTGGGCGCACGAGACCGGCGGCGGCCGGCTGTTCATCGCCGTGGCCATCGAGCAGCGCTACGCCGGCCACGCCCGGCAGGTGGGTTACCTGGCGGCGCAGTGCCCGGCGGCGGCCTACATGAACCGCTACGTCGTGGTCGTGGACGAAGACATAGACGTCACCGACCTCGGCGAGGTGGTCTGGGCGATGTCCACCCGGAGCGATCCGGCGACCGACATCGAGATCATGAACAGGACCTGGGGCAGCAAGCTCGACCCCATGCTGGAGCCGGACCAGACGCCGTACAACAGCCGTGCGGTCATCGACGCCTGCCGTCCCTGGCACCGGCTGAAGTCGTTCCCGCGCGTCGCGGAGAGCGACCCGGCCTACCTGCGCGAGGTGCAGCAGCGCTGGGGGCAGTTCCTCGACTGACTACCCCGTCCCCCGCCGGCCGCCACACCACCTGGTCTGGCGGCCGGCGCGCATCAGGGGTCAGCCGGCCGGGGTCGAGGCTACGTGCTGGGACCGGCCGAAGGTCGCCACCACGCTGAGCGGCACTCCGATGGCCGCCGGCAGGACGAACAGCAGCGGGTTCGCGGGACCCGCCAGCAGGAGGCCGCCGACGTAGGTGCCGGCGGCGTTGCCGATGAAGAGCATGGCCGCGAACGCGGACACCACCAGCGCCCGCGACTCCGGCGCCACGTCGGTGGCCCACGCCTGCAGGCTCGTGTGCATCAGCGCCCACGCGGCGCCGAGCAGCGCGCAGGCCCCGAAGGCGGCGACCGCGCTGCGGCTCATCGCGAGCAGGGTGAACGCCGCAATCAGGCAGGCGCCGCCGGCGCCGATGATCGCCCCTGGGGAGCGCCGTCGCGCCAGCCGCTTCACGCCGGCCGCGCTGGCCACCACGCCGATACCGTAGACCGCGACCACCAGCCCCGACACCGACGGGCTGGCCCCCTGGGTCTGCAGCACGGTGGGCACGAAGACGAGGAAGCCCAGCACGGTGAAGCCTTCCAGCCAGGAAATGCTCAGTACCAGCAGCGCGCCGCGGTTGCGGGCGAGCGCGGGGAGCCGGCCGAACAGCGGCTGACGGGGGCCGCGCCGAGGCTCGGGCAGCCGGGAGAGCAGCACCGCCAGTACGCCGGCCACCACGGCCGTGACGGCGAAGGCGCTGCGCCAACCAAGGTGTTCGGCGACGACGGCGGCCGCGACGGTGCCGATCGTGAGGCCCAGGGCAGTGCCGGTGGCGAGGTCGGCGAGGGCGGGCTGCCGGCGCTGCATCGGGAGCATGTCACCGATGTAGATCAGGGCTCCGGGGACGGCGGCGGCGAAGGTGGCACCGGCGATCGTCCGGGCCGCCAGCAGGGCGGGCAGTCCGGGCGCCACGACGGAGAACGCCCCGGACAGGCAGGCGAGGGCGAGCGCCAGGCGCATGGTCCGCACCCGCCCCAGGCGTTCGGAGACCATCGCCCAGACCAGCTGCATGATCCCGTACGCGAAGAAGTAGGAGGTTGCGACGAGTGCGACGGCGTCGACGGACCGGTGCAGGTCCCGCGCGATGAGCAGGATGATCGGGGCGATCGAGGCCCGGTCCAGCGCGCTGGTGAACGAGGTCAGCTGCAGCAGTCGCAGGTTCCCCCGGCTGACCGGCTCGCTCGCCAGGGCGCCCGGCGCCGGGTGGTACCGCGTCGACGTCCGTCTCACGCGGGGGTCGTCTCGAGGTCGTCCTCCACGTCGTCCGCCAGGGCGGGCCGCGTGCCGCCGATGCGCTGCATGAGGCGCTCGGCGCCGTCGCGCAGGCGCGCGCCGAACTCCGCGACCGTATTCTCGTTCAGCTCACTGGAGAAGGCGATGGTGGTGAGCACGAGGTTGACCCGCCCACGCCCGTCGAACACGGGGGTGGCCACCGCTCCCTGGGCGAGGTCGTACTCGCGGAGGCTCTGGCTGTAGCCGATCCGTCGGACCCTGGCGAAGACCTTCTTCAACTCGTCGAGGTCGGTCACCGTGTGCTCGGTGAACTTCTGCAGCGAGTGCCGCCGCACCCGCCCCTCGAACTGGTCGAACGGCGCCCACGCCTCGAAGGCCTGCATGATCGCAGGTGCGGAGAACGGGAACCGGTCCCCGATGCCGATAGTGACCCGGACACCGGTCCGGCGTTCACCCTTGGCGGTGACGATGTAGCCGCCGGAGCCGTCACGCTCCGCGGCGAAGACGACGAGTGCGAGCTCACGGCTCAGTTCGTTGAGGGCATCCTGGACGACCACCGCGCTGAGCGTGGTGTTGACCCCGGTCAGCGAGAGCAGTCGCGGTCCGAGGGTCCATCCGGCGCGGTCGCCCATGTTGGCCGCCCAGCCCATTGACTGGAGGGTGCCGAGGATGTTGTAGCACGTGCTCCGGTTGAGCCCCAGTTCGCTTACAAGCCGGCCGGGGGAGACCGCGGCCGGCCACTCGGCCGCCAGCGTCTCCAGGATGCGGACCGACGATGCGACCGCAGGTACCTCGCTGGGCATGCGACCTCCTGACATGGGTTCGAAGCCCTTAGCTCTTTCCAGGGGAGAGGAACGTTTGTCCCCTATAGCAGACGAGGCATCTGTACCAGAGTAAGAACTTTACGGCGTGGCTGCAACGGTTGACTGCGGCATGACCCGTCCCTAGTCTCCTAGGTGAGACGTGACGTATGCCATGCAAGTCAATCAGACCCGCGTTGATCACTGTTTAGGGCCGTTGCGGCGCACGTCAGAGCTTAGACCGGACCGAGAGAGGGCCATGGCCGCGATGTCGACAGTTCAGAAGAGCGGCGTCGCCGCACTGGAGTGCCAGGACCTACGGGTGACCCTGGTCGGAGCCGCGGGGGCGGTCGACATCCTCCGAGGCGTGGACCTGGCCGTCCAGCCCGGCGAGTTCGTGTCGATCCTCGGCCCCTCCGGCTCCGGGAAGACAACGTTGCTGCGGGTGCTCGGCGGCCTCCAGAGCATCGCGGGGGGCGAGGCCAGGTGCAACGGCACCGCGGTGTCCGGTCCGCCGGACGGCGTGGTCACAGTGTTCCAGGACTACTCCAACTCCCTCCTGCCGTGGCGCAGCGTCCGCCGCAACGTGGCGCTGGGCATCGAGTCGAACTGCTCCAAGCAGGAGTGCCGGGAGCGGGTGGAGGCAGCCCTGGCCATGGTGAACCTCCAGGCGAGCGCCGACGAGTACCCCTGGCGGCTGTCCGGCGGTATGCAGCAGCGGGTCCAGATCGCCCGGGCGCTGGCGATGCGCCCCTCGGTGCTGCTCATGGACGAGCCGTTCGGCGCGCTCGACGCCATGACCAAAGCGTCCCTCCAGGACCAGTTACAGAGAGTCCAGGAGGCGACCGGCACCACGGTCGTCTTCGTGACCCACGACGTCGAGGAAGCGGTGTACCTCAGCGACCGGGTGGTCGTGCTCGCGGGCAAGCCTGCCTCGGTCGGGCTGTCGCTCGACGTGGACCTGGGCCGTCCGCGCGACCAGATCACCACCAAGGAACGGCCGGACTACCTCCAGCTGCGCCACCAGGTGTACGCCGCGCTCGGGCACGAGGTCCCGCGGTGACCCGCGCGCTCCTGCGCCGGGTCAACGTCCTCGGCCTGCTCACCCTCCTCGGCTTCTTCCTGCTGTGGGAGCTGCTTGTCCGTACGGGCATCCTGCGCTTCGAGTACCTCCCGGCCCCCAGCGGAGTGCTGACGGCCGGCGCGGATCTGGTCAGCAGCGGTGAGCTACCGACCAACCTCGGGCACACCCTGGAGGCCACCGTCGCCGGCTGGCTGCTCGCCACCGTCGTCGGCGTCCTGCTCGGCACGCTGATGGCGCTGGTACGCCCGGTCTGGGTGTACTCGATGGCCAGCATCGACGCGCTCCGCTCGCTGCCGATCGTCGCCTTCGTACCCGTCGCGGTGCTCCTGCTCGGCTTCACGACGCAGATGGAGATCGTCGTCGCCTTCTACGCCGCAGTGTGGCCGGTGCTGCTCAACACCGTCGCCGGGCTGCGCGCGGTGCACCCGCGGCTGATCGAGGTGGGGCGGGTGCTGCGGGTCGACGGGGTACGCGAGTTGTGGAAGCTCCGGTTGCCGGCGGCCACGCCGTACATCGTCACCGGCATGCGGCTGGGCCTGGCCGTCTCCCTGGTGCTTATCCTCGTCGCGGAGATGGTCGGCAACCCGTCCGGGGTCGGCTTCGCCCTCATCTCCGCGTCCCAGTCGCTCCAGCCGGAAGTGATGTTCGCCTACATCGTCACCGTCAGCCTGTCGGGCATCGTGCTCAACGCCCTGCTCGTCGGGCTGGTCAGCATCGTCTTTCGTGGACAGATGGCCGCCGCAGGGGAGAAGTGATGAGCGCCGACGCGGCCACCACACCGCTCACGCCCAAGGAGTCCGCCGGTACCACGGCTGCGCGAGCCAAGCGCCGCCGGGGCGGCGCCCCGCTACGCGGCCTGCTGCCGCTGGTTCTGGGGCTCGTGCTCTGGCAGGTGCTGGCGCCCGCGCAGTCGCCGTACTTCCCGGCGCCCAGTGAGTGGGGCCGCGCCCTATTGCCACTGGTCAAGGACGGGTCGCTGCTGACGGCCATCGGCTGGTCCTTCCTCACCTTCGTCCTGGGCCTGCTGCTGGCAACCGTGGTGGGGGCGGCCATCGGCGCCCTCATCGGCGCCAACCGCACCGTCGACCGCGCCCTCGGGCCGACCCTGGAGAGCCTGCGGGTGCTCCCCGCGGCCGCGCTCGTACCGCTCGCGACCCTGGTCCTCGGCTACTCGATGCAGATGAAGCTCCTCGTCGTCGTCCTGCCGGCGACCTGGCCCATCCTGCTGAGCGTGCGCACCGCGCGCCGGTCGTTGAGCCCGGTGCTCATGGACATGTCGCGCACCCTCGGGCTCGGCCGGGGCGAGCGGGTACGCAAGATCCTCATTCCCGCGCTCACGCCGTCGATGCTGCTCGGCATCCGGATCGCCGCGCCGCTCGCGCTGATCATCACGCTCCTCGTCGAGATCGTGACGCGGATCAACGGGCTGGGCGGGTTGCTCGGGTTCGCCCAGGCGAGCTTCCTCACCGCCCAGGTCTACGGGCTACTGGTGATCGCCGGTGCCCTCGGCTTCCTCGTCAACTGGGCGGTGACCCACGCCGAGCACGCCGTCTCGATGCGAATGACCGGCGGGGCGGCGGACTGACGCCGTTGCCGATCTTGGACACTTGGCGGTGCCATGGCCCGCCAAGTGTCCAAGATCGCGAAAAGGGGGCGGGGACCGATCGGTCCCCGCCCCCTTTCTGCTTCGGATCAGCGCGGCACGGTCAGGCGGACGTGCTTCACGCCGGGGATCTTGCTCGCCTCGCGGACCAGCTGAGCGATCGACCCCGCGTCGGCCATGGAGAGGTTGTTACGCGCCCTCTTCCGCTGCGAGGCCCGCATCTCCTCCAGTACCTCGGGCATGAACAGGGTCGCCAGGAGCAGGTCCTCGTCGGTGTGGAAGGGGCCGTGCTGCTTGCGTACCCGGTCGAGGATCGGCTCGGCCAGCGCGCTGGGCCGCTCGGTCACCGGCTCCTCGCCCTGCGCGACCCGGTCGAGCAGGTTCTGGTCGACCGGCGCCGGGGTGCGGCCCCAGTAGCCGAGGAGGTAGTTGCGGATCTCGTCCGGGACGATCTCGTAGCGGCCGTGCACCACGTTGAGCAGCGCCTGGGTACCGATGAACTGGGAGAACGGGGTCTGCACGTTCGGGTACCCGAACTCGGCGCGGACGCGCGGCATCTCCTCCATCACCGCCGCGAGCCGGTCGCTCATGCCCACCTGGGCGAGCTGTTCGCGGAAGTTGGCGAGCATGCCGCCCGGCATCTGGTGTACGTAGTAGCCGGGGTCGTACTCGGCGATCGTGCCGGTCGGCTTGCCCAGGCGGGCCGCCAGGTCGCGGAAGTACGCGGCGATCTCGGCGGTCGCCTCCTCGTCGACGCCGGTCTCATACCCCTGCCAGCGCAGGCTCCGCGTCATCGCATCGTCGGCCGGCAGCGACGGGCCGTTGGCCAGCGGGGCCGTGCAGGTCCAGATCGCCGATGCCCCGTGTTGGATGGCGGCGATGTTGGCCGCCGGCCCCATGCCGGTGATGCAGTGCGAGTGGCAGTAGATCGGGACGTCGCCGCACGCCTGCCGCAGCGCGGGGAACAGCGTGGCGGCCCGCTCCGGCGTGAGGAGGCCACCGGCGTCCTTCACGATCAGCGCGTCGACGCCCAGCGCGATGAACTCGGCGGCCGCGTTGGCGAAGAACTCGTCGGTGTGCATGGGGCTGATGGTGAACTGGATGGAGCCCTCGGTGCGGCAGCCGGCCTCCCGGGCCGCCCGGATCCCGACCTCCGTCGTGCGTACGTCGTTCATCCCGGCGGTGATCCACATGTGTTCGATCCCGGCCCGCGCGGCTGTCTTGTTGAACAGCTCCACGACCTCGTCCGGGTACACGCGGGAGATGCTGAAGAAGTAGGCCATGCCCATCATCCGCAGCGGCGTGTGCCGGACGTGCTGGCGCACCCGCCGGATCCGCTCCCACGGGTTCTCACCCAGGAACCGGACGCAGACGTCCATGTTGACCGTCGCCATGAACTCCAGCGAGTGGTATCCGGCCCGATCCATGGCGGGCAGGATCGGCAGCATCATGTCCGTCGTCATGCGGGTGGCCCACAGCGACTGGTTGCCGTCCCGCAGTGTGGTGTCGATGAGTCCCGCGCGCTTGCTCACGGTCGGCGAGCCCCTTTCCAATTGCTGTCCACCCAGGTGGTGTGCAGGTTCGAGGAGATGAAGTCGGGCTGGGCGACGAGCCACGAGTGGAACGGCAGCGTCGTCGGGACGCCGTCCACCGCGAACTCGGCCAGGCAGCGCCGGGACCGCTCGAGCGCCTGCTCGCGGGTGTCGCCCCAGACGATCAGCTTGGCCAGCAGCGAGTCGTAGTACGGGGGCACCGCCCGCCCCTGCTCCATGTGGGTGTCCAACCGCACCCACGGGCCGGCCGGGGGACGCCAGCGCCGCACGGTCCCCGCGGCGGGCAGGAAGCCGTTTCCGGGATCCTCGCAGTTGACCCGGAACTCGATGACGTGACCGCTCATCGTCACCTCGTCCTGGCTCACCGGCAGCGGCTCGCCGGACGTGACGAGCAGTTGGAGCCGCACTAGGTCCAGCCCGGTCAGCAGCTCGCTCACCGGGTGCTCGACCTGCAGGCGGGTGTTCATCTCGATGAAGTAGTGCTCGCCGGTGTCCAGGTCGAACAGGAACTCCACGGTGCCGGCCCCCTCGTAGCCCATGCCACGGGCCAGGCGGCAGGCGGAGTCGGTGATCGCGTTGCGCGCCGCGTCGTCCAGGATGGGCGACGGCGCCTCCTCGACCAGCTTCTGGTACCGACGCTGCGTCGTGCAGTCGCGTTCGAACAGGTGGATGACGTTCCCGTACCGGTCGCCGACGATCTGCACCTCGATGTGCCGGCCGCGCTCGATGTACCGCTCGACGTACAGCGTCGGGTTGCCGAACGCGGCGTCGGCCTCGGCGGCCGACTGGGCGAGCGCGCCGGCGAGGTCGGCAGTGTCGTCGACCCGACGCAGTCCTCGGCCGCCGCCGCCGGCCGAGGCCTTGATCAGCAGCGGCAGGCCGATCTGTTCGAGCACCGCGTCGGCCGAGGCTGCGCTGCCGTCCAGCGTGCCGCCGGGGACCACGGGGATCCCGAGCCGCTCGGCCGTGTCCCGGGCGGGGAGCTTGTCGCCAAGCCCGCGCATGGTGTCGCCGCGCGGGCCGATGAACTGAATGCCGTTGCGGGCGCACTCGTCGGCGAACTCGGCGTTCTCGGCCAGGAACCCGTAGCCCGGATGGAGCGCGTCGCAGCCCGTGTGCAGGGCGGTGACCAGCAGGGCGTCGGCGTTCAGGTAGCTCTGCTTGGCCTGGGCGGGTCCGATGCAGACGGCCTTGTCGGCCAACTGCGTGGCGAGGGTGTCGCGGTCGGCCTCGGAGAACACGGCGACCGTCTCGATCCCGAGGTCCCGGCACGCCCGGATGATCCGGACGGCGATCTCCCCGCGGTTGGCGACGAGTACGCGGCGGATGGCCATGCCGGTCAGGCGCCCGCAGCCGGGGACAGGTACATGATCACCTGCTGGTACTCGACGAGCGTCGCGTCCTCGACGCAGATCTCGGCGACCGTGCCGGCCACCTCGCTCGGTACGGTGGTGAACATCTTCATCACCTCGAGCGTCCCCACCGGGTCGCCGACCGCGACCGCGGAGCCGACCTCCACATAGGGCGGTTTTTCCGGGGTCGGGCGGCGGTAGAACACCCCCACGGAGGGGGAGTGGACCGGGATCAGGCCGGTGCGGTCGACCGCCGGCGTGCTGCTGTCCATAGCAGAGGCAGCTGACGGCGCGGAGGCCGTTGGGGCCGCCGTCGGAGCCGGAGCCGGAGCGCTGGCGGCCGCCGGAGCCGGGGCCGCCGGACGGGCCGGGGCCGCGCCGTCGATGTGCTCGTTGCGGGACACCAGCAGGTCGACGTCGCCGACCACCAGGCGCAGCTCCCGCAGGTCGGAGTCGGCGAAGGCGCGGACGATCTGGGTCAGCTCCGCCGTCGAGATGGTCGGCGGCTCGGGAGGCATGTCAGGCACGTGCGTGTTCTCCCCTCGGGGTCTGTGCAGCGGTCGCCGGCACCAGCTCGGCGTCGGTGCGCTCCTGCACCTCGTCGAAGCTGACACCCTCGGCCAGCTCGATCAGCTCGAAGCGCCCGTCGCTTCTCGGCTCTAGGACGGCGAGGTCGGTGTAGACGCGCCCGACCACGCCGCGGGCGGTCAGCGGGTAGCTGCACGTCCGCAGCAGCCGCGGCTCGCCGCCCTTGCCGACGTGCTCCATCGCCACCCACACGCGGCGGGCACCGGCCGCGAGGTCGGCCGCGCCGCCGAGTGCGCCGGTGCTCTTTTGGGGCAGCCGCCAGTTGGCGAGGTCGCTGTTGGCGCCGACCTGGAACGCGCCCAGCACGGCCAGGTCGAGGTGGCCGCCGCGGATGAGGCCGAAGGACATCAGCGAGTCGAAGAAGCACCCGCCCGGCACGATCGTGGCCGGCCGCTTACCGGCGTCGACGAGGTCCGGGTCCTCCTGTCCGGGCGGTGGCGGCCCGCCCATGCCGAGGATGCCGTTCTCGCTCTGCACCAGCGTCTCGGGGTGGGCGATGAACTGCGCGCACAGGGTGGGGATGCCGATGCCGAGGTTGACCGACCAGCCCCGTCCGATGTCGGCGGCCACCCGGCGAGCGATGTCGATGCGTTCCTGCGGCATGTCAGCCCTCCGCCGTCTTCGTGGGTAGCTCGACGACCGCGTCAACGAGCACGCTGGGGACCGTCACGGCCTGCGGATCGATCTCGCCGACCGGTAGCACGCGCTCGACCTGAGCCACCGTGTACCGCGCGGCCATGGCCATGACCGGGTTGAAGTTGATGCCGGCGTAGCGGCAGACGATGTTGCCCCGGGTGTCGGCGATCGCGCCCTTGATCAGCGCCGCGTCGGCGGGGAGCGCCGGGACGAGCAGCCACCGCTGGCCGTTGAACTCCATCTCCTGGTACGCGGCGCCGAACTCCATGTCCAGTCCGGTGGGGGTGAGTACCCCGCCGAGCCCGGCACCGGCCGCCCGGATCCGCTCTGCGAGGGTGCCCTGGGGCACCAGTTGCAGCTTGACGTCGCCGGCTTCGACGGCCGCGAGTACCTGAGGAGCGGTGTGGCCGACGGGGAAGGAGCAGATGACCCGCTTGAGGCCGCCGGGGTAGAGGAAGCTGCCGAAGTCGCTGTTGTTGGCGACCATCGTCAGGTGGCGCAGCTGCCGCAGCGCCAGGGCCTCGCGGAGCGCCACCGGGGTGCCGGCCCCGCCGAACCCGCCGACCATGACGGTGGAGTGATCGGCGATGGGGGCGAGGGCCTCCTCGACCGACATGACCTTGCTCAGCATCGTCCGGTCGTCGGCCACGGCGGTCACGCGTCCCACCCAAGCAGGCGCTGGGCGTTGGTGAGGAGCACCTTCTCGCGTACCTCGTCCTTGACCGGCAGGTGTTGGAACTCGGCCATCCACCGGTCCGGCTTGAGCCACGGGTAGTCTGACCCGAAGAGCACCCGGTCGGAGATGACGCTGTTCAGGTACTTGACGACCTCGTCCGGGATGTACTTGGGTGCCCAGCCCGAGAGGTCCACCCAGACGTTCGCCTTGTGCCGGGCGATGGCGAGCAGGTCCAGGTGCCACGGCCAGGCGAAGTGGGCGGCGATGATGTTCAGATCCGGGAAGTCGGCGGCGACGTCGTCCACGTCGGGCAGCGGGTGCCCGTACTTGAGCTTCAGCCCGCGGCCACCCGGGGAGCCGGCGCCGATGCCGGTGGTACCGGTGTGCACCAGCAGCGGCCAGTTGTGCGCCTGGCAGAACTCCCAGAGCGGGTAGAACCGCCGGTCGGCCAGGTGGAACTGCTGGGTGATCGGCTGGAGCTTCAGGCCGCGAAGGCCGAGCGCGGCGCACCGCTCGAGCTCCTCGAGCGCGGCCGCGCCCTTGTTCGGGTCAACCGAGGCGAACCCGATCAGCCGGCCGCCCGACTTCGCCGCGAGCTCGGCGATCGCGCCGTTGTCGATCCGCTGCCCGGTGGTGGTCTCCTTGTCCACGTCGAAGATGACTGCGCCCATGTCGCGGCTGGTGTAGTACTCCAATAGGTCGGCGGAGCTGCCGCTCGATCCGAAGACCTGCTGCGCGTCCTTGCGGGCGGTGTCGGCCTCGGTCGTGTGCAGGTGGACGTGGACGTCGATGGCGCGCATGGCCAAGGTCTCCAGTTGTTAGGGGGTGTCGTTCCACAGTGAAAGCAGCGAGAGGTCGTCGCCGCGGCGGGCGATCAGCCCCAGCCCGACCGGCAGCGTTCCGGCGGTGCATGCCGGCACGGACAGCTGCGGGGCGCCCCAGAGGCCGGCCGGAGCCATGAGCCGGAAGAGCCGTACGCGTTGCCGGTCCAGCTCCTCGAGGGGCGCCGAGAGGGAGGGCGCCGGGCCCGGCGCTGCCGGCAGGCACAGCACCTCTCCGGGTTCGACGGCGCCGCCGAGCAGGGCGGCGATGGCGTCCCGGTCGGCGCAGGCCCGGTCGTAGTCGGCCCGCGTGGTCTGCGCGCAGTTCAGCAGCCGGGCGCCGACGCCGGTGCCCAACTCGTCCGCGTGCTGCTGTGCCCAGCCGCCGTGCAGCTGCCAGGCCTCGTAGCTCTGTATCACGCCCCGGATCTGGGCCCACTGGGCCACGTCGATGCCGAGGCGCCGATCGGGGGCCACCCGGCCGGGGAAGCGTGACCGCAGCGTGGCGCGCAGGACGTCGGCGATCCCGTCGTCGGCGATCTCCAGGCCCTCGACGAGGGGCACGAAGACCGGCGGGCGGGGCGGTTCAGCCGGTGGCGGCGCGAGGAGCACCTGGCCGACGCGCAGCATCGTGCGCGCGTCGCTCGCCAACCAGCCGACCGTGTCGAAAGACGGGGCGAGGGCGGTGACCCCGGCCACCGGGATCCGGCCCCAACTGGGTCGGAAGCCGAACACGCCGCAGTAGGAGGCCGGTATCCGGACGGATCCGCCGGTGTCCGTACCGAGCGCGAAGTCGCACTCGCCGGCGGCCACCGCGGACGCCGAGCCGGAGGACGAGCCGCCGGGGATGCGGCCGACGGCGGCCGGATTGCGGGGGGTGCCGTAGTGCGGGTTGGTGCCGTTGAGGCTGAACGCAAGCTCGTCGCTGATGGCCTTGCCGACCAGCGACGCGCCCGCGGCGAGCAGGGTGTCGACGACTGGCGCGGACTCGTGGGGCGTCGGGTGCGAGGACGCCCATGCGGGGCTGCCGGCCGTCGTCGGGATGCCAGCCACGTCGATGACATCCTTGACGACGAACCGGAGCCCCGCGAGCGGCCCGGAAGGAGCGCCGGGGAGGTCGACCGCCCGGAGGACGGCCGGCACCGTCGACATCGCCCCGCTCACTCCTTCCGTCCGCGTACTCACGGTTTTCGTACTTCTCAGCCGGCGAGGACGAGGTTCTTGACGTCGACGTCGCCCTTGAAGCCGCCGACCTCCTTCATGGCGTCCTCCCAGAGCTTCAGGTCGTCCGGCCGGACCTCTGCCGTGTAGGTCGGCAGGTCCGTGTCCTTCACGATGTCGTCGGGCAGCTTGGTCTGCTGCTTCAGGACCTGCTTGGCCTCGTCCGTGTTGCTGCCGATGAAGTCGGCGGCCTTCTTGAGGCCCTGTTGGAAGCAGCTGATGGCCTTGCTCTGGCTGGACGCCCAGTTCTTATCCGCCGCCCAGAAGATGCCGGAGACCGTCGGCGCGACCGCGGCCTGCGGGTCGGCGATGCTCTTGCCGTACTTCAGGACGCTGGTCGAGAACGGCGCGAGAGTCTCCATCGCATCGACGCGGCCGGAGCGCAGCTGGTCGGCCATGGCGGGCCCGTCGACCTGGACGATCTGCACGCTGTCGTAGGGGACGCCGGCGCGCTTGAGCCACAGCTTGGTGCCGAGGTGCGTGCTGCCGGTGATCGTCTGGACGCCGAGCTTCTTCCCGTGCAGGTCGGCCACCGTGTTGATGCCCGAGCCCTCCTTGGCGACCAGGAAGGTCTGCGGGTTCTCCCGCGAGTTCAGGGTCGCCCCGGCCGCCTCGACCACGGGCAGCCCCTGGGCGGCGGCGCTGATGAGCAGTGGCGGAACGGTGAGCGCCATGTCGAAGGACTTGCCGAGCGCCGCCGGCAGCGTGGTGATGTTCTGGACCAGGGTGTACTTGGCGTCGACCCCGCAGTCCTTGAAGTAGCCGCGCTCAATCCCCACCCAGACCGGCAGGGCCGCCGCATTGGTGTTGCCAGCGATGCGCATTTTGACCTGTCCCGAGGAGTCGGAGGACCCCTTGCCGGAGTTCGATCCGCAGGCTGTTGCCCCTAGTGCGACGAGGGCGAGTGATGCAATCAGGCCCTTGCGGACACGCATTGGGTCCTCCCTAGATGCCCTCAGGCTGAGACGTGACGTCCGGTATAGAGGACAGTAAGGTTGGACTTCCGTGACGTCAAGCACGGTTCACCGGACCGTGACAGCTGTTGGGTGATCGAGTATGCGTGAAGTACTGGATGAGCTGGACCGCTGGTGGAAGGCCGGGAAGCCGGTCGGCCTTGCCACTGTCGTGGCGACATGGCATTCCGCGCCACGCCCGGCGGGCGCCACCATGCTGGTTGGCCCGGACGGCACCGCGGTGGGCAGCGTCTCGGGTGGCTGCGTGGAGGGCGCGGTTTACGAGGTGGCTCAGGAGGTCATGGAGGCCGGGGTGCCGGCGCTGGAGCGCTATGGGGTGAGCGACGGAGACGCGTTTGCCGTCGGGCTGACCTGCGGCGGGATCCTCGACGTGTACGTGGAGCGCATCGACCCAGCTGGCTTCCCGGAGTTCGGCGAGGTAGCCGGGGCGATCCGGGCGGGCATCCCGGTCGCGGTGGTCACCTGCGTGTCCGCCGGAGTTGATGGCGGCGCCAGCAGAGACGGCGACCCCGGCGGAGACGGCGGCGAAAGTGATCCCGCCGGCCGGCTCGGGCGGCGACTCGTCGTCTGGGGCGACCGCACCGCCGGCTCACTCGGCAGCGATCGGCTGGACGCAGCGGCGACCGACGACGCCCGCGGCCTGCTGGCGACCGGCCGCACCGGCATGCTGCGCTACGGGTACGACGGGCAGCGTCGCGGGGATGAACTCCTGCTGTTCGTGTCCACCCACGCGATGCCGCCCAGGATGATCGTCTTTGGCGCGATCGACTTCGCCGCGGCGGTCTCCCGGATCGGCACCTTCCTCGGCTACCGGGTCACGGTCTGCGACGCCCGGCCGGTCTTTGCCACCAGACGCCGCTTCCCCGAGGCGCACGAAGTCGTGGTCGGCTGGCCCCACAACTACCTGCGGGCGGAGGTCGAAGCCGGCCGGGTGGACGAACGGACGGTGGTCTGCGTGCTGACCCACGACCCGAAGTTCGACGTACCGGTGCTGGAGGTGGCGCTGCGGCTGCCACTCGCCTACATCGGCGCCATGGGATCCCGACGCACCCACAACGACCGGCTGGCCCGCCTACGCGCGGTCGGGCTGACCGAGGACGAGTTGGCGCGGCTCGCCTCCCCGCTGGGCCTGGATCTGGGCGCCCGCACGCCGGAGGAGACCGCGGTCAGCATCGCCGCTGAGATCATCGCCGGCCGGTGGGGTGGCAGCGGAAGCAGGCTGACCACGCTGGACGGGCCGATCCACCAAACGATGGGGGACTGTACAAATGAAGACCGATCTGCTGATCAAGGGAAAGACGCCAATTGACGACCGAGACCACCGTCGCATCCACGGCCGCCCCAGGGCCACTGCAAGGTAGGGATATGACCGCATTGGGGTCTTCGTGGTAGCCGCGCCGGGTTGTGATGTTACGTAGGAGAGCGCGGCCTTCCGTTGATCATTCAGGTGTCGAGTCTGGATGGTCACAACGGAAGGGCCGCGCTCGTGGCGTCATCATCGTTGATTGGTGGGCTGGCCGCACGCCTGCAGGGCGTGTCGGGTGAGGCGCATCGGTGGGGGTCGGGGCTGCTGGGTGTGTTGGCGCAGGTGCCGGACCCGCGGGATCCGCGCGGGGTGATCCATCCGTGGCCGAGTCCCCTGGCCGTCGCTGTCGCGGCGGTGGCGGCGGGGCAGATGTCGACCGCGGCGATCGGTGAGTGGGCCGCTGACCTGCCGGATGCCGTTCTGGGGTCGCTGGGGGCGGCGCGGGATCCGTGGACCGGGACCCGGGTGGCGCCGGACGCGACGACGATCGGGCGGCTGCTGAGCCGGGTCGACGCGGACGCGTTGGACACCGCGGTCGGGCGGTGGTTGATCAACCGCGCGACCGCCGTGCCCGGTGCCGTAGCCCGCCGAGTGATCGCCGTGGACGGCAAGACGCTGCGGGGCAGCGGCCGCCCAGGCGATCAGGTGCATCTGCTGGCCGCGGTCGACCAGCACACCGGGGTGGTGCTCGCGCAGACCGACGTCGATGGTAAAACCAACGAAATCACCCGGTTCCAGCCGTTGCTGGCCGGACTCGACCTGGCCGGGGCGGTCGTCACCGCCGACGCTCTGCACACCCAACGCGAACACGCCCGCTGGCTGGCCGAGAACAAGGCGGGTTACGTGTTCACGGTCAAGAAGAACCAGCCACACCTGTACCGGCAGCTCAAAGCGCTGCCCTGGGCAAAGATCCCGGTGCTGGACACCACCCGCGGCCGCGGCCACGGCCGCCACGACATCCGCCGACTGCAAACGGTCACCTGCACCGGGCCACTCGCCCTGGACTTCCCGCACGCCGTGCAAGCGATCCGGATCCGCCGGCGCCGCCTCCACACCGCCACCGGACGCTGGAGCACCGTCAACGTCTACGCCATCACGAACCTCACCGCCACCCAGGCCAGCCCCACCGACCTGGCCGACTGGCTCCGCGGACACTGGACGATCGAGGTGCTACACCACATCCGCGACACCACCTACCGAGAAGACGCCAGCCGCGTCCGCACCGGCAACGCACCCCGCGCCCTGGCCACCCTCCGCAACACCGTGATCAGCCTGCTCCGACTGTCCGGTCTCACCACCATCGCCAAGCGCTACGCCGCAACAGCCGAAACCCACACCGAGCCCTACAACTCCTCGGACTGACCTGAAAAGGTCATATCCCTACCTTGCAGCGGCCCTGACGGCCGCCCCACCGATGATGGGGGAACGGGGTGGGAGCAACGGGGTGCGCTGAACGGCGCGGAACTGCACCGAACGGCGCGGAACTGCACCCAATCGCACCGGCCCTACCAGCGGGTTCTACGTTCTGCCTGCTCAGGGGCGGTGCGGCGTCCTGCTTCACACCGCAGTGCTCAACGGCAGCGCGCTAACTTCGACGACGCTCTAGTCGACCTGGTGAAGGTGTATGTGCAGGTCAGGGCGGTAAGGAATCAGCGGTAGGGCCGATCCTTGCGCTGGGAGCAGATTGGGTGCACGTCGACGAAGTGGTCACCGCGACAGAAGTGGTCAACCGACATCACGTCGGCTAAGGCGGCTGACCAGCAATGATGCGGCGGCGGGATCTGTTTGACCTCCCAGTGAAGACCCAAGTGGTCACTCCGCTGTGGCTTTGTGATCGACCCGAGTCGATAGATCTTTCGGACACCTGGTCGGGCCAGGAGCGAGGCCGCTGAATCGACGCCTGACCCTGCCCCCAACCGCGCAGGCGCCGGTGCATGTCCCAGGAGCTGAGACTCCGATCCCACCAGCAGTGCGCTGACCAGGGCCTCCTGCTTGGTGACCTCTTCGGCGGACCCGAAGGCGTCAGCATCCGTGGCTCGCTGGTCAGCCGGGCGACGTTCTCCTCGGCCGACGAGCATAGCTACCTCCTGGACTTTCAACAGCCTGCCCGTAATGCGGCGTGGCTCATGCCTTCGGCCCGCCCGCTACGTAGATGACCTGTCCGGACACGAATCCGGCGCCTTGGCTCACGAGGAAGGAGACGGCGTGCGCGATGTCCTCGGGTTGCCCGGCGCGGCCCACAGGGATCTGTTTCGTGCGGGTGGAGAGATACGTGTTCCAGTCCTCTCCGACGCGTTCAGCGGTCGCTTTCGTCATGTCACTGACGATGAAGCCGGGCGCGATGCAATTCGCGGTCACACCGAACTTGCCGAGCTCGATGGCGAGCGTCTTGGTGAAGCCCTGCAGGCCGGCCTTCCGTTGAGTAGTTGGACTGGCCGCGATTGCCGAGGGCGGAGGTACTCGAGATGTTGACGATGCGGCCGAACCTCGCGTCCACCATGTATTTCTGCACTGCTTTGGTCATGAGGAAGGACCCGGGCAGATGCACGTTGACGACACTGCCCCAGTCGTCGAGGGTCATCTTGAACAGCAGGTTGTCCCGGGTCACGCCGGCGTTGTTGACCAGGACGGTCGGGGCGCCGAGCTCGGTGCTGATCCGGTCGACCGCGGCGCTGACCTGATCGGGATCAGACACGTCGGCACCGACCGCGAGTGCGCGGCCGCCGCAAGACTCGATGGCATCCACAGTAGTCTTTGCTGCCGGCACCTCGAGGTCCAGCACGGCGACCGCGAATCCTTCCGCCGCTAGTCGTTGCGCTGTCGCGGCGCCGATTCCGCGCGCCGACCCGGTGACCACTGCGACACGGGGCGAATCACTCATCTTCCTGCTCTCTCCTTCCAGGCTCCCGATGCCGGGATCGATGTCGATTGAGTCACGCCTCTTCGTCAAGCGCCCGACGATCCTGGGTGCCGCCGATGCACATCGTTTCCAGCCCGTACCGAAATCCGGCGGAGGGACCGAGGAGTCGTTCGCGGGTGCAGCGAGCGCCGTATGATGCATACGCCCGGCAACGACCCGGCCGCAGGCCAGCGCGTCGTGCAGCACCACGGCTGGCTTCCCCCGTACCTCGCAGCGAGGTGGTAGAGCGGTCCAGACCAGGCCATCCTCACCGGCGCGACTCGGTGTAAACACTTGCCGACCAGGAGCGTCACCACCAAAGACCGTTAGCTGCGTCGACCGTTAAGTCGCTCCAGCAGCTTCAGCAGTGCGGAGTGGTCGTCGTCCGCGTTGCCCTGGGCCTTGAGCGATGCCATCAGCTGCGCGACCAGGGCCCCGAGCGGGATCACCACTCCTGCTTCCCTGGCAGCCGAGGTGACGATGCCTAGATCCTTGTGGTGCAACTCCACCCGGAATCCGGGCTGGAACGATCGCGTCAGCATCGCCTCGCTCTTCTGGTTGAGCACGGCGCTGCCGGCGAGGCCACCACCCAGGACGGTCATCGCCTTTCTCGTGTCAACGCCGTAGGCCTCCAGGAAGACGATCGCCTCGGCCAGCAGTTCGAGGTGCCCGGCCACGATGAGTTGGTTTGCCGCCTTGACGGTCTGGCCGGAGCCGGGCGGGCCGACGTGAGCGATGGTTTTCCCCACGGCCTGGAGTACCGGCTGCGCCGCCTCGACGTCTGCAACTTCCCCGCCGACCATGATCGACAGGGTGGCGTTGACCGCGCCGGCCTGTCCTCCGGACACCGGCGCGTCGAGAAGCCGGAAGCCCTTGGCCTTCGCCTGGTGCCAGAGTTCGTTGCTGACGTCAGGGCGGATGCTACTGAAGTCGATGACGAGCGTTCCCGGCCGGGCGGTGTCGAAGACGCCGCCAGTGCCGGCCAGCACCTCCCGCACGTCCGGCGAGTCGGGCACCATGACACACACGATGTCGGCGTCCGCGACGGCTTCCTCGATGCTGTTCGCGGCGCGGCCGCCGGCTTCCACCAGACGACGGGTCTTCGCGGGGCTCCGGTTGTAACCGGTGACGTCGAATCCGGCCCGGACGAGGTGCTCAGCCATCGGCGTGCCCATGATGCCGAGTCCGATGAACGCCAGTCTGGTTGCCATTCCGGTTCCTCCTGTGGGGCTACCCATGCTTTGCACGGTGCATCGCGACGCCCAGTGACCTGCCGCCGTCGACCGTGAGCACGGCGCCGGTCACGTAGGCGGCCCGCTCGCTGAGTAGGAACGCGGCGGATTCGGAGATGTCGTCGACGTCGCCGAACCTGCCGAGCGGGATGAGGTCCAGCATCGCGGCCTGCGCGGAGTCGTCGGACAGGATGTTGGCGGTGGCCTCCGACGTCGGGACGAAGCCGGGCGCCAGTGCGTTGACGCGAATCCCGTGTGGTCCCCACTCACGGGCCACGGACTTGGTGAACGCGAGCATCGCCGCCTTCGCCGCTGCGGAGTGTGCCACGGCAGGCGCACCCGTCCACGCATAGGTGGCGACAATGTTCAGGATTACCCCAGGTCGCCCTTCGGTGATCAGCCGACGGGCCAGCGCCTGGGACAGGAAGAACGTCCCGTACAGGGAGATCTCTACGACTGCCCGGAAGCCGTTCGGCGACAGGTCGACGGTGGGGCAGGCAAAGTTTCCGGCGGCGTTGTTGACCACGCCGTCGACTGTGGGCAGCCGGTTGATCAGCGCCGTGACGGCCTCGGCGTCGCGCACGTCGAGGGCTGCGCTTCGGCAGCTCACGCCCTCCTCACGTAGGCGCCGCTCCGCCTCGGCCAGCCGATCCTCGCCGCGCGCAACCAGGACCAGCTCGTGCCCGTCACGGCCGAGGCGGCGGGCGATGCCGAACCCGATGCCTGCGCTGCCACCGGTGATGACGAAGGTGCTCACGAGCGTGCCTCGATCCACGCGTCGGCCCACAGATGGATCGCCCGCGCCCGCCGCGAGTACCGCTGGAGCGGGAACTCCAGGGTGTAGCCGATCGCACCGACCACCTGGTGGCATTCGGCCAGCGCAGCGCACGCCGCCGGCCCCGCGTACGCCAGGGCGTCCAGGTCGGGCGAACCCTCTGCCAGCAGCAGCAGGCCGTCGGCGCAGAGGGCGGCGTCGGCGAGCCGTTGCTGGACGCTGTCCAGCCCGGCAAGCGTCCCGCCGAACGCCTGTCGGGTCGTCGTGTGTTCCAGCGCCAGCCGCAGGGCCTCGGCGGTCAGACCGGCGAGGTACCCGACGGTCGCGGTCACCCACGCAGCTTCTCGCCTGCCCGCCTCGGCGGGGTCCATCAACTCGCCGCCGTCGATATGGGCGCGGGCCGCGGCGATGCAGTCCCCGTACGGGACAGGTTTAACCGCGGCGATGGTCGCCACCCGCAGGCCGTCTCCGCCGGGCACGATCGCGCGGTCGCCGGGCTCGGCGTAGCGGGTCATCCCTGACACGTACGGGCTGCCGCCGAGCAGGGCGTCGAGTTCGTGCAGCGCCGCCGGGCCGCGGCCTAGCTCCACCGCGGCCGGACCGAGGAATGGCAGGGCCTGCGGATCGTCGGCCAGATCGAACCAACCGGCGCTGTCCAGGTGCTTTCGCAGCGCCGGCAGCCGGTCGTCCTCGGTGCTGCCGGGCCGCCATGGGCCGGGGGAGCAGTGGTCGGCGACGATGGATCGGATGGACGACGTGAATGCGGCGACCTCGGTCATCGGCACGACGCTCGACCTCCTTCGATAATGTGGATCGCGGGTAACGAATCGAGCACCTCGCGGGTGTGTTCTCCCAGCCCCGGCGCATGCCGCTCCGCAGGCGTAGCTACGCCGTCGATCATGAACAGGTTGCCCAGCAGCCGTACCGGTCCCACGCCGGGCTGGTGCACACACTGCACGAGCCCGTTGGTCTGCACCTGCTCGTCGTCGAACAACTGGCTGAGTTGGCGCACCTCGCCGACCGGGATGTTCCGGGATCCGAGCAGCATGATCCACTCTGCGGTCGTCCTTTGCCGGAACGCGGCCACGAACTGCTGATGTGTGGCGACTCGGCGGAAGCGCTCGGCCGGGTTGGCGGGAGCGGCCTGGGGGTTCTCGACCCATGGATCGTCGAGGCCCAGCACCTCCAGCACATGGCGTCGCTGGCTCACGTTCAAGCATGCCAGGGCGACGTACCCGTCCGCCGTTTCATAGCAGCGGTAGTAGGGCTCCATCTCCTCGCCGGCCGCGGTAGCCCTGGCCATGGCCTCGATGTCGGCGCGGGTCAGCGGCTGCGCTGGCACCTGGTCCGCCTCCGATCGCTCCAGTCGCACGAACCGCTGCACCTGGGTGGTAAGCGCCGCTCCAAGCAGCGAGACCTCGATGCCTGGAGCCTCGTCCGAGGCACGTTGGTGGAGCCCGGCCAGGACGCTGATGGCGGCCAACAGTCCGGTGGTGAGGTCGGCCATCGGGATCCCGCCGGAGCGGCGCGGTACCTCGTCGCCGACCCGAACGTCGGCCATGAGCAGGCCGGATAGCGCCTGGGCGATCAGGTCGTAGCCGAGGCGCCCAGAGTCGGGGCCCTGGCTGCCGAAGGCGGAGATCGACACGCAGACGGCGCGGGGGTTCAGGCGGCGGACATTGTCCCGGTCAAGCCCGAACGACACCACCCGCGCTGTTGGCAGGTTGTGCACGACCGCGTCTGCGGTGGCGATCAGGCGATCGCTCGCCGCGCGTCCCTCCGCCGTCTTCAGGTCCAGCATGACCGACCGCTTGTTGCGGTTGAGGGAGTAGAAGTAGCTGCTCTGGCCGGGCGCGTGCGGCTCGTAGTGGCGCCAGGCGTCACCGCCGGGCCCTTCGACCTTGACGACGTCTGCCCCGAGATCCGCCAGGAGCATCGTCGCCAAAGGGCCGGCCACGTACTGTGCGTAGTCGAGCACGCGGACTCCGGCAAGCGGTAACCGCCGGGCTGGTGCGGTCGCGCGGTCGGTGGTCGCGGAATCCATCAGGCGCACCCCAGCCCCTGACGGGCGATGACCCGTCGCTGGATGTCCGAGGCGCCGCCGGCGATGGTGGTCGCCACCGCGGCCCGGTGAAAGGCGGCGATGCGACCCTCTGCCGGCCCATCGCCACCGGGCTCGATGAGCGCCTGCGGCCCGAGGATCTCGACGGCCGCGCCGGCCAGCCGCTGCATCAGCTTGGCGACCGACAGTTTCGCCATGGACGACGCCTTACTCGCCGGCTGCTGCCGGGCGAGCAGCTCGGTGGCCCGCCGCCCGTGCAGCCGGGCGGCCTGTACCTCACCGCGGAGCCGGCGCAGGGCCTGCCGATGGGCTGCGGTCGTGCAGTGCGGCTCCAACTGGTCGAGCAGCCAGTGGACGACGCCGACCTTCTCGCTGGTGACCCGCTCGAAGTCGAGGGTGCCCATGAGCACCTTCCACCCGCCGTGCAGCTCACCGACGATCTGGTCGGCCGGGATCTCCACATCCTCAAGGAGAACTTCGCCGAGGGTTCCACCGCCGAGTGTCTCGTGCACGCGTACCTCGACTCCCGGGGTGTTGATGTCCGCGACGAGCACCGACAGTCCTCGGTGCCGGGGCCGCTGGGTGTCGGTCCGGACGGCGAGGTAAATCCAGTCCGCGTATTCGGCGCTCGACGTCCAGATCTTGCGGCCGTTGACGATGAACCGATCGCCGTCCAGCACCGCGCGCGTGCGTAGTGAGGCGAGGTCGGAGCCCGCCTCGGGCTCGGAGAAGCCCTGGCAGAACACCAGATCGCCGGCCGCCACTGGCGGAAGTAACCGTTCGAGCAGCTCCGGCGTGGCGAACTGGAGCATGACGTTGCCGATTGTCTTGACGGACAGTAGGTAGCTGGACAGCGGGAGCCAGTGGTAGCCGAACCGCTCCTCGGCGGACAACGTGTCGAGGGGGCTCATGCCTTGACCGCCGAGGCGCTCCGGCCAGTGCAGGCCGATCATCCCGGCCCTACCCATCTCCTTGTACGCGTAGCGGGAGTCGGCATCGGAGGGCATGCCCTGGTACCTGTTCTCGCCACGCTCGGCGAGCACTGCGGACAACGCGGCGGCGAACTGTTCCACCCGGTCTGTCAGGTCACCCATCACCACAACGTTCCTCGCCAATCAGTCGCTTCGATCCGTGCCGGCACGTGTCTGCCGAAGCCCACCGGCGATGCCGGCTGCGGGCCCCACCGCCAAAGTCGGAACGGTGGTGAGTTGGCCGCGACGTCGAGCCCTGCGGGCGGGAAGCGCGCCGCCGGTCGGGCCGCGGAGGGGCTGCGCAGACGTTCCATCCATCGGAACCATCTTTCACACGCCGGAAGCATAGGATTGCCGCTGCGAGCCGGTCAAGGCCAGCCGGGTCGAGATCCCGGCGCCGGGAGCGTCATGCCGTCGACGGTGGAGTCGTTGGTCAGCGCAACGCCAGCGCGGCGAGCGCCGCGTTGACGATGCTGCCGGGCAGCAGGTCGTGCAGCTCGTACAGGTCGTGCACCGTGCCGGACTGGCCGAAAGCGTCAACGCCCAGCGGAACGCAGGCGACGCCGAGCGCGGACCCGAGCCAGGCCATCGTGTGCGAGGCCGCATCGTGGACGGTGACCACCGGCGCGCGATCCGGGAAGGCAGCGGCCAGCACTCCGGGGATCGAGGGCACCCGCGCGGAGCGGATGCCTCGCCGCAGGCTGCTCTGCCACGCGCCGTAGAGCCGATCCAGGGACGTCACGTCCACGACGTGCGCGGCGATGCCCTCGTCGGCGAGTTCAGCCGCGGCAGCGAGAACCTCGGGCAGGACGGCCCCGGAACCGACCAGGTGCACCTGAGGCGCGCCACGTGCGGCGAGGTCGCTGGCGTCGACCAGCCGGTAGGCGCCGGCGAGGACCTGGCGTCGCAGCACCGCGTCACTTATCCGGGCCCGCGCCGTCTCGAACGGTGCCTGGTCCAGCGGCCGCGTGGTGAGCCGGAAGTAGTAGGCACCGGACTCCTCCGGCGTTGCTTCGGCTCCGGTGTTGGCACCGTCGGCGATGCGTCGCAGCGAATCGCAGAGCAGCCAGTCGACCGCGGCCGCGTAGGCGGGCTCGAAGAACGTCGTGTTCGGCAGCTCGAGCCCGACGCTGGGTGTGATCGTTGACTGGTGGGCGCCACCCTCGGGAGCCAGGGTGACCCCGGACGGTGTTCCCGCCGCGACGAACCGGGCCCCGGAGTAGACCGAGTAGATGAAGGCGTCCAGGCCCCGCAGCACGAACGGGTCATAGACGGTGCCAACAGGGAGCAGTGGCTGTTCCGACAGTTCCCGAGCCAGTCCGAGCTGGCCGAGGAGCAGGAAGAGGTTCATCTCGCTGATGCCGAGTTCGATGTGCTGCCCGGTTGGGCCCTCCGCCCAGCGCAGCACCGGGTCGGTGTTCCACGACCGCTGCTCCGTCGGCGAGAAGACGCCTGCGCGGTTGATGAAGCCAGCAAGATTGGTCGACGTGGCCACGTCGGGGGCCGTCGTCACCAGGTACGGGGCGACCTCGCGGTGTCGGGACAGCTCGCTCAGGATCCGGCCGAAGGCTTCCTGCGTCGACGTCTGCCTCCCGGCGCGCAGCCCACTGCTGGCCGGCACCTGGACTGGCCGCGACCTGCTGACGGAGGGTCGCGCCAGGTGGGTGCGCCGGGCGGCGATCCACCGACCGGCGGGGGTCGACGGGTCGAACCGGTCCCACTCGTTGCCGCGGTCGAGTCCAAGCGACGCGCGCAGCAGGTCCACCTGTTCTTTGGACAACAGGGCGGAGTGATTGCGCGGGTTACCGGCGATCGGCAACCCCCATCCCTTGACCGTGTAGGCGAAGACGACGCTCGGCCGGTCGGTCACGGCATCGCAGGCCGCGAAGGCCTCGAGAAGCGACGGGAGATCGTGACCACCAAGATCCGTGATCAACCGGGCGAGTTCCGTGTCGTCCAGGTCCGCGATGAAGGACTCCACCTCGGAGGGGGCGCCGTCGAGGAACTGTTTGCGCAACTCCGGCCCGCCCAGCCCGAACAGCGACTGGTACTGCTCGTTGGGCATGGCGTCGATCCAGGCCACCAGTCGCTCACCGCCGGGCCGTTGGAACGCCGCGCGTGCCCGGCGGCCGTACTTCACCTCGACGACGTGCCAGCCGGCGGCGGCGAACTGCTGCTTCCACTGCCCGACGCGCACGCCGGGGACCACGCGGTCCAGCGATTGGCGGTTGAAGTCCACCACCCACATGACGTTGCTGAGCCCCTGGGTCGAGGGATCGGCGATTGCCTCCCACACGTTTCCCTCGTCGAGTTCGGCGTCGCCCATCAGGGCGACGAACCGCGACCGCGGCCGGACGCCGAAGTGCGCATCGACGTAACGACGGGTCACCGCGGCGAACAGCGGTGCGGCGGCACCCAAGCCGACCGAGCCGGTGGAGAAGTCGACGTCGTCAGGATCCTTGGTCCGCGACGGGTACGACTGCAGCCCACCACGGGCCCGCAGCTTGGTCAGGTAGGACCGGTCAAGGTTGCCGAGCAGATACTGGATTGCGTGGAAAACCGGCGACGCGTGCGGTTTCACGCTCACTCGGTCCGCGGCATCGAGGTGCGCGAACCACAACGCCGTCATCACCGACACGAGCGATGCGCTCGACGCCTGGTGCCCGCCGACCTTGACGCCGTCACCGGTGTCGCGGTCGTGGTTGGCCGCGTCCACGATGCGGGTTGCCAGCCACAGTACGCGCCGTTGGATCTCCTCGAGGACATCGATGTCGAGGCCCGCATGGTGGGTCGCGGGGAGAGCAGAAGGTTCGGCGGCTACCTGGATGCCAGTCATTGGGCCCGGTCCTCTCGGGGTCACGGACGGGTGGATACGCGCATCACCGTCGGGCGGCGCGAGGGGTGGTGAACAGCGCGCCGAGCGCGTCGACCAGGCGGTCGAGGTCGTCGCTGGTGTTGTAGGCGTTTACTGAGACGCGGATCAGTGATCCGCCGGCCCAGTCACGCACCGGTGCGTCGATCCGGTGCTCGGTCCACAGCCGGCGCCGCATCGCCGCGCCGTCGCACGGTGGCAGCGGCACCGAAACCATCTGGACGAACCAGTCATCGGAGTCCGGCGTGAACGGTTCGAGGTGAAACAGCTCGCTGACTGCGGCGCGTGCGACCCGGGCCAGCTCATGGCTGCGGCGCCGGGCGGCATCCCACGCTGGGGTCTGCTGGCAGTCGATGGCGGTCGGTAGCGCCAGGAATGCGCTCGGGTCGCGCGTGCCCTGCCACCGGTGGCGTTCGAGGAAGGTCGACCCCGGCTGGGAACCGTGGCTGATGAGCGGCGCAAGGATGCCGGACTGATACTCAGGGCGGACGTAGAGGAAGCCGGTACTCCGCGGCCCGCACAGCCACTTGTGACAACTCGCCGCGTACACGTCCACGCCGAGCGCGTCGAGCCGCAAGGGTATCTGTCCGGGGGCGTGTGCCCCGTCGACCACGGTCATGATGCCGGCGGCCCGGGCGCGGCGGCAGATCTCGGCCACGGGCAGGGTGATAGCGGTCTTGGAGGTGATGTGGCTGAGAAAGATGACGCGGGTGGCCGGGCCGACCGCCGACCACACCGCCTCGACCAGGTCGCCGTGGTCCTCGACGGGCAGCGGCAGACGTTGGCGGACGTAACGGGCCCCCGCCTCGGCGCAGACGTGCTGCCACAGCAGGTCCATCGCCTCGTACTCATGGTCGGTCGCCAGCACCTCGTCGCCGGGTCGCAGCCGCAGCGAGCGAGCAACGGCGTTCAGACCGGCCGTCGTGTTCTGGACGAGGACCAGGTCGCGCGCGGAGCAGCCGAGGAATCCGGCCAGGCGCTCGCGTACGCCCTCCATCAGTGCGTCGTAACCGTGGGAGAGCATCGCGGACGGGTGGCGTTCGAGGTCTCGCTGCCAGCGCTGGAGGGCGTCGAACACGGGCCTCGGGCAGGCGCCGAACCCGCCGTGGTTCAGGTGGACGAGGCCGGGGTCCAGGAGGAACTGGTCGTGCAGGTCGTCGCGGGCGACGGCACTGGTGCTCATGTAGGTTCCGGCTCGAGTCCCTGGGCGCGCGCGAGGGCCTCGGCGGTCGCCCTCAGCCGGGGGACGAACGTGGCTACCAGGTCCTGGGCAGGTACCCGGATCGCGGACGCCGCGATATTGATCGCCGCGATCACCCCGTTGTGGGTCGGGACGGGGACCGCGCAGGAGTTCAGCCCCGCCTCGTACTCCTCCAGCGAGAGCGCGTAGCCATCGCTGCGGATGGTGTCGAGCTGGGGGGCGAGTTGCTTCCAGGAGTGGACGCTGCGATCGGTGCGCGCCACATACGGCGCCTTGCCGAGCTGCTGTCTCGCGTCGTCGGGGTCGAGCTGGGCGAGCATGCACTTGCCGAGCGCGGTGCAGTGCGCCGGGGTGCGCAGCCCCGGTGTCGTGTCGACGCGGAGCAGGAAGCTGCCCGGTGCGGAGGCAAGGTAGAGAACCTCCGCGCCGTCGAGAACGGCGAGGTTGACCGTCTCGCCGGTGTCCTGCGCCAGGTCGCGCAGGAACGGCAAGGCGAGGTCGGGCAGCGCCAGGCCGGACATGAGCGGTCCGACCAGCCGCATAACGCTCATCCCGATGCGGAGGCGCTTGGTGCGTGGGTCCCGTGCCAGGAATCCACGCGCCAGCAACGTCGAGACGACTCGATGCGCCGTGGGCGCCGGCCACTTGAGGCGTTCGGCTATGTCCGTGAGCGACAACTCCGGCCCGGCCGCCGTGAACAGCTCCAGCACGTCGAGCACCCGACCGAGGGACTCAACGTGTTGACTTTCGCTGGCTTGAACTGATTTCATCTCGCCGGAAATGGTCTACTAGGGCCCGCCCGTTGTCAACCAACGTAGAACGTCAACGTAGCCGACCCCGGTCGCCGGCAGAAGCCCTCCGCCGGGGCCTGCGACGACGACCTAATGGCGCGGTGAGCGGCAGATGCGGGTGGGCGAAAGACAGAGGGGCGGCATGGCACGAGCCCGTAAGGTCAAGACTCACTTCGATCGTCCGGTCGACGTGATCGACCACGTCTGGATCCCCATGCGTGACGGCGTCCGGCTCTCCGCCCGGGTGTGGCTGCCCGTGGACGCGTCCTCCGACCCGGTCCCCGCGATCCTGGAGTACATCCCGTACCGCAAGGGCGACGGCACGGTCGTGCGCGACTCGCAGATGCATCCGTACTTCGCTGGGCATGGCTACGCCGCGGTCCGGGTGGATATGCGGGGCAGCGGCGAGTCCGAGGGCGTGCTCCTGGACGAGTACCTCGCCCAGGAGCAGGACGACGCGCTGGAGGTGCTCGCCTGGCTGGCTGAGCAGCCGTGGTGCACCGGAAAGGTCGGGATCATCGGCAAGTCGTGGGGCGGTTTCAACGGGCTTCAGATCGCGGCTCGCCGTCCCGCGCAGCTCAGCGCGATCATCACTGTCTGTTCCACGGACGACCGGTACGCCGACGACGTCCATTACCTGGGCGGGACCGTTCTCGCCTCGAAGATGCTGCCCTGGGCGTCGACCATGCTCGGTTTCAACGCGCTGCCGCCGGACCCGGCCGTGGTCGGCGAGCGCTGGCGGGAGATGTGGCTGGAGCGCCTGGAGGGCAGCCCGCCGTTCGTCGAGGCCTGGCTCAGCCACCAGCGATGCGACGACTACTGGAAGCACGGCTCGGTCTGTGAGGACTACTCGGCGATCGAATGCCCCGTGTACTCCGTCGGTGGCTGGGCGGACGGATACTCCAACGCGATCCCGCGTCTGCTCGCCGGCCTCCCCGGTCCACGCAAGGCACTGATCGGCCCGTGGGGCCACCAGTATCCGGAGTCTGGAGTCCCCGGCCCCGCGATCGGGTTCCTCCAGGAGTGCCTGCGCTGGTGGGACCACTGGCTCAAGGGAATCGATACCGGAATCATGGACGAGCCCGTGCTTCGCGCCTGGATGCAGGAGCCGGTACCGCCCCGGCCCGCTTACGACGTGCGCCCCGGGCGATGGGTGGCCGAGCCGTCGTGGCCCCGGACGGACGACCAACGCCTGACGTACACGCTGGATGCGGGAGCACTCGTCGACCACCCGGTCGCGGAACGGCGCCTGGAGATCGACGGGACTCAACTCGTTGGCCTGGACGCCGGCGACTGGTGCCCGGGCGGCGGTGCGGCCGACCTCCCGTTGGACCAGCGGGCCGAGGACGCCCGGTCGCTGTGCTTCGACACGGAGCCGCTGGCGGACCGGATCGAGATCTTCGGCTTCCCCGAGGTCACGTTCTCGCTGGCCGCGTCGCAGCCGCTCGCCACGGTGGTCGTCCGGCTGTGTGACGTCGCGCCGGACGGCTCGTCGCTACTCGTGACGCGCGGCGTGCTCAACCTCAGCCACGCGGACGGCCACGAGCATCCCCGGGCCCTCGAACCTGGCCGACGCTACGAGGTCACGGTGCCGATGAACGCCATCGCGCAGGCGATCCCGGCGGGGCACTGGCTACGCCTGGCCGTCTCGTCCTCCTACTGGCCATGGGTATGGCCGCCCCCGAAGCCGTTCGCGCTGTCGTTGTTCACCAGCGGATCCACCCGCCTGGACCTGCCGGTTCGCACCCCCCGGGCCGAGGACGGGCACCTGGCGTCCTTCGGCGAGCCTGAGGTAGCGGCACCGGCGCCGGTGGTGTCCAGGCCCAGCGACCCCGCCGGACAGCGGGTGGTCGTCCGCGACCTGGCGACCGGGAAGGTGGAGATCCTGCGCAGGTCGGAGGACGACACAACGGTGACCGCCACCGGGCTCGCGAAACGGCGATCCAGGCTCGAGACGTACGCGATCACTGAGGGCGACCCGCTCTCCGCCAGGGTGAGCAGCGAGACGACCTACCACCTGGCCCGCGACGACTGGCGCATCCGCATCGAGGCCCGCAGCGCCATGACGGCCGACGGCGAGAGCTTCCTGGTGACGAACACAGTGGAGGCCTTCGAGGGCGAGGTCCGCGTCTTCGCGAACACCCGCGCGTTCGAAGTCCCCCGTGACCACTGCTAACCACCCCGACCGGCGCCGAAGAGACTGTTGACTTTCGCTGGATAGAACTGTTTTCATCTCAGCGGAACAAACGTGAGGCTGGTCACCGTCGCCGACGGCACCGCATGACACCGAGACGGTCCCTGGCCCCTGCCCCCGCCATCTGCACAGTTCGAAGGTGGAACTCATGGACGCGAGCAACAACATCGGTAACCGGACCCCTGGCGGTCTGAGCCGCCGCAACCTGCTCAAGTACTCCGCGCTCGGCGTATCCCTCGCCGGTGTGAGTTCGTTGCTGGCCGCCTGCGGCGGCGAGGAGGGGGCCGGGGCGAACATCTCGACCAAGCTGCTGCGGATCCACCTCGACGAGGACATCTCAAACCTGGACCCGGCGTTCAACGCCGGGCACACCAACACGACCGTCCGGGCCAACATCTTCGAGCACCTGGTGACCTACCGGCCTGACAAGTTCGAGCTGGTCAACGAGTTGGCGGAGAAGTTCGAACCGTCCAGCGACGGGCTGCGCTACGACTTCACCCTGAAGAAGGGAATCCAGTTCCACGGCGGCTACGGAGAGCTGACGGCCGAGGACGTCAAGTTCTCGTACGAGCGCATCGCCGGCCTGACCGAGCCGAAGATCAAGTCTGCGTACCGGTCGGACTGGATTGCGTTGAAGGGCGTCGAGGTCCACGACAAGTACAGCGGGACGATCGTACTGAAGGAGCCGTTTGCTCCTCTGCTCGCCACGACCCTGCCGGTCGGTTCGGGTGAGATCGTGTCGAAGCGGGCGGTCGAGGAGCGGGGCGAGGCGTTTGGCACCAGCCCGATCGGCACGGGCCCGTACGAGTTCGTCGAGTGGAAGCGCAACCAGCAGGTCGTGCTCAAGAAGTTCGCAAACTACGGCGGCGCGGCCAACTACGCGGACAAGCCGCTGTGGGGGGAACTGCGGTTCGTCGTCATCGCCGAGGACAACCCGACGACCATTGCGCTGGAGACCGACGAGCTCGACTTCGCCGTGCTGGGACCGACGACAGTCGCGCGGGTCAAGAAGAACAACAGCTTCGAGGTCATCGAGAAGACTTCGCTGCGCTACAACTGGATCGGCATCAACGCCGGCCACCCCAACTTCAAAAACAAGGACGTGCGGCTGGCGGTCATCCACGGCATCGACGTTCCCTCCATCATCGCCGGTGCCTTCAACGGCCAATGGACCCGGGCGACCGGAATCGTCGCGCCCGGGATGCCGATCGGCTACTGGAAGGACGCGCCCGTCTACCAGCGCGATCTGGCCAAGGCCAAGGAGTTCCTGGCCAAGGCCGGCGCGCAGGGCATGAAGATCGAGATGTCGGTGTCGACCGGAACGCCCGGCGGGGCCAAGGTCGCCGAGATCGTGCAGGCCAACCTCAACGAAGTGGGCTTCGACGTGAAGGTGCTGGTCCAGGAGGGCGGTGTCTTCAACCAGGCCACGCCGGAGGCGAACGCCCAGAAGCAGCTCTTCTACATGAGCTACTCCACCAAGCCCGACCCGTCCTGGTCGACCAAGTGGTTCACCAGCGACCAGATCGGCGAGTGGAACTGGATGAACTGGGACAACAAGGAGTTCACCCGCCTGCACAACGAGGCGCTCGTCGAGATCGACCCCGCCAAGCGCAACGAGATGTACATCCGAATGCAGCAGCTCATGGATGAGGACGCGGTGGCGCTGTGGGTGGCGTGGCCGACGGCGTCCCTGGCTAAGCGCAAGGGCCTGAAGGCGCCGGTCCGCCCGGACGGGGACTTCATCCCCTGGACCTTCGGCCGGGACGCCTAGACCGCGCCGACAGTTACCGGAGACAACTCGTGGCCACGTACCTGCTCAAGCGGCTCGGCATGACGGTCATCGTCGTGCTCGCCGTGATGACCTTTCTCTCCCTCCTCGTGCACCTGGTGCCCGGGGATCCGGTCGAGATCGTCCTCGGTCCACAGGCCACGCCGGCCCAGGTCGAGGTCGTCCGTGCGGAAATGGGGCTCGACAATCCCATCCCCATCCAGGTGTGGGACTTCGTCGTCGGCGCCCTGCAGGGCGACCTCGGTCTGGACTTCCTGTCCCGCACGCCGGTCACCCAGCTCATCGCGCAGGCCATCCCGCACACCGTGGTGCTCGCGATCACGGCACTGGCCCTCGCGGCGCTCGTCGGCATACCGCTCGGGGTCTACGCCGCCCGGCGGCAGAACTCGCTGGCCGACCGGGCCATGGCGCTGCTGTCCATCGGCTTCATCACGATGCCGTCCTACATCGCCGCACTGCTGCTGCTGATCGTCTTCGCCGTCCAACTGGACGTGCTACCGGCGGTCGGCACGGGCAGCTTCGCGAACCCCCTGGACTACGCCATACACCTGGTCCTGCCGGCGTCCGCGCTGGCGATCACGTGGATCGGATACGTGGCGCGGCTCGTGCGCACCAGCATGCTGTCGGTGCTCGGCTCCAACTACGTGCGCACCTCCCGGGCGTTCGGCGTGCGCGACCGGATCATCTTCTACAAGTGGGCGTTGAAGAACGCCATCATCCCCACGCTCGCCGTACTCAGCTCGGGCCTCGCCGACCTGCTCGGCGGCGCTGTCCTCGTCGAGATCATCTTCTCCCGACCGGGACTCGGGCGCCTCACCGTGGAAGCGATCTCCGAGCGAAACTTTCCCGTCGTGCAAGGCGCCGTCCTGGTGATCGCCCTGTTCTACGTCCTCACGAACCTCCTCGCGGACCTGTCCTACCGGCTGGTGGACCCACGGATCCGCGTCGAGGAGTCCGCGGTAGGAGCCTGACGTGACCATCGCCCCCGCTCCCGACCGGGTACCGCCCACCTCGGCGGGCCTCCGTCCGCTGCTCGGACGCCTCGTCCGGCGCCCCGCCGGCGCCTTCGGCGTGGCGGTTGTCGCCGCGCTCTTGCTCGTCGCCGTGTTCGCCCCGCACGTCGTGCCCTACGACGGAGCGACGCAGGACATCCCCAACCGGCTCCAGGGCCCCTCCGGCAGCCACCTGCTCGGCACCGACGGTCTCGGCCGTGACCTGCTGTCGAGGATCCTGCTCGGCGTCCGCATCGAACTCGCCGTCGCGCTCCCCGCCGTATGCACCTCACTCGTGCTCGGACTCCTGCTCGGGCTCGTCGCCGGATACCGGGGCGGGTGGGTGGACAACGCCGTCGTCGTGTTCATGGACACGATCCAGGCGTTCCCGTCGGTCGTGCTCGCGCTGGTGCTCGTCGCGGTGCTCGGCCCCTCGTTGACCAACCTCGTGATCGTCGTCGCCATCACCTTCGCACCACAGTCGGCGCGAGTGACCCGGGCGTCCGTGCTCGCCCTGCGGCAGAGCCCCTTCATCGAGGCCGAACGGGCCCTGGGCGCCGGCACCCTGCGGATCATCGGCGTACACGTGCTGCCCAACGTCATCGCGCCGCTGTTCATCCTGCTGGCGATGAACATCCCGAGCGCCATCACGGTCGAGGCCGGCCTGTCGTTCCTCGGCATGGGCGTGCAGCCTCCGACACCTTCGTGGGGCGTCATCCTGAGCGAAGGCTTCGCGGACGTGTACGAGGCGCCGTGGGCCGTGCTCTGGACGGCGCTCGCGCTCGTGCTGACCACCATCGGGTTCACGACACTCGGCGAAACCCTGCGCGACGTCTCCGATCCACGCCTGTCCGGAGCAAAGGGGTTGCGCTATGACCGATGACGGTCGCATCAAGAACGACCCGTACCTGCTTGAGGTCGACGGTCTGGACGTCACGTACCACTCGCAGGGGCGCGCCCTCGCCGCCCTGCAGGACGTGACCATCACAGCCCGGCCGGGCGAAATCATCGGCATCGTCGGGGAGTCCGGCTGCGGCAAGTCAACGCTGTCGGCCGCGCTGCTCGGACTACTGCCCCCGAACGGCGAGGTGACCGGCGGGCGGGCGCTCTACCAGGGGCGCGACCTGTTCACGCTCGGGCCGGAGGAGCGCAGGCGGCTGCGGGGCACCGAGATCTCCATGGTCTTCCAGGATCCGCTGACGAGCCTCAACCCCACGCTGACGATTGGCAGCCAAATGCTCGACGTGCTGCGCGCCCACTCCCCGGCGCGGGCGGACCGCGCGGAGGCTCGGCGCCGCATCGTCGAGATGCTGGAGCGGGTCGGCATTCCCGATCCGGCGGCCCGCCTCAGGTCATACCCGCACGAGTTTTCGGGTGGCCAACGCCAGCGCATCATGATCGCGATGGCGCTCCTGCTGGAACCGGCACTGCTGATCGCCGACGAGGTCACATCGGCCCTGGACGTGACCCTCGAAGCGCAGATCCTCCAGTTGCTGTGCGACCTGCGCGACGAACGCGGGACCACGATCCTGTTCATCACCCACGACCTGGGAGTGGTGGCCCAGATCTGCGACCGGGTCGTGGTGATGTACGCCGGCCGGACCGTCGAGGAGGCCGAGGTGACGGAACTGTTCGACCGCCCGCTGCACCCCTACACCGAGGCGCTGCTGGCGTCCGTCCCGTCGCGACGGCGGCGAGGGTCCGAACTCCCGACAATCCCCGGAAGGGTGCCGTCCCTCGCGGAGCTTCCCGAGGGCTGCGCGTTCGCGAACCGGTGCGCGCACGCCGAACCCTGCTGCGGGGAGCAGCGGCCCCGGTACGTCGAGGTGACGGGGCAGCGGGTGCGCTGCCACCTCTACGACCCCGAGTCGGGGCACGCGAACCTGCGCCAGCCGAGCGCGGCGACCACCGGGCGGAAGGAACAGCCGTGACCAACGACCATGACCGCCCGGACGCCATCGTCAGCGTGCGAGGGCTGCGAACGCACTACGTCGACCGGCAGTGGTGGTTCCAGCGCCTCCGCGGCCGCCAGCCCGCCGCCGTGCGCGCCGTCGACGGCGTCGACCTGGACATCCGCCGCGGCGAGGTGGTCTGCCTCGTGGGCGAGTCCGGTTCGGGCAAGACGACGCTGGGCCGCGCCATCCTACGACTGGCCCCCGCGACGCACGGGCAGATCTTCTTCGAGGGACGGGACATCACGGGGCTCCGGGGCGCGGAGTTCCGCCGACTGCGACCGAAGATGCAAATGATCTTCCAGGACCCGCACGGCAGCCTCTCGCCGCGGCTTCGCGTGTCGGACCTTCTCACCGAGCCGTACCGCATTCACGACGTGCCGGCAGACCAGCGCTACTCGGTCGCTGAGCTGTTGGAGATGGTCGAACTGTCGGCGACGCTCGCCGAGAAGTACCCGCACGAGCTGTCCGGCGGGCAGGCCCGCCGAATCGGCATAGCGCGCGCCCTGTCGCTGCACCCCGACTTCCTGGTCGCGGACGAGCCCACGGCCGGCCTCGACGTCTCCGCCGCGGCGAAGATCCTGAGCCTGATGCGCTCGCTGCGGGCCAGTCACGGCCTGACGTACCTGGTCATCACGCACAACCTGAGAATCGTCGACTACCTGGCCGACCGGCTGGCCGTGATGTACCTCGGCCGGGTCGCGGAGATCGGCCCCGCGGAGCAGGTGCTGGACGCCCCGGCCCACCCCTACACCCGCGCCCTGCTCGACTCGGTGTCCGAGCCCGACCCCCACCGCCGGCAGGGACGGCGGCGGCTGCTGCTGCCCGGGGAGATACCGAGCCCAAAGAACCCGCCATCGGGGTGCAGCTTCCACCCCCGCTGCCGCTTTGCCGAAGCCGTCTGCCGCGAGGTGCCGCCACTCGCCGAGGTCGATTCCCGGCACCTCGCGAGCTGTCACCTCTCGTCGAAGATCAGAGCCGCCGGAACGCCGGTGTGACAGGTACGCCGGCAGCAGATCCCGCCAGGTACCAGCCGACCAGTCCTCGACGCGGAAGGACGACCTCATGCGTGTGCACCGCCTGACCGCCAGCACCTACCGGCTGCCAATGTCGCAACCGTGGGACATCGACGTGACCTGCCAATACCTGATCGTGACAGAGCTGGAGAGCAGCGACGGCCTGGTCGGGCAGGGCTTCAGCTGGACCCCCCAGATCGGTGCCCTCGCCATCCAGACGATGATCGAGGAGGACTGCCGCCCGTTCGTCGAGGGCGGACCAGTGGCGCCCGAAGCCGTGTGGGACCGGTTGTGGTGGCGGCTGCGCGAGGCCGGCGCGGGTGGCATCACCACCCTGGCGATCGCCGCCGTGGACACCGCGCTGTGGGACCTGACGGCGAAGCGGGCGGGGTCAAGCCTCGTCGACCTCATCGGACGGCAACGCGACCAGGTGCCCGTCTACGCCAGCGGCGTCAACCGGCACCTGTCCCTGGCGGAGCTCGAGGAACAGGCGCGCCGCTGGGTCGCGGCGGGACACACCCGATTCAAGATAAAGGTCGGCCGGCCCGAGCTGGACGAGGACGTCGAACGGGTCGCCGCGGTACGCCGCATCATCGGGCCCGACCGAGTGCTCATGATCGACGCGAACCAGCTGTGGGACGTCCCCGCCGCCCGCCGCGCGGCGAAGGCCCTGTCCGCCTTCGACATCCACTGGCTGGAGGAGCCGCTACCCGCCGATGACACCCAGGGGTACGCACACCTGCGTCAGGCGATCGACATCCCCATCGCCACGGGGGAGAGCCTCTACACCGAACGCCAGTTCCGGGATCTGCTCGCTGCCGGCGGATGCGACTTCGTCCAACCCAACGTCTGCCGCGTCGGCGGGATCACCCCGTTCCTTCGCATCGCCCGGCTCGCCCGGACCTTCGACATCCCCGTCATGCCGCACCTGCTACCGGACATCTCGGGACAGCTCGCGCTCTGCCTGCCCCTGCCGGCGCTGGTCGAGGACATCGACTCTGCGTCACTTGACGCGCTCGGCGCGCTGTCGCGGCCCAGCGGGGTCACCCTGACCAGCGACGGATTGCGCGCCGCGACGCCACCCGGGCATGGGCTGGCCTTCGCCACCGACCGCCTGACGCGCGTGACGAGAACCTCCCGCTCATGACGCGGACGCTGACCCACGCGGCATGACCGACGGCGCCCGACACCGAACCACGCTCACTGAGAAAGGTGTGCGATGAATCCAGACCAGCAGGACACCCGTCCGCCAACGCATCAGCTTGACCCGGAGGCGGTGGTGCGCGAACTCCTCGACTGCGGCATCACCCATGTGATCACCGTCCCCGACTACGTCATGCTGTCGGTCTACCGCGCCTTGGAGGCGAAGCCGGCAACGCACCCGCAGCTGATCTACACGTGCACCGAGGACGAGGCCGTGACCATGGCGGCTGGCCTGCACATCGGCGGAGCGCGTCCGATGGTCATGATGCAGAACCAGGGGCTCTACGCCTCGCTCAACGCGGTTCGCGCCGTGGGTATCGACGCGCGCCTGCCGCTGTTCATGATGATCGGGCAGTTCGGGCGGGAGTACGCCAACCTCGGCAGGTCGCGGCAGGAGTCCACACGGCCGCTGGTCCGCAATTGCGAGCGCATTCTCGACGCTCTCGACATCCCGTACATCGCATGCGAGCGACCGGAGGACGTCGGCAACGTGAGCAAGGCGTATCGACTGTCGCAGGAGCGGCAGTGGCCCTGCGCGACACTGATCGGCACGTACACCGCCTGGCCCGGCGTTCCGACGAGCGATGGCGATGGTGCGGGCGGTGCGCCCGACGCGGCACAAGTCCACGACGCGAAGCGCTGACAGGGGGTCAGGACAATGGCAATGAGCACGGCCCAAGCGGCGTCTGTGATCGCGGCCCACCGGCCGCCGGACGCCGTCGTCATCTCGACAATGTCTTCGCTGCGGCAGTTCCCGCGGCTGTCCCCGAGCCCGCTCAACCTAAGTTGCGTGCCGCTGATGGGAGGTGCGTCGGCGCTTGGCCTGGGAATCGCCATTGCGCAACCAAACCGAAGCGTGCTCCTGCTCGACGGGGACGGGAGCCTGCTCATGCAACTCGGGTCGCTGGTGACGGTGGCCGGGGTCCAGCCGAGGAACCTCTACCACTTCGTCTTCGACAACGGTGTCTGGTTTGAGGGTGGCGCCAACTTCGCGTTACCCGCTGCGGACCGGATCAGCTGGACGGGACTAGCGACCGCCGCTGGCTACGCGGCGACGTACAGCTTCTCCGACCCCGCCGCACTCGCCTCCGACCTTGACACAGTTCTAGCCGCCGCCGGACCGTGCCTGATCCGGTTGGACATCGACAAGGACGCCGCGGACCGGACGCAGTGGTCGGGCGTCAACCTTCAAGAGGAGACCCCTGACTCGCAGTTCTCCCGGATGGGCGACGAGGCCCGCACCGTGATGCGCGCCCTTCAGCAGAGCCAGGTGGGGCAGGCATGAGCACCACAGCGACACAGGCACCGCACGCACAGGGCGTTCTCTCCGCCCTCGTGACGCCGTACCAATCCGACGGAAATCCGGATGAGACCGCGCTGGCCGCTTTGATCGACTTCCAGATCAGCCACGGCGTCGACGGCCTGTTCATCCTCGGTACCTCGGGGGAGGGCCTCCTGCTCTCGCCGGATGAGCGCAAGGCCTTCACCGAGGCGGCGCTCAAACTCGTCTCGTCCCGGGTGCCCGTAGTCGTGCACTGCGGCGCCGCGGACACCGCAACGGCGGTGGAGCTTGCCCGCCACGCGGCCGGGTGCGGAGCCACCGCACTCGCGTCGCTACCACCACTGTTCTTCCCGTACACGCCGGAATCCCAGCTGACGCACTTCACCCGCATCGCGGAGGCTGCGCCCGACTGTGCCCACTACGTGTACGACAATCCGGACCGGACCGGCTACGCCCTGGGCCCGGATCTCGTGATCAAAATGATTCGCGAGATCCCCAACCTGCGCGGGCTCAAGGACACCGGGGACTCGCTTGCCCGGATCACCACCTACCTGTCCCAGCCCGATCCGCCGATCGTGTACACAGGGAACAACGTTCTGCTGCTGGGAGCCCTGACGATGGGCGCTGCGGGCGCGGTGTCCACATTGGCCAACGTGGTTCCCGAACTGTTCGCGGCCATCGTTGCCGCGCACCGCCAGGAACGCCTCGCCGAAGCCCGGGACCTGCAGCTCACCGTCGCGCGGTTGCAGGCCGCGACGGCCGGGCTGCCCTACATCGCGTCCGCGAAGCACCTGCTTGACCGGCGCGGGCTACCCGGCGGAGCACCCCGGTCCCCGCTGCCGGCCCTGTCACCCGAGCAACGCGCGACGCTCGATGCCAGGCTGGCCGCTGACCCTGCGCTGCTGACCTGGCTGCAACCGGTCGACTGACCCCCGATGGCCGAGCCGTGTCCGCGCCGACCCGCTCGGGCGATCGCCGTGCCAGCGACGCCCCACCCATGGGAGGCAAGATGACAAGGCTGGACGGCGAGTGGCTGCTCACCGGAGCCGCTGGGCAGATCGGTGGAATTCTGCGTACCGGACTACGCTCCGTCGTGCAGGGTTTGCGGCTACTTGACATCAAGCCGTTGACCGCCGACTCGTCCAGCGAGCGCGTTTACCGCCTGGACCTGCAGGACCTGACCGGCCTCACCGAGGCGATGGCCGGCGTCCAGGGCGTCATCCACCTCGCCGGCATAGCCGACGAGGCCGACTTCCGGGATCTCACCGAGGTCAACATCGTCGGTACCTACCACGTGTTCGAGGCGGCCCGGCGGGCAAACGTCGGGCGCGTCATCTTCGCCAGCAGCAACCATGTCACCGGCTTCTACCCGACGGGCGTACCGGTCGGCCCGGACATGGCGGTACGCCCGGACGGGTTCTATGGCGTCAGCAAGGCTGCGGGCGAAGCAGTGGCCAGACTCTACGCCGACAAGTTTGGCCTTGAGGTGGCCTGCCTGCGCATTGGAAGTTGTCTGCCCCGTCCGACCGAGCCTCGACACCGCCATACCTGGCTCAGCCCCAGAGACGCAACGGCCGCCTTCGTCGCGGCGATGGCAGCCCCCGATCTCCGATACACGACCTTTTATGCCGTCTCCGCAAACGAACTGGGATGGTGGGACCATGAGCCCGGTCGCGCTCTCGGCTACCACCCGAGCGAGAGCGCCGAGTGCCACCCGCCTGGGTCGACCTGGGAGCCGGCCACGGACAGCGTCCAAGGCGGCGTCCTCGCGACGCCGGCCTACACCCTCGACAGACAGCGCCCCATCCGCGCTAAATTCACGAGATCATGAGATTTTGGACATTAAGGGCGGCCGGATCGTATCGCCACGCCTATCTGGATTCCGACGTTTGTCCAACGACAGTTGGGGAGCGGGTTGGGAGCAGGGAGTGCACTGACCGGCGCCGAACTGCATCGAACAACAGCCGACGGCCCGCAACGGCACCCGCTCCGCACCTCGACCAGGGCATGGATGGAGCCTCCCGCGTCGCTCCGTCCCTGTCGGTGGTGCACCCAAAGCGGTACGGATACCGCGAAGGCGTGCTCGCAGTGTATGTCCGTCCAAAGCCTTCAGAGCTACGTCATTGGCGCCGCTGGCCAACGTGGTGAACAAGAATTTCGAGTTTGTGAATGCGTCTCAGAGCTGATCATGTCGTGGACGCTGCGCGCCCTTGAGCCGCTAGCTCAATCGCCCTCACCCGGCTCCGAAATCCCACGACCACTCGGCACACCGCCCGTACGCGGACGGACTATCAGCATGAGCACCCTGGGTACCGAACCCGCCCGCATCACACATCTCATCGGCGGCCGCTGGGATGGCACCTCCGGACGGACCAGCGAAGTCTTCAACCCGGCGTCCGGGGAGGTGACCGGCCGTGTCGACCTGGCATCCGCGGACCTCGTAGGCGAGGTCGTGGCCACGGCCCGGACCGCGTGGGAGGGTTGGGCCGACACGTCGCTGGCCAAGCGAACGCAGGTACTTTTCGCCTTCCGGGAGCTTCTCAACGCCCGAAAGCAGGAGATCGCCGCGCTGATCACCGCCGAGCACGGCAAGGTGCTCGACGACGCGCTCGGCGAGGTGACGCGGGGCTTGGAGGTCGCCGAGTTCGCCTGCGGGATCCCGCATTTGCTGAAGGGTGGGTTCACCGAGAACGCCTCCACCAAGGTGGACGTGTACTCGCTCCGGCAGCCGCTCGGCGTCGTCGCCGTGATCTCCCCGTTCAACTTCCCCGCCATGGTCCCGCTGTGGTTCATCCCCATCGCCATCGCCTGCGGCAACGCGGTGGTCCTGAAGCCCAGCGAGAAGGATCCGTCGGCGGCCGTGGCCATGGCGCGGCTCTGGCGCGAGGCCGGTCTTCCCGACGGCGTGATGAACGTGGTGCACGGGGACAAGGAAGCCGTCGACGCGCTGCTGACCCACCCTGACGTCAAGGCCGTCTCGTTCGTCGGCTCCACCCCGATCGCCCGGTACGTCTACGAGACCGCGACGGCGCACGGCAAGCGGGTTCAGGCCCTCGGCGGCGCCAAGAACCACATGCTGGTCCTGCCCGACGCGGACCTCGACCTGGCCGCGGACGCCGCGATCAACGCGGGCTTCGGTTCCGCCGGCGAGCGCTGCATGGCGATCTCGGCGCTCGTCGCGGTCGACACCATCGCCGACGAGCTCATCGAAAAGATTACGGACCGGATGCGCAAGCTGCGCACCGGTGACGGCACCCGCGGATGCGACATGGGGCCACTGGTCACCAGCGCGCACCGCGACAAGGTGGCCAGCTATGTGGAGGCAGGCGTCGATGCGGGCGCGACCCTGGTCGTCGACGGGCGCAAGGACGAGTTCGATGGCGGCGACCAGGGCTTCTGGCTCGGGCCGACCCTCTTCGACCACGTCACCCCGCAGATGTCCATCTACCGCGACGAGATCTTCGGCCCGGTGCTGTCCGTCGTTCGCGTGAAGTCCTACGAGGAGGGGCTAAACCTTATCAACGCCAACCCGTACGGCAACGGCACCGCCATCTTCACCAACGACGGCGGCGCGGCGCGGCGCTTCCAGAATCAAGTGGAGGTCGGCATGGTCGGCATCAACGTGCCGATCCCGGTGCCGGTGTCCTATTACTCGTTCGGTGGGTGGAAGGACAGCCTCTTCGGCGACACCCACGCCCACGGCATGGATGGCGTCCACTTCTACACCCGCGGCAAGGTCGTCACCTCGCGCTGGCTCGACCCGGGCCACGGTGGGCTCAACCTGGGCTTTCCGCGAAACGACTGAGATCCTCCACAGCCCGGCGCCGGTGGCAGAATGACGCGCGACATCGGTCACTGGCCGACCCGCCCCGATCAGATCCAGGATCTTGCGCCGGAGCTCCGGTGGATACAGTAGCCACGCCGCGTCACGTCACGCTCTCTAACGGGCGGGTGACATCAGAATTCATCAACGCGATTTTGGAGAGCCCGGGGCAGACCACTGCAGATCTGCCGTCGCGGCTAGCCCCGGGACCTGCGTTCCGCAGGTTCGCGTCGATATAGTCGGCGCCCGGGCCTGAAGGTGCAGGTCAGGGCGTTGCAGACTGGTGGAAACGGCGAAAACCCCTAGTGACACGCCTGACCGTGGATGACTTCGTCTAGCTGGGGATCTATCGGGGGCGTCATAGTCGGTGTACGGTCTGGCGCGTGTACGTGAAGGCGTCGACGCGTAAGACCCGCGACGGGCAGGCGATCCGCTACCTGCAGTTGGCCCACAACGAGTGGGATCCGGTGGCGAAGGCGTCCAGGACGCGGGTGTTGTACTCCTTCGGCCGTGAGGACCAGCTGGATGTGGCCGGCGTGCGCCGGCTGGTCGAGGCCCTGTCACGGCTGCTGGACCCGGCCGACGCCCTCGCCGCGGCCGCCCCGGCGGGGTTGTCGTTCGTGGAGTCCCGGCCGCTGGGCGGGGCGTGGCTGCTCGACGGCCTGTGGCGGCAGCTGGGCATCGACAAGATCATGCGCGGCATGGTCGGCGCTGGCCGCCGGGAGGTCGACGTGGAACGGGTGCTGTTCGCGCTGGTCGCGAACCGGGCACTCAAGCCGTCATCGAAGCTGGCCGCGTCCGAGTGGGTCTGCCACGACGTGCACCTGCCCGGCCTGCCGTCGGTCACCGACGACGCTTGCTACCGGGCGATGGACGACCTGATCGAGGTCGAGCCCGCGCTGACCCGCGCGATCTACGACGGCATCGCCGACCTGCTCAACCTCGAAGTCGACCTGTTGTTCTTCGACACGACCAGCACCTACTTCGAACTCGACGAGACCGATGAGGTGCTCTGGCGCGACGACAAGGGCAAGGTCGTGACCGAAGACGACCCGGCAGCGGTCAAGCAGGCCGGATTTCGCACTCATGGCAAGAGCAAGGACCACCGCGACGACCTGCCCCAGGTCGTGGTCGGCATGGCTGTCACCCGCACCGGCATCCCGGTGCGGGTGTGGTGCTGGCCGGGTAACACGGGTGACTCGGCGCTGATCCGCCAGGTCAAGACCGACATGCGGGAGTGGAGCCTCGCCCGTGTCGTGTGGGTCGCCGACCGCGGCTTCGCCTCCGCGGAGAACAGAAGGTTCCTGCAGCAGGGCGGCGGCAACTACATCCTCGGTGAGAAGCTGCGCGCCGGCACCGCCGAGGCCGACGCCGCCCTGGCCCGGCAGGACCACTACGCCACCGTCGCCGACAACCTGCAGGTCAAGGAAGTCAACATCGGCGCCGATGACCGGTTCGTGATCTGCTTCAACCCCGACGCCGCCGAGCGTGACGCCGCCATCCGCGAGCGGCTGATCGCCCAGCTCACCGCCAAAATCGACGGCTCGGACAAGCTGAGCGCCACGAAGCGCGCCGAGCTACGCGGGGTGATCTCCACCAAGCCCGGCCTGCACCGCTACCTACGTGTCACACCGGGCGGCCTGCTGCGCATCGACCAAGCGGCGGTCAAGGCCGAGGCGCGCCTGGACGGTAAGTACCTGCTGCGCTGCTCCGACCCGAAGCTGAGCGCCGAGGACATCGCCCTGGGCTACAAGCAGCTCCTCGAAGTCGAACGTGGCTGGCGCGACATGAAGACCACCCTCGACCTGCGGCCGGTGTTCCACCGCCGCGAAGACCGCATCCGCGCCCACATCCTGCTGTGCTGGCTGGGGCTGCTGCTCATCCGCGTCGCCGAGACCACCACCGGCCACACCTGGAGCAAAATCCGCGCCGACGCCGAGCGGCTGCACGTCGGCGTGTTCACCGGCGCCGCCGGCACCTTCTGCCAGCGCACCGAGCTGTCGCAGCCCCAGAAGGCCCTGTTCGCCAAGCTGAAGATCACCGAACCGCCACGCGTCATCAACGCGACACCCGCAACCGCCTGACCAGCACGAACACCCCGGCCTAGTGACACGCCATTTCACCGGGCCGACCCGTGTTTGCCCAGCTCAAGCCCCAGATTCGCGGACTATATCGAAGCGAAGCTGCGGAACGCAGGCGGGACCGGGGAGCGGATTGGGAGCAGCGGGGTGCGCCGAACGGCCTTCAACTGCGTCGAACAGCACTGAACTGCGCTGAACAGCACGGGCCCCGACCTGCGGTTTTGCGTCTTCCCAGGTCAGACGCATCGCAGCGTCCCGCTTCACACCGAAGAGGTCACTGGTTCGATCCCAGTATCGCCCACGCAGGTCAAAGGCCACTTCCCGGTATTGGGAGGTGGCCTTTCTGCTGTCGTACAGCAGTGAAGTACAGCAGCGGCGTCAGCGGCCGAGGGAGTCGCCGAGGCGCTTGAGTGCTTCCCGGGTCGCCTTGGACGAGACCTGGGTGTAGATCTCCATGGTCACGGAGAACCGGGCGTGCCGAAGCACCTGCATGGCGACTCTCGGGTGGACGTCGAGGTCGGCGAGCAGGGTGGCGCAGGTACGCCTGGCGTCGTGGACAGTGATCGGCTTGACTCCGGCTTTCTCGCACCTCGTCTGCCAGGAGCGTTGGAAGTTGCGTGGCTCGATGGGCGAGCCATAGCGGGTGGTGAATAGGAGGTCGGTTTCGTGCCATGCCTTGCCGGCGGTTATCCGTGCCTCGTCCCGTTGTGCCTTTCTGATTGCTAGTGCCGTTAAGCAGATGCCCGGCAGGGGGAGTGTGGCGTCGGATGCCTGGGTCTTCGTGTCGCGGTGGAGGAGTTGGCCGCGCACGCGTTGCAGTTGGCGGCCGATGGTCAACTCCCCGGCGTCGAGGTTCACGTCCTCCCCGGTGAGCCCTAACGCCTCGCCCTTGCGCAAGCCGGTGACGAGGACCAGGGCGTAGGCGGCGTAGAGCGGGTCCTCGTCGTGGCGGGCGGACTCCAGGAACTTGCTGGCCTCGTCGCTGGACCAGGAATTGCCGCGTCGGCGGCGGACGGTGGCCAGGGTGACCGCCACGGCCGGGTTCTTGATGATGAGGTCTTCGGCTTGGGCGTGGGTGAGGGCTGCTCGCAGCGCGGCGCGGATGTCGCTGACCGTGCGCGTCGACGGGACGGCCTGGCAGCAGCGGCCGACGGCGCAGCAGCGGCGCTTGTCCTTGCGGCGGGCGGCGTCCTTGCCCTGGGCGCAGCACTGGCAGGTGCGGGCCACCTGGTTGATCCAGCTCTGCACGTCGCGCGACTGGAGCCGGTCGAGCCGCTTGGACCCGAGGCCGGGGGCGATGTAACGGCGGACGAACGTCTCGTAGGTGGCGTAGGTCAGGGGTGCCCGGTTGGGCTCGATGATTTCCGACAGCCAGTAGGTGAGGAAGCTGCCGACCATCGGGACGCTGGTCGCCACTGGCCCCTGCTTCGCCTGCTGGTGCAGCCTGATCCACTTGTCGTGAACGGCCTCCCGCGTCTTGCCGTAGACGTACTTGCGGGTGCGCCTGCCATCGGGCTTGGTGACCCAGACGTAGGCGGCGAAGCCGTTGCGGTAGGGGAAGATGGAGCCTTCGCCGTTAGCGCGGGCACGGGCGGGCATCAGGCGGCCTCCTGGCGTTCGACCTGCTCGCGGATGTAGTCGTCGACCCATTCGGGGAGGATGCGGCGGTACTTGCCGTCCTTGATGGAGCGCAGCTCGCCGGTGGCGATCTTCATCTTCACCTTGGAAATGCCGAAGCCGAGCAGGACGGCGACCTCGGCGGGGGAGTACCAGCGAGGGTTGAGGTGTCGGCTCATGCGGCGGCCCCGATGAGCCAAGCTTCGTGGGCGAGTTCTTCCCGGCCGACGCGTCTGCTCTCGCGTCGTTGTCTGGCGGCGGTGTTGGCGAGGAGTGCGTCGCCTTCGGTGAGCCAGCCGGCCCCGATGTAGGCGAGGGTGCCGACGTTGATGGTGTCGGCGGGTTCGTCGTCCTCGATGCGGCGGTAGGTGGCGCGGGTGTCGTGGAGCTGGCCGAAGGTGACGGAGTAGCGGCGGGCTTTGGTGAGGAAGTGGCCGCCGAAGCCGAGCATGTGCGCCCAGCGCCGCAGCCCGGCGTAGGGGTTCGGTTTGGTGTCAAGGTGGCCTTGACGGTCGTCGACCGTTGGGGCGCCCATGGCCGTGGCGTGCTGGGTGGGGCGTCCGAGTCGCCAGCAGGCGTCGATGAGGCGGGCGAGGTGGTCGCCTTCCGGGTTGGCGTAGTCGTCGACCGTGGCGGGGGTGAGTCGGGTGGAGCAGTGGCCGGTGGCCTCGGTCGCCTTGGTGGCGTACTTGGCGAGGTAGGCGGCGACCTTGTCGTCGGTCAGCTCGCCGTTGGCGCTGTTGATGCGCCGGACGTCGACCTGCTCGCCCCAGGCGACCATCCAGCCCTGCGGCCGATCGGGGTGCGGAGGTGTCGTGACGGTGATCTGGGAGGCGGCGGCGTGGATGGCAGCCTCCAGGTCGTCGACGGTGATGCCGGCCGGTGGTGGCACGAGAGCATCCGGGTCGTCGGGATCGATGCCGTCGAGGCGCAGCAGGGCGTGGAAGTGCACGGCTGCTCGGCGTTGCATCTCGGCGACCTTGCCGTGTGACACCCGTACCGGCGGCACCGAGCGGGCCTTGCCGGAGGCGGTGACGACCCGGACGAAGGGGATGCCGCGTCGGCGGCAGAGGGTGGCGAGGTGGCGTTCGATGGCCTGCTTGGTGCGCCGCCACAGCTCCCCGGAGAAGTAGTTCCACACGACCTGGTGGCCGTGGTTGTAGCAGTCAAGGCACAACGGCTGCCCGAGCCGCGGATCGTCGGCGTCGTGACGGGCGAAGCACACCGCGGGCTGCCCGTGCGGGCAGGTACCGGAGGTACTGCGGGCGCGGCACGGGGCGGGGCGGCAGTCACAGCGCTGCCGGGTGGCGCAGGTGTGGCGGGGGACGTGCCGGTGGTGGACCGCGCCGAACGAGG
>NZ_QGKS01000452.1 GCF_003172935.1 Micromonospora sicca | reverse complement strand
CCCCGGCCGAGCCCACCGGGCCGCTGCCCGGGCCCGGCACCCCGCCGGCGGGGTCGAGCACGCCGCCCGCCGCCCCCAGCAGGGCACCGGCCGAGTCGGCGACCGGGGCCGGTCGCGCGGCCGGCACGCCCCGCCCCGAGGAGCCGGCGCCGGTCGATTTCGTGCCGGCGAACGTCGTCGAGGAGGACCTGCTCGCGGCCGCCGGCAGCGGCAGCACGGACACGTTCCTCTCCACCCTGCTGCTGGCCCGGGTGCTGCTGCCCGCCGCGCCGGACTCGGCACCGGGCAGCCGGCCGGGGGACCCGGGCTTCGTCTGGCGGACCGAGGAGCTGGACGGCGAGACGTACGTGGTGGTCTACACCTCGCCGGAGCGGCTGGTGGACCGTGCCGACGGGCCGGTCGAGACGGTACGGGTCAAGTTCGTCCAGCTCATCCGCAGGTGGCCCGACGAGAGCTGGTCGTTCGCGGTCAACCCCGGGACCCCGGTCGGGGCGAAGTACCCGGGCGAGCAGGTCCTCGGGCTGGCCAACTGGGCCGCCGAGGTGGGGCTCGGCGACGACCCGGACAGCGAGCCGGAGCAGGCCGCCGTCGAGCCGGCGCCGGTCACCCCGACCCGGTACGCCCCGGTGGCGCACGACCCCACCCGCCCGGTGACCATGCAGAAGGCGGTCGCCGCGAGTCAGCTCGCCTACTACCTGGAGCGGGGCTACGACCGGGTCTCCGGCTTCGTGCACCGGGCCAACGAGCTGGCCCACCTGACCACCCCGGCGCAGCTGTACGACGCGCTCGGTCTCGGCCACCCGGGCTCGCCGTTCTCCCGGGACGCCGAGGAGATCTACGTGCTCCGCTGGCCGGCGTACCGGCCGAGCCTCTACCGCATCCCGTACGGCGGCCAGAACGAGCCCGCGATGCGGGCGATGGAGGGCTGGGTGATCGAACGTGCGCCGTTCCGGGGCAACGGGTTCGCCCCGGGGGAGAGCAGCGACGTGGTCGCGGAGTTCAAGGTGGACAGCGCGCGCCTGCCGCACGGCGCGCAGCTCTGGCGGATCGCCGTGAACGGCACCGAGCGGATGGTCGCCACCCTGGACGCCGACGCGCTGCTGTGGCGGCGGGTCGGCGAGCCGTGAGCCGCGACGGCTACGTGGCCCGCTGGCAGGGCCGCGAGTACCAGGCCAGCCCGGACGGCGACGACGTCCGGCTCTACCAGCCGGAACCGGGTGAGGGCTTCGAGGAGGTACGCCCCGGCCGGTACCGCCGGGTGGTGCCGGCCGCCGAGGTCGACGACCTGGCGTACGTGCGGACCACCTGCACCTGGCAGGGGCAGCCGTTCATCGTGCTGGCCCAGCACGACGGCTGGCTGCGGGTGGAGTACACCGGCGGACGCTGGCCGGTGGCTGAGGCGATGGGGCTGGAGGCCTTCGACTTCGGCGTCTACCAGGGCTGGGCGCCGGCGAACGAGGTGACCGACCTGCGCGAGCAGCGGGTTTGAGTCAGGACTTCGTCCAGCGCAGGATCTCGCCGAGCACCAGGTCCTTCGCCTCCATGTGCGGGAAGTGGCCGACCCCGTCGAGCAGCCGCCACTCGTACGGGGCGGTGACGTACCGGCCGGAGCCCTGCGCGGTGCGCGGCAGGGAGGCGGTGTCGAGCGCGCCGTGCAGTTGCAGGGTCGGCGTGACCAGCGGCTTCTGCATCAGCCGGACGAACCGGTAGCCGTGCAGCCGGAGCACCGACCGGAACGCCCAGCGGTAGCCCTCCAGCGCGCAGAAGGCGGCCTGCGGGATCTGCATCGCCTCGCGGCAGCAGCGGGCGTACGCCTCGAAGTCCGGGCCGGCCACCCACTGTGGCCCGCCCCAGCGGCGCAGTATCGTCTCGACCTCGGCGGCGTCGTCCCGGGTGAGCACGTGTTCGTAGCGGGGGAGCTGGAATTTCAGCGCCGGGGTGGCGGCGGCGAACTGGCCGCGCGGGTCGGCGAAGATCGCGGCGCGCAACCGGAGCGGGTGCGGGGCGGCGAGCACCACCAGCCGTCGGATCAGGGTGGGGTGGAACGAGGCGGCCGTCCAGCCGATCAGGCCACCGGCCCCGGCGCCGACCAGGGTGGCCGACCGCTCGCCCAGCGCCCGGATCAGCCCGGCCACGTCGGCGGCGAGGGTGTACCCGTCGTACCCCCGGGGTGGCTTGTCGCTCGCACCGTAACCGCGCAGGTCGACCGCGACCGCCCGGAACCCCGCGTCGGCCACGGCGGGCAGCAGGTCCCGCCAGGCCAGCCAGTACTCGGGGAAGCCGTGCAGGAAGAGCACCATCGGGCCGGTGCCGGCCTCGACGACGTGGAAGCGGCTGCCGTTGGCGCCGACGAACCGGTGCGTCCACGGCCCCTCGGGCAGGACGCAGGACTCGTCGACGGGTCCGCCACGCTGCTCGGTCATGTGCCACAGCCTAGGGTCCCGGCATCGCGGGGCCGGCCCGACCCGTCGGTCAGCGGCCGGGCACCCGTTACGGGCCGGCGGTGGCGTCAGGCGGTGACGATCCGCATCGGAACGGGCGATGCCCGGGCGGTGACCCGCCCGGGCATCGTGTGGTGCTGGTGGAACCTCGATCAGGAGATGCGGATCCGCATCGAGGTGCCGTTCTGCTTGAGAACCTGGATCTTGACCCCGTTGACCGGGACCTTCACGCCGTGGTTCGGCAGCTCCGGGTACCAGTACTGCTTGCTGTCGTCGAACAGCGGGGCAGCGGCCTGGCCGCGGATGTGCTGCGGCTCGCTGTTCACGTGGAGGGTGAACGAGTCGGCCTTCTTGAGGCTGAACGGCGCGTCGTAGATCTGCACGCGGGCCCGCCAGGGGTTGCCGGTCAGGTTGTACAGCGGCTTCGGGCGGGAGTCGATGTTCAGGTTGCGACCCTCACCCGGGTGACCGCCGGGGTTGAGCTTCTTGTCGTACGGCATGGTGTTGTTGTCCGCGTACCGGAGGTTCCAGTACGTGATCAGCAGACCCGTCTGGTACGCGTAGTGGTCGACGTAGTCCGGTCGGGTGTTGGCGTAGCCGAAGTAGTACGGACCGGTCTTCAGGTACTGGTCGTACGAGACGTACGACCGGTTGCCCGCGATGTAGTAGTTGGCGAAGTCGCGGGTGTAGGTCTCCTCGACGATGCTGAAGCCGTTGAGGGCCCAGTCGCCCGCGCCGGCCTCGGCGCCGTCGGAGAGGACGGTCTGCCCGTCGGCGGTCACGGTGATCGCGTCACCGTAGAACCCGCCGGCCGACACGCCGCCGTCGGTGATGTAGTGGTAGCGGAACTGCACGACCTTGCCCGCGGCCACGTCCATCGGGACGGTGAGGTCGACCCAGTCCGGCTCGTCGTCACCGTTGGTGTCGCTGTCACCGGTGAGGGCGTTGCGGCCGTTGCTGGTGGTCGGCGTGCCGTTGATCTTGAACGGCAGGGCCGACCAGCTCTTGCCGCCGTCCAGCGAGGCCTCGAAGTACATGTAGTCGTAGTTGTTCTCGATGTTGTAGCGGGCCTTCATCGACAGCGACGCGCTGGACTTCCCGGTGAGGTCGAACGTCCGGGTCATCGTGGTGTTGAGGTTGTCGTCGTTGCCGGAGAAGTACTGCCTGGCGCCCTCGGCCGGCTTGCCGTTGTTGAAGGTGTAGGTCCGCTTCGGGAGCACCACCACCGCGGCCTGGGGCTTCTTGGAGTTGTACTCCTCCGGGCCCAGGTCGATTGTCTGCGGGTCCTGCTTGGCCGGGACCACGGTCTCGTAGTCCAGCCAGCCGAGCTGCAGCTTGTTCCAGGCGCCCAGGTCCGCGCCACGCTCGCCGATGCCGGCGTCGTTCTTGGCGCTGACCCGGCTCTGGGCCATCAGGGTCCAGTGCTCCTGGCTGTTGTCGCCGGCGGCGCCGGTGTTGTAGTCGTCCGGCAGGCCCAGGTCGTGGCCGTACTCGTGGTAGAAGACGCTCCGGCCGCCGTTCTCCGGCTGCACCGTGTAGTCGCCGATCCAGATGCCGGTGTCGCCGATCTCGGTGCCGCCGAGGGGCGCGTTGGCCGGACCGGTCTCGCCGATGTCCGTGCCGTATGCGTACCAGCGGTGGCTCCAGATGGCGTCCTCACCCTGCAGCGGGTCACCGTCGGCCTGGTCGCCGCCTGAGTGGACGATCTGGAAGTGGTCGATGTAGCCGTCCGGCTCGTTGAAGTTGCCGTCGCCGTCGACGTCGTACCGGTCCCACTGGTCGAAGGACTTCACGTCGGCCGCGATCTCGGCGTCGGTGCGGCCCTTGGCCTCCTGGTCGGCGACCCACTGGTTGGCGGCGTCCCGCACCAGCGCCCAGGTGTTCGGGCAGGTGGTGTCCTGGCAGACCGCCGGGTCGTCGTCCGGGTTCGGCGGGTCGTTCGGGTCCGGGTCCGGAACCGGGTCGTTCGACCGGCCGTAGCGGGCCTCGTTGTACCTGACCCTGACCCAGTCGGTGACCTCGCCGTCGACCGGGTACCGGCCGGAGGACTGGGCCTCGTAGTACTGCTTCAGCGACTCGTCGCCCGGCTTGTTGCCGAAGTACAACTGGCGGAAGTGCTCCGCGCCGTAGTTCGACTGCCAGACGGTGGAGTTGTCCACGGCCCGGTTGGGGGCCGGGATCTGGTTGTGCAGCGGACCGTCGAACCGGGTCGGCCCGGGGGTGTCCGGGTCGATGTCCTTGTCCGGGTAGGACGGGTGCCGCTCGGTGCCGAACTCGGCCAGGATCACGAAGATCCGGTCCGACTTCTCGCGCTGCAGCTCGACGTACTGGTCCTTCTGGCCGTTGCCGGCGCGAGCGGCGCGCGCGTCGGCGCCGACCGCGCCGGCCGCGCCGGCCGCGCTCCGGCCGACCTTGACTACCGTGCTGCCGTTGATCTTCTGTGCCTTGGCCTTGCCGGAGAGGACCTCGCTGAGACCCTCCTGGCGCAGCGCCCGCCGCTTCTCCTCGAGCGGGTTGGGCAGATCGTGGTCGACCTGGGCGGGCTCGCCGACCGACGGAGCGGCCGCCGGCAACTTGGGCGTGGGCGCCGCGCTGGCGGTCGTGCCAACCACCAGTCCCGTCGCCGTCAGCGATAGCCCGAGCAGACCCACTGCGACTTTGCGCACGTGGTACCTCCGGTGTGAGGGAACCGGCCCAACGGGGGTACGGGCCGGTGAATTGGTCCCACGAGTGGGACCAATGGTGAAGATAGACATTCCCGTGATGGGTGGGAAGACAAGTTCGTCGATTTGTAGCAACTTTTTGTTGGGAATGCTTCGGCCCGTCACACCCTCACGCCGGTGGATACGCGGAAGGGGCCGATGGCGTCGCCGCCACCGGCCCCTCCGGACTTGCTACCCGATCAGTTGGTGACCTTGACGACCATGTCGCTGGTCGGGGTGGTGCCCTGCTTCAGGATCTCGATGGTGGTGCCGCTGCCGGCCACCTTCACCGAGTTCCACGGGTTGCCCGAGTTCCAGTACTTGCCGATGCCCTTGTCACTGAAGATCGGCTGCGGGTCGAGCGCCGGGACCGTGACCGCCACGCCGTTCAGGTGGAAGGTCTGGGCCGGCTTGGCGTACAGGCTGAACGCCGCGTCGTAGCCGTTGCGCCGGTTGGTGATGGTGCCCTGGCCGCCGACGTTGATCTTGTCCGGACGGACGTCAACCGGGAGGTTGAGGCCGTAGCCCGGGTGCGCCGACGTGTTGTTGTCGCCGTACGCGTAGTTGACGTACCAGACCAGCATGCCGGGCTGGTTCGAGAGGTGCTCCACCCAGTTCGGGCGGCTGTTGAGGAACCCGTAGTTGTACGGACCGGTCCGCAGGGTGTCGTCGTACCCGAAGAAGGTCCGGTTCTCGGCGATGTAGAAGCGGGGGTAGATGCCGGTCACCGAGCCGGTGATCCGGTTCCAACCCTTCACGGTCCACTCCGAGGCGAGGGTCTCCGCGTCGTCGGTCCACGCGACGGCGCCGTCCTTGGTCAGCGAGATGTTGTCCAGGAACGCGCCGGCGTAGTGCACGCCGCCGTCGGTGGCGTAGCGGTAACGGAACTTGACGGTCTGCCCGGCGTACGCGGACAGGTCGTAGGTCGAGTCGACCCAGGCACCGTTGCTGGAGCCGTCGATGCCGGCCTGGATGCTGCCGTCCTCGAGGGTGTCGTGCAAGGAGTTGGTGAGCTCCTTCCAGCTGGCGCCACCGTCGGTGGACACCTCGGCGAAGAGGTAGTCGTAGTCCTCTTCGATGTCGTACTGCAGCTTGGAGGTGATCGACGCGGTCGTCGCGCCGGTCAGGTCCAGGGTGCGGGTCAGCCTGCTCTCCAGGTCGTCCGCGCTGCCGCCCCACCACTCGTACGAGCCGGCGAACGGGGTGTTGTAGTTCGTCGTCTGCGTCTGAGTGGGCAGGTTGACCACGACCGCCTGGGCCTTCGGCCCGTCGCTGTCGCCGGCCGGGCCGAGCGTCACCTGGGTGGCGCCGCTGTTCTCGTCGACGACCGTGTGGTTCAGCCAGCCCAGGAAGAGCTTCGACCACGGGTCCATGTAGCCCGGGGTCGAACCGATGTCGTCGGTGCCGTGGCCCAGCCACGAACCCGAGGACATCAGGCTCCAGAAGCCGACGCCGTTGTCGCCACCCGCGGTGTCGTACAGGTCCGGCAGACCGAGGTCGTGACCGTACTCGTGGGCGAAGACGCCCAGCCCACCGTTCTCCGGCTCGGTGGTGTAGTCACCGATCCAGAGGCCGGTGTCGCCGATCTGCACACCACCCTTGAGGTTGCTGGCCGGGCCGGTCTTGCCCTTGTCGGTGAAGTAGGCGTACCAGCGGTGCGACCAGATGGCGTCCTCGCCCTGGGTGCCGCCGCCGGCCTCCTCGCCCTCACCGGCGTGCACCGCCTGGAAGTGGTCGATGTAGCCGTCGGGCTCGTTGAAGTTGCCGTCCTCGTCGAAGTCGTACCGGTCCCAGATGTCGAACTGCTTGAGGTAGTCCTTGATCTGCGCCGGCGTCTTGCCGGCCTTGACCTGGGCCTCGTACCAGGACGTGGCGCTGTCCTTGATGAAGGGCCAGGTACCGGCGGCGTCGGAGATCTTGTTGCTGCCGTACCGGGCCTCGTTGTACGGCACGGTGACCCAGTCGCTGACGTCGCCGCCAACGGTGTACCGTCCGCCCGACTGCTTCAGATAGAAGTCCCGGAACGACTCGCCCTCGCCGTAGAACAGGTCCATGTAGTGCTCCCGGTGGAAGTCCGGGCGCCACATGGTGCTGTTGTCGTCGGTGGCATTGCCGTCCCAGTTGCGGTCCGGCTCGGGGATCTGGTTGACCACCGGGCCGGGTGTCCCGCCGGTCGTCGGGTGGACCTGGTCGCCGAAGTTGACCAGCATGGTGAAGATGGGGTCCACCTTCGGGGCCTGCTGGTACTCGACGAACAGGTCGTCCTTGACCTGGATGACCTTCGAGCCGTTGCGCGTCTGAAGCTTGGCCTTGCCCTGGAGCAGGTCGGCGATGGCCTGCTTCCGAACCTCCCGCTGCTGATCCGCGATGGGATTGGGGAGGTTGTCCGGGCGCTGCTTGGCCTGGTCGACGCCGGGGGTGCCTTCCGCCGCCGGGACGGCGGACGCCGGTGCCGTGACGACACCGGCTGCCAGCAGCGCGGCCGCAGCCGAAGCCAGGCCCGCTGTGACTAGTCTCCTCAAAGGTCCTCCTCCTTTGTGGATCTGTTACATGACAGAGGCAGCCAAGGCCATCACTGTCATGTCATGCGTCACTCACAATGACACGGGTTTGCATCGTTGTCACGGGGCAATTACTCAAAGGGGTGCGCACCTTTTGCGGGCGAATCCGGACCAAAAGGCGGACGGATTTGGCGACGGCTCACATTACGTTTTGGCCACGATCACGTAGCGTGATCGGAATTATGAGGCCCCGTAGCGGAGCGCTGGGGGGTCGAAATGTGTCACACCAAAGTTGACTCGACGTCGGGCGGCGTAAGAAGAGACGGGGCCCGCCCGGAGCAGTGTGCTCCAGCCGGGCCCCGCCGTGTGCCGGTCAGCGCAGATAGCTGGCGTAGACGTGTCCGGCGACCGAGTCACCGGCCGCCACGCCGTTGTCCCCGTCCCACTGGTAGTGCACGCCGAGGTAGACCCGGCTGCGGGCGTTCTCCACTGCCGCGGCGGTGAAGGTGCTGAAGGTGCGGGTGACGCCGACCGCGTGCGGATCCTCCGTGGTCGCGGTGTAGGTGACGTTGTCCGTGCCGAAGTAGCGCCGCATGACGCCGGCCCAGGCCCCGCCGAAGGTGGCGTGACCGGAGACGTACGCCGGGAAGTTCGGCGAGAAGGGCACTCCGGCGTTGTTGGAGAGCGGCTGCCAACTAGCGTCCGCCGCTGTCTCCGCGTTGTTGTCGGTGCCGGCCTCCCGGATCGCGCTGACCGGCCGCCACAGGTCGATGGCGGTCTGGTACTTCGCGTCCCAGGCGGTGATCGCCGCGTCCGCCATCGCCATGCCGACCAGAGCGAAGAGCTTCGCGTTCGCCGCCTGGCTCAGCCCGCGCTGCTTGGCGACGGTCTGGGTCAGTTTGAACAGCTGGCCCGGCGGCTTGTACGTGCCGTCCAGGTCGTTCGCCCAGAAGTAGGCGATCTGGGTCTGCGTCGCCGTCCGGGTGGTCGAGTTGGACGCGCCCAGCGACTTGACCTCGTTGACCTGCACGGCGTAATCGTGGCTGGCCAGCAGGCTCGCCGGGGTGCTGTTCCCACCAGGAGGGGCGGGACGGAACTGCGCTCCGGAGGTGAGCGCGAACGGCTTCACCAGACCCCAGTTCGGCGAGGCGGCCGGGGCGCCGTCGGTCGGCCGCCACTGGCCGGGCTCGGTGCTCGGGGTGTAGGGGGTGTTGTTCGTCGATCCGTCGTTCGCCCGGTTCAGCCGCAGGTTGTCGACCACCGACTCGGCGATGCTGGTGCTGAAGCCGCCCGGTCCGGGCTCGTAGTTCGGCGCGTCCAGCCGCGCCTTCTGGAAGTCCGCGGAGAAATCGATGTTCGGGAAGAGTTGCAGCTGCAACAGGTTGTAGGCGGCGACGTCGAGGTTGGCCTTCAAATCGAAGGTCGCTCCCGGCTCCCGGTACACCGCGTCGGTGAGGTAGGGCGCCCCGATGTTGTTGATCGCGGTGTGCGTGTCGTAGAGGGCGATGTGCAGCATCGCGCCGGCCCGGGACAGGACGGTGGGCGGCCCACCCGTCTGCCGGTACGCCTTCAGCAGCACGTCGTTCCAGTAGAGGATGTGGTCGAAGCTGGTGGCGATCGCCGACGCCGGGGTCGGCGTGACGATCACCGGGACGGTCACCGAGAGTGCCGCGACCGCGGCGACTTCCCATCTCCGAATTCTGGACAGCGTTCTCAACCCGGCCCTCCCGCGTAGATCCCTCGTCCCCGGGTCCGCCGCGCTGGCGGGCCGGAGTGCGTCCACTGTCGCGGCGGCCGGTGGCCGCCGGGAGGGCGAAGTGGCCAGCCTGGCCGCAAGCTGCAGACGCAAGCTGCACTTGTCGGTCAGACCAGGCCGTTGCGGGCGGCGGCGATGCCGAGGGTCAGTCGGTTGGTGGCACCCAACCGCTCCTCCAACGACTCCATGTGCCGCCGGACCCAGCGGGTGCTTCGCCCGAGGCTGCGGGCGATCGCCTCGTCCTTCAGTCCGGCGGCGGCGAGCCGGAGTACCCGGAGCTGATCGCTGCTCGGGCCGCCCGGGGGCACGGACGCCGGTGGCTCCAGCGGTACCGCCCGCCGCCAGAGCAGCTCGAAGTAGTCGACCAGGGCCTCGACCACCGCCGGGGTCCGGACCAGCAACGCCTCCCCGGCCGTCGACCCGAGACCGACCAGGGCAACCCCGTCGACCACCGTCAGTTGGACCGGCAGTCGCGGCAGCAACCGGCAGGTCCCCGGGCGGTGCGGGACCGCCGTCCGCGCCAGGGTCTCGGGCGTGCAGATCACCCGGACCCGCGCGGCGCCGCCCCGCACCTGGGCGGGCCAGCCGGGCGGGCCGTCGGCGAGCTGCTGCCCGCGGACGTGCCGGCAGTCGTGCCGGGTCCCACTCACCAGCTCGTGCAGGCGGCCGACGATCTCGTCGCCGCCGCGCAGCAGTTCCACCTCGCCGATGCCCGGCGTCCACCCCGGCCGGGGCAGGTCACGTTCCAGCCGGTCCAGCTCGGCGTACCGGTCGGCCAGCTCCCGGTTCGCCTCGGCCAGCTCCCGCTGCCGGGCGAGCAGCAGGCGCCGGAGGGCGGCGGCCGGTGGCACGGCGCGCAGGCGCCCCGTCGGGGTCCGGAACACCAGCGCGTGCCGCAGCAGCTCCGCCAGGGCCGGTGTCTCGCACGCCTCGGGTGGGCCGCTCGGCGGGCTGGTCTCCGCCACCAGGAGCTCGTACAGTCGTCCGGCATCGTCGGAGAGCAGCCCAGCAAACACCCTCGTCCCCCGTCCCCCGTGGCCGCCGGGTAGCGGCAGGTGCCGCCGCGCCGGTGCCGGATCGGGTCGGCGAACGCCCCGTCGCCTGCACAAACGCCACCGTCACGAACAGCATTCAGATCGTCACAGCGGGGTTCGGTCGCTGTCAATATCTCGCCGGCCGGTTCCGCCGCCCGGCCATCCGGATGGGCGGAACGGGCGAGGGGCCCGCCGGAAGCCGAAGCTCCGACGGGCCCCTCATCGGTCGTCGCGCGGGATCAGTTCGTGGCCGGGGTGACGTGCACCGTGGCGTACGAGTTGTCCTTCGCGGTCTTCAGAATGGTGATCGTGACGCCGTAGGCCGCATTGGCGTCACCCGGGTTGCCCGAACCCAGCACGGTGAACCCGAGGTCGGTGCCGTAGAGGCCGGTCGCCGGGGTGCCGTCCGGGTTGGTGATCCGGGTGGTGTACGGCACGCCGTCCCGCGACGGGATGACCACCGAGGCGTCGCTGTCCCGGGCGAAGAGCCGCCCGCTGCGAACCTCGAGCCCCGGGTACCAGCCCTTCGCGTCGCTGAATCCGGCCACCGGCGCCTGAGCGCCGAAGCTGGTGCAGTACTCGCTGTACGGCTCGGCCGTCGCCTCGAGGCACTCCTGGAAGGGGTACGTCGAGGTGAGCGAGAAGGCCGCGTTCGAGGACTGCGGACGGCTGGGCAGGTTGTCGAGCGTCGACTCGTCCTTGACGGCCGCCTCACCCGCCCGGCGCAGCGGCCGGTTGTGCGAGTCGACGATCAGCAGGCCGCCCTTGGCGCCGTAGCTCGGCAGGGCGGTGAGCTGCGCGCTCACGTGGTTGACGTTGCCGAGCGCGGTGTCCCGGTACCAGACCAGCATGCCCGGGGCGTTGTACGAGATCCGGTCGACCTTCCAGGCCTCGTGCGAGTAGACGGTGTCGTAGGCGTACTTCAGGCCCTTGTCGAAGCCGTCGAAGTTGCGCCACTCGGCCAGGTAGTAGTGCGCCTTGACCTGGGTGCCCGAGTCGACGTGCCAACCCGCGCCGCTGGTGCCGGCCCAGCTGCCACCGGTCTGGGTCCAACCGTTCGCGCCGCCCTCGACGTCGTCGCTCCAGGTGGTGGCGCCGCCGCCGGTGACCGAGAAGTCATCGGCGAACCAGCCCCGCTCCAGGAACCCGGCGTCGGTGGCCTGCCGCAGCCGCAGCTGCACGGTCTTGCCGGCGTACGCCGACAGGTCGACGTAGTCGTGACGCCAGCCGTGGCTGTCACCGGTCAGGCCGTACTTCTTGCCGCCGTAGTCGCCCATCCGGCCGTTCGGGTCGGCGTAGCCGTCGTCGGTGGAGACCAGGTTGCCGGCGGCGTCGTAGATCTTCTGCTCGGACCAGGTGGTCCCGCCGTCGGTCGAGACCTCGACGAAGCCGTAGTCCCAGTCCTGCTCGATGACGTAGTTGTTCCACATCCAGAACTTCGCGTCGGCCGCCGCCGGCACGCTGACCTGGCGGGTCAGCTTCACGTCGGCCCAGTCCTGGTCGGCGCCGCCGTACCACATGTTGGCGCCGCTGTGCGGGGTGGCCAGGGTGATCACCTTGTTCGGCAGGTTGACCTTGATGCCGTCCTTGGTGCCGACCGGGGTGTTCGAGGTCTGGCCGAGCTGCACGTCACGCGGGACGGAACCCGGCGTGACGGTCAGCGGGTCGGCCCAGCCGAGCACCACTTGTCCCACAGGCCCATGTGGGTGGGCAGCGCCTGGAAGATCTCACCGGTGTGCGAGCCGGACGCCATCAGGTCCCAGAAGTCGACGTCCGAGTCGGAGCCGGGGGTGCCGGAGGTGTCGTAGAGGTCCGGCAGGCCGAGGTCGTGGCCGAACTCGTGGGCGAAGACGCCGACCCCGGCGTCCTCCGGCTGCACGATGTAGTTCGAGACCTTCAGCTGCGTGCCCGGGATGCTGTAGCCGCCGGCCACCGCCGACGAGTGCGCCCAGACCGCGTAGACGCCCTGGTCGCCGCCGCCGCGGGACTTGCCCATGCCGGCGTGCACCAGCACCAGGTGGTCGATCACGCCGTCCGGCTCGTTGACGTTGCCGTCGCCGTCGACGTCGCCCTGGTCCTCGATGTCGTAGTCGGCCCACGGGAAGCTCGGGTCCATCTTGGCCAGCGCGTCGACCGCGTCGGTGGCCAGCCGGCCCGCGCCGAGCGGGTTGTCCGGGTGGCCGTTCATCGACTGCATCGCCCCGGCGACCCACTCGCCCTTGTCGTTCTTGAAGCAGCGGGACGCGGCGTACCAGGCCTCCGAGTGCGGCACGGTGATCCACGGGCTGGCCTGCCCGTCGACCGTGTACGCGCCCTTGGACATCTCCAGGTACATGTTGTGCATGGTCCGGCCGGCGAGGCTGACCCCCGGCTGGCCGTCCGGCCCCGTCAGATCCTTGCGGACCCGCTCGGTGATGCCCTCCTTGGTGTAGAGCATCTTGTCGAAGTGCTCGGGCGAGAAGTCCGGCACCCACATGGAGTTGTTGTCCTCGTGCGGCAGGGTGGCCGGGTCCGGGATGCCGTTGTGCTTCGGTCCGTTCTGCACGGTGCCGAGGACGCAGCTCCGGTCCTCGAAGACCGTCTTGGGGACCATCACGTCGGTGAAGTCGTCGTTCGCCTGGTCGTTGAACTCCACCAGCAGGGTCAGCAACTTGGCGGTCTGGGTGCCGTTGGCTCCCTTGATCTGACGCGGGTTCTGCCCGGTCTTGATCGCCTTGGCCTCGAGCTTCGCCAGCTCCCGCGCCGCCACCGGGTTGCCCCCGGCGTACTTGCGGTCGTACGCCTTCGCCTTGTCGAGGGCCGGGGCGTAGACACCGCCCGCCCCCTTGACCTCCTTGCCGCTGGTGTCCGGCTGCACTGCGGGCTCGGCGTAGTTGATGTAGTAGTCGTCCGCTCCGACCGTGGCGCGGACGGGACCGGACTCCTGGGCGGCCGCGCTGCCCGTCACGGTCAGTGACGCGGCGGCGAGGGCGATGGCGGGTAGCGCGACGAGTAGGCGCCGGCGCGACCCAGATTGCGGTGATGTGTTCATGCCGCTCCGTTTCTCGGGCATGGGGAGGGAGAGAACCGATCGGTGCACGTCGCAGAGGCGTACGTCGAAACCGAGCCGGTGCGGGTCAACCTAAATGAGAGCGGAGCCGTCCGACAGGGGGCAGCCAGCGCCTCTGGCCGTTCAGCCCGTACCTGCTCCACCGACCGACCGACGTGTGACAGCCGAGCGCCGTCACGCGCAGGTGCTGTTACGTGCGGTCGGCCGCGACGGCTCGGCCGGACGCCGACTATCCGACGGCGGAGCGCAAAGTGATCCGATGCAGACCGAAAGTTATAGCGACGTTGACAAATGAAAGATGCATCGGTGAGGATTGATCGACCATCGCAGCGGGCCACGGGGGTTCTGCCGCGCGATAGCTCCCGCCGTCCTCGGCCCGGTGTCGAGGGCGCGGCTCCCCGTGGCCCAATATCGGGGAGGCCATGTGGTCGCAACACCTGCCGATGTCACACCCCTACTACTGATCCTGGCGTTCGCCGCCTTCGTCCTGGTGGGCGCGCGCCGACGCTCGACCTGGCCGGTCCGGCTCGCCCTGGCCGCGGGTGCGGGTCTCTGGATCGCCCTCGCCGGCGGCGCCATGTGGATGGTCAGCCAGGCCACCGCGGCGTCGCTGCCACCGCCCGCCGGAACACCGGGGAATCCCTGCGTCAGCGGAGCGCCGACGAAGACCTTCGACGTCTCGCTGATCAACCTGCCGATCTTCCTCAACCGGTTCGGGGACGTCGTCCCCGAGGGCCGGATGTACATCCTCGACTCGAACATCGCCACGGTCCGGCAGAACTTCGCCAGTGCCGCCGACCCGTCCAAGGCGAACGTCAGCGACCTGATCGAGCCGCTCACCGTCCGGGTCAACAAGGGCGACTGCGTGACGGTCAACTTCACCAACCGGCTGAACGAGGAGGCCCCAACCCTGGACCGTACGGTGCGGGACGCGGCGATCTACCCGCTGCCCGGGGAGATCAAGAAGGCGCCGGGGTCGTCGACCCTCGACCCGCGGGAGTTCGCGCCGGCGCTCTCCGCCCCGAAGATCGACTTCGATCCGACCACGGCGCCGAACGCCTCCATGCACTTCGACGGCCTCGACTACGACGTCCAGACCGCCGACGGCACGGCCGTCGGCAGGAACCCGGACTCGACCGCGGCGCCCGGAGCGACGATCACCTACAAGCTGCACGCCCAGGCCGAGGGGGAGTACCAGTTCAAGGACGGGGCGGACTTCACCTCGCAGCAGACCCGGCCGACGGACGCCAACGGGAACGTCCGGTTCATCGGCTCGCACTCATTCGGCGCGTTCGGCGCCATCGTGGTGGAGCCGAGCGACGCCACCTGGGTCGACTCGCGCACCGGCGAGTCGATCCCGTCCGGCACCCGGGCCATCATCAAGCGACCAAACAACAAGGACTTCCGCGAGCACGTGCTGTTCATGCACGACGAGGTGGAGGCCGAGCCAGGGATCCTGACCCGGTACTGCCGGGGTGGCTCCGAGGACAAGACCGGCTCCGAGTGCATCGCGCCGACCTCGGCCCAGACGGCGACACTGACCAAGGACACCTTGCCCGGGCTCGGTGGCGGGGACGCGGACGCCATCGTCCAGTACCACGAGCAGGTGCCGGTCAAGCTCGAATGGTTCGCGTTCAACTATCGGGCCGAACCCACCTTCAACCGGGAGGAGATCGGCTGCCCCGCGGCCACGGTGGCGGGCCAGCGCTATCAGGCGAACGAGTGCGTCGGCGAGGAGACCTCGCTTTCGTCCTGGATCTACGGCGACCCGGGCGGCGGTGACCTGGTCTTCCCCAACTACCGGGGCGAGCCGGCCCAGGTCCGGCTGCTGCACCCCGCCGAGTTCGAGACGCACACCTTCCACTGGCACGTCAACCGCTGGGCGTACGACCCGCAGGACGAGGGCGGGCTCGACGCCATCAGCAGCCCCAACCACGTCACCCGGAAGACCAACATCCTGGACGTCCAGTCGGTCTCCCCGGGTACCAGCTACGACCTGGTGGTCCAGGGTGGCGCCGGCTCGTCCCACAAGGACAAGATGGCCACCTTCGGTGACATCATCTTCCACTGCCACCTCTATCCGCACTTCGCCAGCGGCATGTGGGGGTTGAACCGCACCCTGGACAAGCTCGAGGACGGCAGCCGGAAGAACCCGGACGGCAGCCCCATCCCTGAGCTGGAGCCGCTCGCCGACTTCGACTACCAGCCGGCGACGGACGGGGTGAACCCACCGCCGAGCCCGGTCGCGACGACCACGCCCGGCTTCCCGCACTTCGTGCCGGGCGTCTTCGGGTACAAGGCGCCGAAGCCCCCGCTCGGGGTCGCGGACCGGTCCGCGACCCCGAGCGGGGGCTTCGGCGCCTTGTACCCGAAGACGCCCGGCACGAAGTGCGGGAAGCCGGGCGTGGTCGTCGCGACCGGGCTCGGCGGTGGGTTCACCCCGTCCGTCGCCGGCTGGTAGTCGAAGTCGGCGAGCGGCTCCAGCTCAGGGATGGGGCTGCCGTCCGGGTTCTTCCGGCTGCCGTCCTCGAGCTTGTCCAGGGTGCGGTTCAACCCCCACATGCCGCTGGCGAAGTGCGGATAGAGGTGGCAGTGGAAGATGATGTCACCGAAGGTGGCCATCTTGTCCTTGTGGGACGAGCCGGCGCCACCCTGGACCACCAGGTCGTAGCTGGTACCCGGGGAGACCGACTGGACGTCCAGGATGTTGGTCTTCCGGGTGACGTGGTTGGGGCTGCTGATGGCGTCGAGCCCGCCCTCGTCCTGCGGGTCGTACGCCCAGCGGTTGACGTGCCAGTGGAAGGTGTGCGTCTCGAACTCGGCGGGGTGCAGCAGCCGGACCTGGGCCGGCTCGCCCCGGTAGTTGGGGAAGACCAGGTCACCGCCGCCCGGGTCGCCGTAGATCCAGGACGAAAGCGAGGTCTCCTCGCCGACGCACTCGTTCGCCTGATAGCGCTGGCCCGCCACCGTGGCCGCGGGGCAGCCGATCTCCTCCCGGTTGAAGGTGGGTTCGGCCCGATAGTTGAACGCGAACCATTCGAGCTTGACCGGCACCTGCTCGTGGTACTGGACGATGGCGTCCGCGTCCCCGCCACCGAGCCCGGGCAAGGTGTCCTTGGTCAGTGTCGCCGTCTGGGCCGAGGTCGGCGCGATGCACTCGGAGCCGGTCTTGTCCTCGGAGCCACCCCGGCAGTACCGGGTCAGGATCCCTGGCTCGGCCTCCACCTCGTCGTGCATGAACAGCACGTGCTCGCGGAAGTCCTTGTTGTTTGGTCGCTTGATGATGGCCCGGGTGCCGGACGGGATCGACTCGCCGGTGCGCGAGTCGACCCAGGTGGCGTCGCTCGGCTCCACCACGATGGCGCCGAACGCGCCGAATGAGTGCGAGCCGATGAACCGGACGTTCCCGTTGGCGTCCGTCGGCCGGGTCTGCTGCGAGGTGAAGTCCGCCCCGTCCTTGAACTGGTACTCCCCCTCGGCCTGGGCGTGCAGCTTGTAGGTGATCGTCGCTCCGGGCGCCGCGGTCGAGTCCGGGTTCCTGCCGACGGCCGTGCCGTCGGCGGTCTGGACGTCGTAGTCGAGGCCGTCGAAGTGCATGGAGGCGTTCGGCGCCGTGGTCGGATCGAAGTCGATCTTCGGGGCGGAGAGCGCCGGCGCGAACTCCCGCGGGTCGAGGGTCGACGACCCCGGCGCCTTCTTGATCTCCCCGGGCAGCGGGTAGATCGCCGCGTCCCGCACCGTACGGTCCAGGGTTGGGGCCTCCTCGTTCAGCCGGTTGGTGAAGTTGACCGTCACGCAGTCGCCCTTGTTGACCCGGACGGTGAGCGGCTCGATCAGGTCGCTGACGTTCGCCTTGGACGGGTCGGCGGCACTGGCGAAGTTCTGCCGGACCGTGGCGATGTTCGAGTCGAGGATGTACATCCGGCCCTCGGGGACGACGTCCCCGAACCGGTTGAGGAAGATCGGCAGGTTGATCAGCGAGACGTCGAAGGTCTTCGTCGGCGCTCCGCTGACGCAGGGATTCCCCGGTGTTCCGGCGGGCGGTGGCAGCGACGCCGCGGTGGCCTGGCTGACCATCCACATGGCGCCGCCGGCGAGGGCGATCCAGAGACCCGCACCCGCGGCCAGGGCGAGCCGGACCGGCCAGGTCGAGCGTCGGCGCGCGCCCACCAGGACGAAGGCGGCGAACGCCAGGATCAGTAGTAGGGGTGTGACATCGGCAGGTGTTGCGACCACATGGCCTCCCCGATATTGGGCCACGGGGAGCCGCGCCCTCGACACCGGGCCGAGGACGGCGGGAGCTATCGCGCGGCAGAACCCCCGTGGCCCGCTGCGATGGTCGATCAATCCTCACCGATGCATCTTTCATTTGTCAACGTCGCTATAACTTTCGGTCTGCATCGGATCACTTTGCGCTCCGCCGTCGGATAGTCGGCGTCCGGCCGAGCCGTCGCGGCCGACCGCACGTAACAGCACCTGCGCGTGACGGCGCTCGGCTGTCACACGTCGGTCGGTCGGTGGAGCAGGTACGGGCTGAACGGCCAGAGGCGCTGGCTGCCCCCTGTCGGACGGCTCCGCTCTCATTTAGGTTGACCCGCACCGGCTCGGTTTCGACGTACGCCTCTGCGACGTGCACCGATCGGTTCTCTCCCTCCCCATGCCCGAGAAACGGAGCGGCATGAACACATCACCGCAATCTGGGTCGCGCCGGCGCCTACTCGTCGCGCTACCCGCCATCGCCCTCGCCGCCGCGTCACTGACCGTGACGGGCAGCGCGGCCGCCCAGGAGTCCGGTCCCGTCCGCGCCACGGTCGGAGCGGACGACTACTACATCAACTACGCCGAGCCCGCAGTGCAGCCGGACACCAGCGGCAAGGAGGTCAAGGGGGCGGGCGGTGTCTACGCCCCGGCCCTCGACAAGGCGAAGGCGTACGACCGCAAGTACGCCGGGGGCAACCCGGTGGCGGCGCGGGAGCTGGCGAAGCTCGAGGCCAAGGCGATCAAGACCGGGCAGAACCCGCGTCAGATCAAGGGAGCCAACGGCACCCAGACCGCCAAGTTGCTGACCCTGCTGGTGGAGTTCAACGACCAGGCGAACGACGACTTCACCGACGTGATGGTCCCCAAGACGGTCTTCGAGGACCGGAGCTGCGTCCTCGGCACCGTGCAGAACGGACCGAAGCACAACGGCATCCCGGACCCGGCCACCCTGCCGCACGAGGACAACAACTCCATGTGGGTGCCGGACTTCTCGCCCGAGCACTTCGACAAGATGCTCTACACCAAGGAGGGCATCACCGAGCGGGTCCGCAAGGATCTGACGGGGCCGGACGGCCAGCCGGGGGTCAGCCTCGCCGGCCGGACCATGCACAACATGTACCTGGAGATGTCCAAGGGCGCGTACACGGTCGACGGGCAGGCCAGCCCGTGGATCACCGTGCCGCACTCGGAGGCCTGGTACGCCGCGTCCCGCTGCTTCAAGAACGACAAGGGCGAGTGGGTCGCCGGGGCGATGCAGTCGATGAACGGCCACCCGGACAACCCGCTCGGCGCGGGCCGGCTGGCCACCGACGCGGTCGACGCGCTGGCCAAGATGGACCCGAGCTTCCCGTGGGCCGACTACGACATCGAGGACCAGGGCGACGTCGACGGCGACGGCAACGTCAACGAGCCGGACGGCGTGATCGACCACCTGGTGCTGGTGCACGCCGGCATGGGCAAGTCCCGCGGCGGCGGCGACCAGGGCGTCTACGCGGTCTGGGCGCACTCGTCGGCGGTGGCCGGCGGCTACAGCATCCCGGGCACGCAGCTGAAGGTCTCGAACTACATCGTGCAGCCGGAGGACGCCGGGGTCGGCGTCTTCGCCCACGAGTTCGGCCACGACCTCGGCCTGCCGGACCTCTACGACACCTCCGGCACCCCCGGCTCCGACTCGGACGTCGACTTCTGGGACCTGATGGCGTCCGGCTCGCACACCGGTGAGATCTTCCAGGCGCTGCCCACCCACATGGGCCTGTGGGACAAGTGGTGCTCGGCTGGGCCGACCCGCTGACCGTCACGCCGGGTTCCGTCCCGCGTGACGTGCAGCTCGGCCAGACCTCGAACACCCCGGTCGGCACCAAGGACGGCATCAAGGTCAACCTGCCGAACAAGGTGATCACCCTGGCCACCCCGCACAGCGGCGCCAACATGTGGTACGGCGGCGCCGACCAGGACTGGGCCGACGTGAAGCTGACCCGCCAGGTCAGCGTGCCGGCGGCGGCCGACGCGAAGTTCTGGATGTGGAACAACTACGTCATCGAGCAGGACTGGGACTACGGCTTCGTCGAGGTCTCGACCGACGGCGGGACCACCTGGTCCGAGCAGAAGATCTACGACGCCGCCGGCAACCTGGTCTCCACCGACGACGGCTACGCCGACCCGAACGGCCGGATGGGCGACTACGGCGGCAAGAAGTACGGCCTGACCGGTGACAGCCACGGCTGGCGTCACGACTACGTCGACCTGTCGGCGTACGCCGGCAAGACCGTGCAGCTGCGGCTGCGGCAGGCCACCGACGCCGGGTTCCTGGAGCGGGGCTGGTTCGCCGATGACTTCTCGGTCACCGGCGGCGGCGCCACCACCTGGAGCGACGACGTCGAGGGCGGCGCGAACGGTTGGACCCAGACCGGTGGCAGCTGGGCCGGCACCAGCGGCGCGGGTTGGCACGTCGACTCGGGCACCCAGGTCAAGGCGCACTACTACCTGGCCGAGTGGCGCAACTTCGACGGCTTCGACAAGGGCCTGAAGTACGCCTACGACACCGTCTACTCGCACGAGGCCTGGAAGGTCGACCGGATCTCGTACAACGCCCCGGGCATGCTGGTCTGGTACCGGGACACCGCGCTCGGCAACGTCAACCACGTGAGCGCGCAGCTCACCGCCCTGCCGAGCTACGGCGCCAAGGGCGGCCTGCTGATCGTCGACTCGCACAACCGGCCGCTGCGCCGGGCGGGTGAGGCGGCCGTCAAGGACGAGTCGACGCTCGACAACCTGCCCAGCCGTCCGCAGTCCTCGAACGCGGCCTTCTCGCTCACCTCGACGTACCCCTTCCAGGAGTGCCTCGAGGCGACGGCCGAGCCGTACAGCGAGTACTGCACCAGCTTCGGCGCTCAGGCGCCGGTGGCCGGATTCAGCGACGCGAAGGGCTGGTACCCGGGGCTCGAGGTTCGCAGCGGGCGGCTCTTCGCCCGGGACAGCGACGCCTCGGTGGTCATCCCGTCGCGGGACGGCGTGCCGTACACCACCCGGATCACCAACCCGGACGGCACCCCGGCGACCGGCCTCTACGGCACCGACCTCGGGTTCACCGTGCTGGGTTCGGGCAACCCGGGTGACGCCAATGCGGCCTACGGCGTCACGATCACCATTCTGAAGACCGCGAAGGACAACTCGTACGCCACGGTGCACGTCACCCCGGCCACGAACTGATCCCGCGCGACGACCGATGAGGGGCCCGTCGGAGCTTCGGCTTCCGGCGGGCCCCTCGCCCGTTCCGCCCATCCGGATGGCCGGGCGGCGGAACCGGCCGGCGAGATATTGACAGCGACCGAACCCCGCTGTGACGATCTGAATGCTGTTCGTGACGGTGGCGTTTGTGCAGGCGACGGGGCGTTCGCCGACCCGATCCGGCACCGGCGCGGCGGCACCTGCCGCTACCCGGCGGCCACGGGGGACGGGGGACGAGGGTGTTTGCTGGGCTGCTCTCCGACGATGCCGGACGACTGTACGAGCTCCTGGTGGCGGAGACCAGCCCGCCGAGCGGCCCACCCGAGGCGTGCGAGACACCGGCCCTGGCGGAGCTGCTGCGGCACGCGCTGGTGTTCCGGACCCCGACGGGGCGCCTGCGCGCCGTGCCACCGGCCGCCGCCCTCCGGCGCCTGCTGCTCGCCCGGCAGCGGGAGCTGGCCGAGGCGAACCGGGAGCTGGCCGACCGGTACGCCGAGCTGGACCGGCTGGAACGTGACCTGCCCCGGCCGGGGTGGACGCCGGGCATCGGCGAGGTGGAACTGCTGCGCGGCGGCGACGAGATCGTCGGCCGCCTGCACGAGCTGGTGAGTGGGACCCGGCACGACTGCCGGCACGTCCGCGGGCAGCAGCTCGCCGACGGCCCGCCCGGCTGGCCCGCCCAGGTGCGGGGCGGCGCCGCGCGGGTCCGGGTGATCTGCACGCCCGAGACCCTGGCGCGGACGGCGGTCCCGCACCGCCCGGGGACCTGCCGGTTGCTGCCGCGACTGCCGGTCCAACTGACGGTGGTCGACGGGGTTGCCCTGGTCGGTCTCGGGTCGACGGCCGGGGAGGCGTTGCTGGTCCGGACCCCGGCGGTGGTCGAGGCCCTGGTCGACTACTTCGAGCTGCTCTGGCGGCGGGCGGTACCGCTGGAGCCACCGGCGTCCGTGCCCCCGGGCGGCCCGAGCAGCGATCAGCTCCGGGTACTCCGGCTCGCCGCCGCCGGACTGAAGGACGAGGCGATCGCCCGCAGCCTCGGGCGAAGCACCCGCTGGGTCCGGCGGCACATGGAGTCGTTGGAGGAGCGGTTGGGTGCCACCAACCGACTGACCCTCGGCATCGCCGCCGCCCGCAACGGCCTGGTCTGACCGACAAGTGCAGCTTGCGTCTGCAGCTTGCGGCCAGGCTGGCCACTTCGCCCTCCCGGCGGCCACCGGCCGCCGCGACAGTGGACGCACTCCGGCCCGCCAGCGCGGCGGACCCGGGGACGAGGGATCTACGCGGGAGGGCCGGGTTGAGAACGCTGTCCAGAATTCGGAGATGGGAAGTCGCCGCGGTCGCGGCACTCTCGGTGACCGTCCCGGTGATCGTCACGCCGACCCCGGCGTCGGCGATCGCCACCAGCTTCGACCACATCCTCTACTGGAACGACGTGCTGCTGAAGGCGTACCGGCAGACGGGTGGGCCGCCCACCGTCCTGTCCCGGGCCGGCGCGATGCTGCACATCGCCCTCTACGACACGCACACCGCGATCAACAACATCGGGGCGCCCTACCTCACCGACGCGGTGTACCGGGAGCCGGGAGCGACCTTCGATTTGAAGGCCAACCTCGACGTCGCCGCCTACAACCTGTTGCAGCTGCAACTCTTCCCGAACATCGATTTCTCCGCGGACTTCCAGAAGGCGCGGCTGGACGCGCCGAACTACGAGCCCGGACCGGGCGGCTTCAGCACCAGCATCGCCGAGTCGGTGGTCGACAACCTGCGGCTGAACCGGGCGAACGACGGATCGACGAACAACACCCCCTACACCCCGAGCACCGAGCCCGGCCAGTGGCGGCCGACCGACGGCGCCCCGGCCGCCTCGCCGAACTGGGGTCTGGTGAAGCCGTTCGCGCTCACCTCCGGAGCGCAGTTCCGTCCCGCCCCTCCTGGTGGGAACAGCACCCCGGCGAGCCTGCTGGCCAGCCACGATTACGCCGTGCAGGTCAACGAGGTCAAGTCGCTGGGCGCGTCCAACTCGACCACCCGGACGGCGACGCAGACCCAGATCGCCTACTTCTGGGCGAACGACCTGGACGGCACGTACAAGCCGCCGGGCCAGCTGTTCAAACTGACCCAGACCGTCGCCAAGCAGCGCGGGCTGAGCCAGGCGGCGAACGCGAAGCTCTTCGCTCTGGTCGGCATGGCGATGGCGGACGCGGCGATCACCGCCTGGGACGCGAAGTACCAGACCGCCATCGACCTGTGGCGGCCGGTCAGCGCGATCCGGGAGGCCGGCACCGACAACAACGCGGAGACAGCGGCGGACGCTAGTTGGCAGCCGCTCTCCAACAACGCCGGAGTGCCCTTCTCGCCGAACTTCCCGGCGTACGTCTCCGGTCACGCCACCTTCGGCGGGGCCTGGGCCGGCGTCATGCGGCGCTACTTCGGCACGGACAACGTCACCTACACCGCGACCACGGAGGATCCGCACGCGGTCGGCGTCACCCGCACCTTCAGCACCTTCACCGCCGCGGCAGTGGAGAACGCCCGCAGCCGGGTCTACCTCGGCGTGCACTACCAGTGGGACGGGGACAACGGCGTGGCGGCCGGTGACTCGGTCGCCGGACACGTCTACGCCAGCTATCTGCGCTGACCGGCACACGGCGGGGCCCGGCTGGAGCACACTGCTCCGGGCGGGCCCCGTCTCTTCTTACGCCGCCCGACGTCGAGTCAACTTTGGTGTGACACATTTCGACCCCCCAGCGCTCCGCTACGGGGCCTCATAATTCCGATCACGCTACGTGATCGTGGCCAAAACGTAATGTGAGCCGTCGCCAAATCCGTCCGCCTTTTGGTCCGGATTCGCCCGCAAAAGGTGCGCACCCCTTTGAGTAATTGCCCCGTGACAACGATGCAAACCCGTGTCATTGTGAGTGACGCATGACATGACAGTGATGGCCTTGGCTGCCTCTGTCATGTAACAGATCCACAAAGGAGGAGGACCTTTGAGGAGACTAGTCACAGCGGGCCTGGCTTCGGCTGCGGCCGCGCTGCTGGCAGCCGGTGTCGTCACGGCACCGGCGTCCGCCGTCCCGGCGGCGGAAGGCACCCCCGGCGTCGACCAGGCCAAGCAGCGCCCGGACAACCTCCCCAATCCCATCGCGGATCAGCAGCGGGAGGTTCGGAAGCAGGCCATCGCCGACCTGCTCCAGGGCAAGGCCAAGCTTCAGACGCGCAACGGCTCGAAGGTCATCCAGGTCAAGGACGACCTGTTCGTCGAGTACCAGCAGGCCCCGAAGGTGGACCCCATCTTCACCATGCTGGTCAACTTCGGCGACCAGGTCCACCCGACGACCGGCGGGACACCCGGCCCGGTGGTCAACCAGATCCCCGAGCCGGACCGCAACTGGGACGGCAATGCCACCGACGACAACAGCACCATGTGGCGCCCGGACTTCCACCGGGAGCACTACATGGACCTGTTCTACGGCGAGGGCGAGTCGTTCCGGGACTTCTATCTGAAGCAGTCGGGCGGACGGTACACCGTTGGCGGCGACGTCAGCGACTGGGTCACCGTGCCGTACAACGAGGCCCGGTACGGCAGCAACAAGATCTCCGACGCCGCCGGTACCTGGCCCTTCATCAAGGACAGCGCCACGTCCTGGTACGAGGCCCAGGTCAAGGCCGGCAAGACGCCGGCGCAGATCAAGGACTACCTCAAGCAGTTCGACATCTGGGACCGGTACGACTTCGACGAGGACGGCAACTTCAACGAGCCCGACGGCTACATCGACCACTTCCAGGCGGTGCACGCCGGTGAGGGCGAGGAGGCCGGCGGCGGCACCCAGGGCGAGGACGCCATCTGGTCGCACCGCTGGTACGCCTACTTCACCGACAAGGGCAAGACCGGCCCGGCCAGCAACCTCAAGGGTGGTGTGCAGATCGGCGACACCGGCCTCTGGATCGGTGACTACACCACCGAGCCGGAGAACGGTGGGCTGGGCGTCTTCGCCCACGAGTACGGTCACGACCTCGGTCTGCCGGACCTGTACGACACCGCGGGTGGCGACAACGGCGTCGGCTTCTGGAGCCTGATGTCCTCGGGTTCGTGGCTGGGCCACGGCACCGACGACATCGGTTCGACCCCGGGCTACATGGACCCGTGGTCGAAGCTCTTCCTGGGCTGGCTGAACCACACGGTCGTCGACGAGAACAGCGGCGCCACCCAGGTGACGCTCGGCCCGGCCGGCGACAGCGACGGGCCGAAGGCCCAGGCGGTCGTGGTCAACCTGCCCACTCAGACGCAGACGACGAACTACAACACCCCGTTCGCCGGCTCGTACGAGTGGTGGGGCGGCAGCGCGGACGACCTGGAGAGCAGGCTGACCCGCACCCTGGACCTGACCGGCGCGACGACCGCGTCGATCACCTCCAAGCTGCAGTACGACATCGAAGAGGACTACGACTACCTCTTCGCCGAGGTGTCCACCGACGGTGGCGCCAGCTGGAAGGAGCTCACCAACTCCTTGCACGACACCCTCGAGGACGGCAGCATCCAGGCCGGCATCGACGGCTCCAGCAACGGTGCCTGGGTCGACTCGACCTACGACCTGTCCGCGTACGCCGGGCAGACCGTCAAGTTCCGTTACCGCTACGCCACCGACGGCGGCGTGCACTACGCCGGCGCGTTCCTGGACAACATCTCGCTGACCAAGGACGGCGCCGTCGCGTGGACCGACGACGCGGAGACCCTCGCCTCGGAGTGGACCGTGAAGGGTTGGAACCGGATCACCGGCTCGGTGACCGGCATCTACCCCCGCTTCTACATCGCCGAGAACCGGACCTTCTTCGGGTACGACGACACCCTGCGGACCGGTCCGTACAACTACGGGTTCCTCAACAGCCGCCCGAACTGGGTGGAGCACCTCTCGAACCAGCCCGGCATGCTGGTCTGGTACGTCAACTACGCGTACGGCGACAACAACACGTCGGCGCACCCGGGCTACGGCCTCAACCTCCCGGTTGACGTCCGTCCGGACAAGATCAACGTCGGCGGCCAGGGCACCATCACCAACCGGCGCAACGGCTACGACGCGGCGTTCAGCCTGTACGCCAAGCCGGCCCAGACCTTCCACCTGAACGGCGTGGCGGTCACGGTCCCGGCGCTCGACCCGCAGCCGATCTTCAGTGACAAGGGCATCGGCAAGTACTGGAACTCGGGCAACCCGTGGAACTCGGTGAAGGTGGCCGGCAGCGGCACCACCATCGAGATCCTGAAGCAGGGCACCACCCCGACCAGCGACATGGTCGTCAAGGTCACCAACTGATCGGGTAGCAAGTCCGGAGGGGCCGGTGGCGGCGACGCCATCGGCCCCTTCCGCGTATCCACCGGCGTGAGGGTGTGACGGGCCGAAGCATTCCCAACAAAAAGTTGCTACAAATCGACGAACTTGTCTTCCCACCCATCACGGGAATGTCTATCTTCACCATTGGTCCCACTCGTGGGACCAATTCACCGGCCCGTACCCCCGTTGGGCCGGTTCCCTCACACCGGAGGTACCACGTGCGCAAAGTCGCAGTGGGTCTGCTCGGGCTATCGCTGACGGCGACGGGACTGGTGGTTGGCACGACCGCCAGCGCGGCGCCCACGCCCAAGTTGCCGGCGGCCGCTCCGTCGGTCGGCGAGCCCGCCCAGGTCGACCACGATCTGCCCAACCCGCTCGAGGAGAAGCGGCGGGCGCTGCGCCAGGAGGGTCTCAGCGAGGTCCTCTCCGGCAAGGCCAAGGCACAGAAGATCAACGGCAGCACGGTAGTCAAGGTCGGCCGGAGCGCGGCCGGCGCGGCCGGCGCGGTCGGCGCCGACGCGCGCGCCGCTCGCGCCGGCAACGGCCAGAAGGACCAGTACGTCGAGCTGCAGCGCGAGAAGTCGGACCGGATCTTCGTGATCCTGGCCGAGTTCGGCACCGAGCGGCACCCGTCCTACCCGGACAAGGACATCGACCCGGACACCCCCGGGCCGACCCGGTTCGACGGTCCGCTGCACAACCAGATCCCGGCCCCCAACCGGGCCGTGGACAACTCCACCGTCTGGCAGTCGAACTACGGCGCGGAGCACTTCCGCCAGTTGTACTTCGGCAACAAGCCGGGCGACGAGTCGCTGAAGCAGTACTACGAGGCCCAGTCCTCCGGCCGGTACCCGGTCGACGGCGAGGTCACCGACTGGGTCAGGGTCAGGTACAACGAGGCCCGCTACGGCCGGTCGAACGACCCGGTTCCGGACCCGGACCCGAACGACCCGCCGAACCCGGACGACGACCCGGCGGTCTGCCAGGACACCACCTGCCCGAACACCTGGGCGCTGGTGCGGGACGCCGCCAACCAGTGGGTCGCCGACCAGGAGGCCAAGGGCCGCACCGACGCCGAGATCGCGGCCGACGTGAAGTCCTTCGACCAGTGGGACCGGTACGACGTCGACGGCGACGGCAACTTCAACGAGCCGGACGGCTACATCGACCACTTCCAGATCGTCCACTCAGGCGGCGACCAGGCCGACGGTGACCCGCTGCAGGGTGAGGACGCCATCTGGAGCCACCGCTGGTACGCATACGGCACGGACATCGGCGAGACCGGTCCGGCCAACGCGCCCCTCGGCGGCACCGAGATCGGCGACACCGGCATCTGGATCGGCGACTACACGGTGCAGCCGGAGAACGGCGGCCGGAGCGTCTTCTACCACGAGTACGGCCACGACCTGGGCCTGCCGGACGACTACAACACCGGCGCCGCCGGCGACAACAGCCAGGAGCACTGGACCCTGATGGCCCAGAGCCGGGTCAGCGCCAAGAACGACGCCGGCATCGGCGAGCGTGGCGCGGACCTGGGCGCCTGGAACAAGCTGCAGCTCGGCTGGCTGGACTACGAGACCGTGGTCCCGGCCAAGCAGGACCCGCAGACAATCGACCTGGGCCCGGAGGAGTACAACTCCAAGAAGCCCCAGGCCGCGGTGGTGGTGCTCCCGAAGCGGACCTACACCTTCAACAACGGCAAGCCGGCCGAGGGCGCCAGGCAGTACTTCTCCGGCAACGACGACAACCTCAACACCACGATGACCCGGACGTTCGACCTCACCGGGAAGTCCAGCGCGTCGCTGTCGATGAAGGCCCGCTACAACATCGAGAACAACTACGACTACATGTACTTCGAGGCCTCGCTGGACGGCGGCAAGAGCTGGTCGGCCCTGCCGTTCAAGATCAACGGCACGCCGACCACCAGCAACGGCCGCAACGCCCTCACCGGTGACAGCGACACCAACGGTGACGACGAGCCGGACTGGGTCGACCTCACCGTCCCGATGGACGTGGCCGCGGGCAAGGTCGTGCAGTTCCGCTACCACTACATCACCGACGGCGGCGTGTCGGCCGGCGGGTTCTACGGTGACGCGATCACCGTGACCGCCGACGGGCAGACCGTCCTCTCCGACGGCGCCGAGGCCGGCGCGGGCGACTGGGCCCTCAACGGCTTCAGCATCGTCGAGGAGACCTACACCCGCGACTTCGCCAACTACTACATCGCGGGCAACCGGTCGTACGTCTCGTACGACCAGTACCTGAAGACCGGTCCGTACTACTTCGGCTACGCCAACACCCGACCGGACTACGTCGACCACTACGCGTACCAGACGGGTCTGCTGATCACGTACTGGAACCTCCGGTACGCGGACAACAACACCATGCCGTACGACAAGAAGCTCAACCCCGGCGGTCACCCGGGTGAGGGTCGCAACCTGAACATCGACTCCCGCCCGAAGCCGCTGTACAACCTGACCGGCAACCCCTGGCGGGCCCGCGTGCAGATCTACGACGCGCCGTTCAGCCTCAAGAAGGCCGACTCGTTCACCCTCCACGTGAACAGCGAGCCGCAGCACATCCGCGGCCAGGCCGCTGCCCCGCTGTTCGACGACAGCAAGCAGTACTGGTACCCGGAGCTGCCGAACCACGGCGTGAAGGTCCCGGTCAACGGGGTCAAGATCCAGGTTCTCAAGCAGAACGGCACCTCGATGCGGATCCGCATCTCCTGATCGAGGTTCCACCAGCACCACACGATGCCCGGGCGGGTCACCGCCCGGGCATCGCCCGTTCCGATGCGGATCGTCACCGCCTGACGCCACCGCCGGCCCGTAACGGGTGCCCGGCCGCTGACCGACGGGTCGGGCCGGCCCCGCGATGCCGGGACCCTAGGCTGTGGCACATGACCGAGCAGCGTGGCGGACCCGTCGACGAGTCCTGCGTCCTGCCCGAGGGGCCGTGGACGCACCGGTTCGTCGGCGCCAACGGCAGCCGCTTCCACGTCGTCGAGGCCGGCACCGGCCCGATGGTGCTCTTCCTGCACGGCTTCCCCGAGTACTGGCTGGCCTGGCGGGACCTGCTGCCCGCCGTGGCCGACGCGGGGTTCCGGGCGGTCGCGGTCGACCTGCGCGGTTACGGTGCGAGCGACAAGCCACCCCGGGGGTACGACGGGTACACCCTCGCCGCCGACGTGGCCGGGCTGATCCGGGCGCTGGGCGAGCGGTCGGCCACCCTGGTCGGCGCCGGGGCCGGTGGCCTGATCGGCTGGACGGCCGCCTCGTTCCACCCCACCCTGATCCGACGGCTGGTGGTGCTCGCCGCCCCGCACCCGCTCCGGTTGCGCGCCGCGATCTTCGCCGACCCGCGCGGCCAGTTCGCCGCCGCCACCCCGGCGCTGAAATTCCAGCTCCCCCGCTACGAACACGTGCTCACCCGGGACGACGCCGCCGAGGTCGAGACGATACTGCGCCGCTGGGGCGGGCCACAGTGGGTGGCCGGCCCGGACTTCGAGGCGTACGCCCGCTGCTGCCGCGAGGCGATGCAGATCCCGCAGGCCGCCTTCTGCGCGCTGGAGGGCTACCGCTGGGCGTTCCGGTCGGTGCTCCGGCTGCACGGCTACCGGTTCGTCCGGCTGATGCAGAAGCCGCTGGTCACGCCGACCCTGCAACTGCACGGCGCGCTCGACACCGCCTCCCTGCCGCGCACCGCGCAGGGCTCCGGCCGGTACGTCACCGCCCCGTACGAGTGGCGGCTGCTCGACGGGGTCGGCCACTTCCCGCACATGGAGGCGAAGGACCTGGTGCTCGGCGAGATCCTGCGCTGGACGAAGTCCTGACTCAAACCCGCTGCTCGCGCAGGTCGGTCACCTCGTTCGCCGGCGCCCAGCCCTGGTAGACGCCGAAGTCGAAGGCCTCCAGCCCCATCGCCTCAGCCACCGGCCAGCGTCCGCCGGTGTACTCCACCCGCAGCCAGCCGTCGTGCTGGGCCAGCACGATGAACGGCTGCCCCTGCCAGGTGCAGGTGGTCCGCACGTACGCCAGGTCGTCGACCTCGGCGGCCGGCACCACCCGGCGGTACCGGCCGGGGCGTACCTCCTCGAAGCCCTCACCCGGTTCCGGCTGGTAGAGCCGGACGTCGTCGCCGTCCGGGCTGGCCTGGTACTCGCGGCCCTGCCAGCGGGCCACGTAGCCGTCGCGGCTCACGGCTCGCCGACCCGCCGCCACAGCAGCGCGTCGGCGTCCAGGGTGGCGACCATCCGCTCGGTGCCGTTCACGGCGATCCGCCAGAGCTGCGCGCCGTGCGGCAGGCGCGCGCTGTCCACCTTGAACTCCGCGACCACGTCGCTGCTCTCCCCCGGGGCGAACCCGTTGCCCCGGAACGGCGCACGTTCGATCACCCAGCCCTCCATCGCCCGCATCGCGGGCTCGTTCTGGCCGCCGTACGGGATGCGGTAGAGGCTCGGCCGGTACGCCGGCCAGCGGAGCACGTAGATCTCCTCGGCGTCCCGGGAGAACGGCGAGCCCGGGTGGCCGAGACCGAGCGCGTCGTACAGCTGCGCCGGGGTGGTCAGGTGGGCCAGCTCGTTGGCCCGGTGCACGAAGCCGGAGACCCGGTCGTAGCCCCGCTCCAGGTAGTAGGCGAGCTGACTCGCGGCGACCGCCTTCTGCATGGTCACCGGGCGGGTGGGGTCGTGCGCCACCGGGGCGTACCGGGTCGGGGTGACCGGCGCCGGCTCGACGGCGGCCTGCTCCGGCTCGCTGTCCGGGTCGTCGCCGAGCCCCACCTCGGCGGCCCAGTTGGCCAGCCCGAGGACCTGCTCGCCCGGGTACTTCGCCCCGACCGGGGTCCCGGGGTTGACCGCGAACGACCAGCTCTCGTCGGGCCACCTGCGGATGAGCTGGACGAACTTGACCCGTACCGTCTCGACCGGCCCGTCGGCACGGTCCACCAGCCGCTCCGGCGAGGTGTAGACCACCACGTACGTCTCGCCGTCCAGCTCCTCGGTCCGCCAGACGAAGCCCGGGTCCCCCGGCCGGCTGCCCGGTGCCGAGTCCGGCGCGGCGGGCAGCAGCACCCGGGCCAGCAGCAGGGTGGAGAGGAACGTGTCCGTGCTGCCGCTGCCGGCGGCCGCGAGCAGGTCCTCCTCGACGACGTTCGCCGGCACGAAATCGACCGGCGCCGGCTCCTCGGGGCGGGGCGTGCCGGCCGCGCGACCGGCCCCGGTCGCCGACTCGGCCGGTGCCCTGCTGGGGGCGGCGGGCGGCGTGCTCGACCCCGCCGGCGGGGTGCCGGGCCCGGGCAGCGGCCCGGTGGGCTCGGCCGGGG
>NZ_QGKS01000163.1 GCF_003172935.1 Micromonospora sicca | reverse complement strand
CGGTCTACTTCGCCCGCCCGCACTCACCCTGGCAACGTGGCAGCAACGAGAACGCCAACCGGATCCTGCGCGAGTACTTCCCCAAGGGCGTCCCCATCACCTCCGACCCGAAATACCTCGCGATGGTGGCTTCCGAGATCAATGACCGACCGCGTAAGATCCACGGCTGGAAGAAGCCCTCCGAGATATTCACCGAACTCGTCGAGGCAAATGCTTCCACTGGCTGAACCCGCCGGGGGGAGGCTTCAAACCACCACATGCTGCGTTGGCTGAAGACCGTCGTGGTGAGCGATGTGGAAAAGGCGCACGAGATGCGTCAGGTGGGGATCAGGAAGACGATCGTCGATGAGGTGTCGTTAGTTTATGAGGTGGCATCGAAACCGGGGTATCCAATGCAATCCCGGGATGAATCTGGCGGGTGCCCGATCTGCTGGCCAGGTGGTGTCCGGCATGGATGGCGACGTGAGCCTGGTCTGCTGCTCTCGTATGGAACAGGGGAAGGCGCGCTCGGATACTGCTGCCTCCGGGTGGCGACAGGGAGTCTCTCCAGCGGCGCAAACCGTGAGGGATTGAGTACCGTCGCCGAGCGTGCTGGCGGACCGGCTCGTAGTAGTGGTGAAGCCGCTGTAACGGCGGTGGAGCGAAGGGGTCGGGTCGTTCGTGGTCTGTTCGTCTGATCAACCGGCGTTCCCGGGAGGAGTCACGTGGATAGACAGAAGTCATCGGAAGGCAAGCCGTTTGAGATCTCCAAGCAGGAAGTGTGGGAGGCTTACCGGCAGGTGAAGGCCAATAAGGGCGCAGCCGGAGTGGATGGAGTGACTATCGAGGAGTTCGAGTCGGATCTGAAGAACAACCTGTATCGGATCTGGAATCGGATGTCGTCGGGGTCCTATTTTCCGCCTCCGGTGAAGGCGGTGGAGATACCGAAATCGCATGGCGGTGGCACCAGGGTTTTAGGGGTGCCAACTGTCGCGGACAGGATCGCCCAGACGGTGGTATCGCGCAGGCTGGAGGCGAAGGTCGAAGCGATCTTCCATCCAGATTCCTACGGATATCGGCCGAGAAGGTCGGCGCTGGACGCGGTGGGAGCATGCCGGCAACGCTGCTGGGACTTCAACTGGGTCATCGACCTGGACGTCGAGAAGTTCTTCGATAGCGTCGATCATGCTCTCATGGTCAAGGCGGTGCAGGTTCACACCGATGTTCCGTGGGTGGTGCTGTATGTCAAGCGGTGGCTGGTCGCGCCGCTACAGCTACCTGACGGGACCTTGCAGCGGCGAGACCGGGGGACTCCACAGGGTTCCGCGGTGTCACCCGTGTTGGCGAACCTGTTCATGCACTATGCGTTCGACGCGTGGATGGCCCGGGAGCATCCGGGTGTCCCGTTCGAAAGGTATGCAGATGATGCGGTGGTGCATTGCGTAAACCGAGGCCAGGCCGAGCGCCTGGTCGAGGCGATCGCGGACAGGATGGTTCAGGTCGGGCTGCGGTTGCATCCCGACAAGACCAAGATCGTGTACTGCAAGGACGTGAACCGGCGCGCAACATATGAGCACACCGCGTTCACGTTCCTTGGATACACGTTTCGCGCCAGGGGCGCGCGTAACGAACGTGAGAGCAAGACCTTCACGTCGTTCGCGCCCGCGATCAGCAAGGAAGCCCTGAAGAAGATCAGTGGGACAGTTCGCCGATGGCGACTGGACCGCAAAACCGGCCAGACCCTCGCCGACCTCGCACGGTGGATCAACCCGATTGTGCGCGGCTGGATGCAGTACTACGGGCGGTTCAACCGCTCCGCACTGTATCCGTTCCTGCAACGCATCAACGCCTACCTGATGCGGTTCCTGCGCCACAAGTTCAAACGAGTTCGATCCTTCAAGAAGGCCAAGGCGGGCTGGCAGCGCATCATCGACCAGTACCCGAAAGCCTTCGCCCACTGGGCATGGGTCAACGCCTTCTAGATGATCAGGACGACAAGAGCCGTATGACGGGAGACTGTCACGTACGGATCTGTGGGGGGCGGCGGGTGAGACTCCCGCCGCCTACCCGGCGGTCTTACGTGCTCCTCCCTTGGATGCCGGTCGCAACGGCATGTTCCTGTGCTCGCTCGTTAAAGGTTTGCGAGCGCGGCTCCTGGCTTCAAGACGTTGAGTGACGTCGGCGGCCGTTTGTGCCTCGCCGCGGTGCACCCCGCTGTGCGCAGCGTCCTGAGCATTACGTCAGTGGATCGGGCCATCGATGTCTATGACAGCGTCGAGGTGGCCCGCGGCTGACGTGCCGTCAACCGACGGTGTGGCCGGCGGATAGTCAGTCCGGCAGCGCCGCGCTGGTCCGCGCCTGGTCGGCACCGGCGTCGGCACTCCGTTCCTCGCTGTGCCCGTTGTGCCAGTCGAGGATCAGCAGGGCGGCATCATCGGCCAAGACCGGTCCGGCCACCTCGAGCACGGCGTCGGCCAGCGACCGGACGGCCTCACGCGGATGCAGACCGGTCATCTCCCGCAATTTTGCGGGTAGGTCCAGGCCGGCGGCCTTGCGCTCGCGCATGCCGTCGGTGACCACGACCAAGCGGTCTCTCGGTCGCAGCGTGATCTCGCCGGCGCGGTAGCCGATCCCGGGGAACATGCCCAGGGGAAGTTCCGGGTAGCGGCAGTTCCTGGGTGTCGCCGTCGCGGACGAGCAGCGGTGGCACGTGGCCGGCGTTGAGCAGCGAACACCCCCCCGGTGCGCAATTCGAGGCGGCCGAGTACCGCGGTGACGTAGCTCCACCCAAGCAGGACGGCGGTTGCTACCAGCCGTCGGGACAACCGTCGATGCGCTGCTGAAAGCAGGGACGGCCGTCCAGAAAATCTAGGTCCGAACCACTAGACATTCCCGCCGCGCCTGGCTAGTGTTCCTGTCGTTGACAGCAGAGATCATCGAAGACGCAGACGAGACAGGCCGAGCGTTACACAGGGCCCCGGACACATGTCGTGGCTCGCTCGGCACAGCGGTGGAAGTGCTGATCACCGCACGCAGCAAGGCAAGGTAAGGCACGTGGGAGTGGAAAGTAAGACCTTGACGTAATTCCAGGTCAGGGCAAGCAGGTGGGCCGATGCTGGTTCAGGGCTCGCCTGGCAGGACAATCCGTCGCACGTGGACGGGGCCATGAAGTCGCGTGGGGCTCCGACACCGGCGGGCAGCACGACAAGCACCACAGAAATTGGAAGCAGAGGAAAGGGAGGGCCCGAACACCGTTGGATCGCCCGTCTCCAGGACGCAGTTCAACTCTGGAGCCGGACACCGCAGTTTCCATCGAACGAGAGGTGGTCTCCGGTCACGCTTATGCGATCCTCGCACCCCAAACCGCCGACGGCGGCAGGTGCGGATACGACAACCCGACGAACCTGTCGGTAGAGGTGTTTTTGACCCGTAACCCCGGGCCCCGGCGTGGAAAGCGCCGGGGCCCTCGTCATGGAGAGGTACGTGTATGGCCCAACCCGACGACATGTTCGGTGACGACGACTACCCCGCCTACACGATGGGCCGCGCCGCGGAGATCACCGGTGCCTCGCAGGACTTTCTGCGTCGCCTCGACGAGGCAAAGCTGATCACCCCCTTCCGGTCGGCCGGCGGCCACCGCCGCTACTCCCGTTACCAGTTGCGCCTTGCCGCGCGGGCCCGGGAGATGGTTGACCAAGGCACCGCCCTGGAAGCCGCCTGCCGGATAATCATTCTCGAAGACCAGCTCGAAGAAGCCCTCCGGCACAACCAGAACCACCAGCGCTAACGGCAAACGGACGCTGCCTGATCTCATCGCCTTACGGTCCTTCTCCACCAGAGGGACCGTTTGTCGTACCCACTCCAGGGCTCAGCATCACGCCAGCGGGAAGCGGGTAGTGGGTCCGACTCGCTCGCCGTCGTATGGACGGCTGGGAGCCGGCGTGGCGTCTCCGGTCATCGGATCGGTGATGTTCGTACGTCGGTGAGGTGTTTGGTGATGCGTAGCAGCTGTGCGCCCGAAGGGACTCGAACCCCTAACCTTCTGATCCGGAGTCCGATGCCGAACGACCGCCGGGATCGCGGTCGTCCTCTACCCGGCAAACCGCAAGATCGACGGACGGCGGCGGCCGAGCAACTGCACTCTCTGCCATGCTCGAAAAGCGCTCGGTGAGTCATGGGTACATTTGGGCAGCGGTGGCCACGGCCGGGCAGCCATGGACATGCCCGCGTCTGGTGCCGACCGGTGTGCTCCATGTGCGCTCCATCGGTCGGAGCACGGGACGCCTGGCATCCGTGAGCACCGGCGGGCACTCCTGGCTACTCGTGAGCACCCCCTGGCAGGTAGGCTGGGCCCTCGCGCCCTCGTAGCTCAGGGGATAGAGCATCGGTTTCCTAATGAGCAGCTCCGATCTTCATCGCAGGCCGTTGGCCTGCGGTTTTTGGTTTCTACGCCTCGATTCTTGAGTCGCAAACGGCGGGCAGTGAGCTCGGCAGTTTGAAGATCAGTCGGGCGGTTGGGTGGCCCTTCCGGTCAGCTCTCGTTCGCGTATCGGCTGCCGCAGATCTAACGGCGGTCGCCACCCGCGCTGGGCCTACGGACCGTCGATCGGACGGGCTCGGCCTTGCGATATCGTCAATGTGCCCCCACCGGGCGTCGAGCAGTCCGCGTCCGCCGGCTGGCGACGGTCCGCAGGGCACCCCACGAATCCAGGGAGATACGATGCTGGAGCCTGAGCCGGCTCAAGACGTCCACGCCGAGGATGCCGACAGGCCAACCACGGCCGAGACCGAGACCGACGAGGTTGCCGTTTACGCAAATCGGGCTGTCCGACGCGCGAAGGGCAAGGTGGCCTCGCCTCAACCATATGGAAAGGGTCAGCGCCCCGGCGGCCGGGGCTCGGTCCAGAGCCCGCGCCAGTGGGGTAACCGCCGAAGCGGCTGATCCGTTGGTGGAGCTTTCGTCGGTACACGGCTTCCGGTGTCCGCGGCGATGGTGGCAGGGGGCAGAGCGGGAGCAGCGGGGCGCGTTGAACGGCGCTGAATGGCGTTGGGCCCCGCTGCGCTGCTCGCATCGTCGTACCTTGACCTGCGGTCCCTCCCAGTGCCCTTCGGGACCGGCCATGGCCGGGGGAGTGCGGAGTCATTCTCCGTTGAAATGGCAATCACTGCTTATGGTGCCCCTCGCCTTCATGGGCGAGCGCTACCCTTCCACGGCTCTCTTGAGCGCCACGACATGACCCGCGCGGTCTACCGTCGTGACACCCATGGACCAAGCCGGAGAGGCAAGAGGCCATCACGATGAGCAAGCCCATCGATTACGACGCACCGCGCCGACCGGCGGTTGAGGTTGAAGACGACGGCTTGGAGGAACTCAAGGCGCGCGGCGCGGCGGCGCAGTCACCGAGAGTCGACCTCGACGAGGCCGAGGCTGCCGAGAAGTTCGAGTTGCCTGGCGCGGACCTGTCCGGCGAGGAACTCACCGTGGCGGTCGTGCCGATGCAGCCGGACGAGTTCCGATGCCCGCGTTGCTTCCTGGTGCACCACCGCAGTCAGCTCGCCGCGCAGCCCGACGGCCGGGAGGTCTGCCGGGAGTGCTCCTGACGTTCGCCGTCAGGGCACCAGTTCCCGCCAGTCCGGACGAACACCCAGCCATGCATCGGCGAGGATCTGCGCCGACGTCCGACTCGGACAGGCGTGTAACTTCGACCGGCCGGCGATGCCGCCGGTCTGCGCCTCCACTTCCCATCGCTGGCCGTCGCTGCGGATATAGACGTCGCGACGCCCCCGCAAACTCCGGTCCCCATTCCACCAGTGACGCTCGATTCTCACCTGCTGATCGTATAGCAGCGCGTGCACGCAGACGAACCATAATGATCTTGAGAAGGCGGTCGGCGTGATCGGGAAACCAAGGGATTGTGGACGAGAGTCGGAAGGCCTGACCGGGTCGGCGCAGAACGCACCCGCGGAGCGCAGCGTCCGCGACGCCGCGCGTATGCCTTTCTGAGCGGCCACGTTTGACCGCCTCGACGCACATACCTCCCACCCATCCAATCAGGCCCCAAGCAGGTCATGTCAGGAGCTGTTCGACTCACATCGCCCCGGCCGAGACGGGCGGCGCCTACACCGCGCTGGTTGCACTGGGGCAACCACCCCGACCGGGGTCACGATGGGTGCGGCGGTCGCGGGTCGCGGCAGCAGGATCGACCGGGTACACGTTGATCGGGATGGCCGACACGACGATGTATGCGGGTACGGCCGAGCGGCGGTCCACCGCCACCGCCCCATCCGATGGTCCGGTCGTGGAGACGCGCTGATCCACCTGCACATGAACTCGATACCTGCGACGCGTCGAACGGAACACGCGTGGTCGCCCTTACCGGCTGGGCTCCGTGGCGTCGTGATGCCTAAACGAGCGGCGATGGGCGCGGTCGCCGGCTTCCGTCGGCGTCACCGTCAACAGCGAACGGGGTGCGCAGGCGGGTCATCGCAGCCGAATTCACGTCGACGGCAGGCATGTGGTCGCAAGGCGCATCCGATCCCGGTGCTTCACGGAATGGATTTGAGTCATGCATGGTTACATCAATCAACAGTTGCTCCAGAGTTTGCGCGCCAACGCGCGATTCGCCCGCTTGCACATGCAAGCCGGGTGCGGAAAATGAGCGGGGTGGATCCGGTGTGCTCGCCGTGGGTGACGGATCCGTTTCGCTTCGCCCGCGAAACCCTAACCCAAAACAACCATCGTGTACGGCTTGGGCTGGGGTGTGGGTAGAATTGATCAAGCCGCCCGCCGGTTCCGACCACGGCCTGCATCTGACGTCGACCACCACGCGCCGCGACCAATCGGTCAGCGCCGTGCAGGGCGACCCCTTCCACGTTCGGAGACTCCCATGGCGGCACGCCGCCCCAGCAAGACACCCCTTGTCACACCCACCTCCTTCGCTGACCTCGGCGTGCCCGGCCGCCTGGTCGCCGCGCTCGAGCAGGCGGGCATCAGCACGCCATTCCCGATCCAGGCCGCGACGCTCCCGGATTCACTCGCCGGACGCGACGTGCTCGGTCGGGGCCGCACGGGATCGGGCAAGACATACGCCTTCGCTCTTCCGGTCCTCGCCCGGCTCTCGGCCGCCGCGTCTCCACGGCTGCCCGGCCGCCCGCGCTCGCTCATCCTGGCGCCCACTCGCGAGCTGGCGACCCAGATCGAAGCGACGATCGCACCGCTGGCCACCGCGCTGTCGCTGCGGACCCTGACGATCTTCGGCGGGGTGAGCGCGCGGCCACAGGTCAGTGCACTGCGTGCCGGGGTCGATATCCTCATCGCCTGTCCCGGCCGGCTCGCCGACCACGTGTCGACCGGCCACGCAATCCTCGACGCCGTCGAGTTAACGGTGCTCGACGAGGCGGACCACATGGCCGACCTGGGCTTCCTGCCGGTCGTACGGCGACTCCTCGACACGACACCGCCCCGCTCCCAGCGGCTGCTGTTCTCGGCGACGCTCGACGCGGGCGTCGACGTCCTCGTGCGGCGATACCTCTCCAACCCAGTCACCCACAGCGTCGACTCGGCGATGTCCCCGGTCGCCGCGATGACCCACCACGTGCTCCGGGTGCGTCACGATGACCGGCTCCCCGTCTTGATCGACCTGACGGCCGCCCCGGGGCGCACGCTCGTGTTCACTCGCACGAAGCGGGGCGCCAAGCAGCTGACCAGTCAACTGGTCGCCTCGGGTGTGCCCGCCGTGGAACTGCACGGCAACCTGGCGCAAAACGCCCGCACCCGCAATCTGGCGGCGTTCTCCGCCGGCGATGCCCGCACGCTCGTCGCGACCGACATCGCGGCGCGCGGTATCCATGTCGACGATGTGGCTCTCGTGATCCACGCCGACCCGCCCGCCGAGCACAAGGCATACCTGCACCGCTCGGGGCGGACCGCGCGTGCCGGAGCGAGCGGCACCGTTGTCACCCTGATGACCGACGACCAGGTCACCGACGTGCGCGACCTCACCCGCCAAGCCGGCATCAACCCGACGATCACTCGGCTTGGGCCCGGTGACTCGCTGCTCACCGAACTCGCCCCGGGCGAGCGCCGCTTCGTGACGCCTCCCGTAGCAACGACGGCGTCACATCACGGACGAGGCCACAGCGCCACGCGGCGCCCGAATCCGGGCACAGCGACGGGCGGATCGACCGCCAGCGCAACGCGCGGGAGAGGCTCGGAAAGTCGTCGGGCGAGTGCCGCGGAAACCACGTCCGCGACACGGGGCGCGGCGGCGTTCTCTTCCGGCACGCGGGTTGGTAGCCGGCGCGGTCAGCGCTGACAGTGAAGGCACCGCGCGGCGCGCCCGTGCTAGCCTCACCGGGTTGCAACCTTCGGTTTGTCGCATACTTTGCCAGCGCCTGGTGGATATCTAACCCGCCAGGCGCTTTTTGTCCTGCCGGTTCTTCCGGACCGGCAGCGGCGGCAACCGAGGGCCCGTACGTGGCTCCATCCGCTACTCAAAGGAGAAGACATGGCACTCGGCACAGTCAAGTGGTTCAACGCGGACAAGGGCTTCGGCTTCATCGCACAGGATGGTGGCGGCGCTGACGTCTTCGCCCACTTCTCGGCCATCTCATCGAGCGGGTTCCGCAGCCTGGAAGAGAACCAGCGGGTCGAGTTCGACGTCGAGCAGGGCCAGAAGGGCCTTCAGGCCGCGAACATCCGTCTGGTCTGACGTTGACTCCGCCAAGCCGTGGGCGACGAGGCCTCGCCCGTCGCCACGGCGGTGGCTGAGACCACGGACCGGCGAATGCCGGTCCGTTTCGACACCGCGGTCCTTCCCGGCCTCAAACCGCTGGTGTTGCAAGCGCTGTCCGCCCCCGAGTACGCGGCCGGGACCGCCGGCATCGACCGGCGTCCGGCTGGCCCCGGTGCCGCTGGTGCCGGAGGTGCGACTGGTCACGGCCGAGGACGCGATCGTCCTCTGGGCGCGACTCGAAGCCGAGGCGGGCCATGTCCTCCCGCCGCCATTCTGGGCGTCGGCCTGGACCGGCGGGCAGGGTCTCGCGCATACCTGCTTGACGGCGACGTTGACGGTGTGGATGTGGCGTTGGCCGGTGACGCGCTCTACCACCCGTCTGTGGCGGCGCCGTACCGCCTGAGCGCCCCCTAGCTTGATCTTCAACCTGTGCGTCGCGGGCCCGCAGCCATGCTGGCGTCATCCGGGTGATCGAGCACCCTCACCTGAACCGTGACTCAACCACGGGCCTTGACGGGGTCGTCTGCGGAAATGGACGAGACGGCAGTTGATCGACGGAACCCGGTGGCGGACCAGGGTAGGTTCGCCGTGGCGGGACGTGCCCGCCCGGTATGGGCCGTGGCAGAGATGCCGCGGCCTTAGCGTGCGGCGCCGCCCGGTCGACCTGGGTCGGTCCCGGAGGGCCGGTGACCGACGCGTGGAGCCCGTATCACTGGGGAGTTGCCAGACGCCGGGCGGAAACCCCGCGCCGCGCCGGCAACCGTATCGTCGGGGTCGCGCTCGAGGGCCCGCCGGATGTGCGGCGGGATGACCTCGGATGTTGCCATCGCCAGTCGGACCTGCACCGAACGGTCGTCAACCAGGCGTTCCAGATCCGCCTCGTCCAGCTGGACCGCGCGGACCAGCGCGGCACGGACGTCGACTACGGGGTCCTGGGCAAGCGTGCTGCGCTGCTCGGCGGTGGTCCGCGGGTTGCGGGCGACCCCCTTGCGTACCCGTGCGGTGCGATCGGCCATCAGGGCGGTGATCACGTCGGGGTCGTGGGTGTGGGTGGCGAGTCGTTCCCGTACCTCGGGTGAGACGTCGTCGATCAGCCTGGCGGCCAGATCGGGCTCCAACTCCCGCATCTCCGCGAGGAGGCCACGAAGCTCCTTGTCGGGTGCCTCTGACATCACCCGGCGAACCGACTCGTCGCAAGCCGGGTTGCCGGCGACCGCCCAGCGGACCCACCGGTCGGCGTCTTTGACGAGACGCAAGAGATTGGCGACCGAGGTCGAAGGGTTTCTTGCCACGGCCTCCCGGACCTGACGATCAGGGTCCCGGGTCAGCGGTCGCAGTGCCTGCGCGGGTGCGTCGGTCCGGGCCGCGACCGCCTTACGGACCACAGCCGACGGGTCGGACGCTAAGTCGATGAGGGTCATCTGTGGCGTTGCGGGGTCCTGCGCGACGGCGAGCCGCGCGTCGACGCTCCCACCGATCGCACGGTGGGCGGTGGTACCTGACCCGCTGTGACGATCAGGCCCGCCGACGTCCTGCTGCTTCCCCATGGGCGCAATGATGTCACGGACTGACTGGGGCAGCGCGAGCCTGACCAGCGCGTTGACGATGGTCGAAGCGTTACTTCGCGGCGGCGCCCTTCGGTACGTCAACAGTGACTTAGCTTGATCTTCAACCTGTGGCGGCTGGTTGGTGACCCCGGCTGATCATGGGAACCGCCGCACGTCGAAGCCAGTTAGCTTCTACCCACCCTGCGGGACGCAACCCGCCCGCGTAGCTATCGGACGTCGCTGTCGCGCGTGCCGAGCTGTTGCCGCTGCTCAGTGCGGGCGTCAGGGAAGACTGCACAACGGACAGCTACCTGCAGGAAATCGGGCGAGCAGGGCGCGACGGCGAGCCGGCCCGGGCGTTGCTGCACGGACCTCTCAGCTGTGCCAGGAGCGCCAGAGGGAGGCGTAGGCCCCGTCGGCGCGGACGAGTTCGTCGTGGCTGCCGAGTTCGGTGATCCGGCCGTCCTCCATCACGGCGACCCGGTCGGCGTCGTGCGCGGTGTTGAGCCGGTGCGCGATCGCGATGACGGTCCGGCCGGTGAGCACGGCCGCCAGCGCGCGCTCGGTACGTCGGGCGGTGGTCGGATCGAGCGCGGCGGTCGCCTCGTCGAGGATCAGCGTGTGCGGGTCGGCGAGCACCAGCCGGGCCAGCGCGAGCTGCTGCGCATCGGCCGCCCCGAGTTGCCTGGCCCCGTCGCCGAGTTCCGTGTCGAGGCCGTCGGGCAGCTCGGCGTACCAGTCGGCGCCGACGGCGACCAGCGCGGCTCGCATCTGGTCGTCGGACGCGTCCGGCGCGGCGAAGGCGAGGTTGTCGCGCACCGAGCCGATGAATACGTGGTGTTCCTGGGTGACCAGGGCGATCCGGCGGCGGCGCTCGGCGGGATCCAGGTCGGTGACCGGGCAGCCGCCGATGCTGACCACGCCGTGTCGCGGCGCGTCGATCCCGGCCAGCAGCCGGGCCAGGGTGGACTTCCCGGCGCCCGACGGGCCGACGACGGCCAGCCGCTCGCCGGGCCGTACCTCCAGGTCGATGCCGTGCAGGACGTCGTGGCCGTCGGTGTACGAGAATCGGGCGCCGCGCACGACGAGCCGCTCCCCTGGTGGCGCGGACGCCTTGCCGGGCGGCTCCGGTGGCACCTGGCCGACGCCGAGCACGCGAGCGAATGACGCGAAGCCGCGCTGCGCCTGTTCGGTCCACTGCAGGATTCGGTCCAACGGCTCGATCGCCTGCTGGAGATAGAGCGCGGCGGCGACCACTTCACCGAGCGAGACCATCCCCTTGGACAGGAAGAATCCGCCGACCAGCAGCACTGCGGCGATCGGCAACGGATAGCTGGCCTCCACCACGGTGTAGAACACGGTCCGCAGCGCGAGCGTCGCCCGTCGGGTGGTCCACACCCGGGCGATGCGCTCGGTGCCATGGACGATCCGGTCGTCGGTGAGGCGCAGCGCCTCCACGGTGCGCGCGCCCTCGGCGGTGGTGGTCAGCGTCTCGGTCAGCTCCGCGGTGGCGGCGCCCTCGGCGAGGTAGGCGGAGCTGGCCCGTCGCAGGTACCAGCGGCTCGCCGCCCAGATCGGCGGCAGCCCGGCCAGCGCGACCAGGCCGAGCATCGGGTGCAGCAGGAAGATCGCCCCGAACAGCAGCGTCAGCTGCGCCGATGCGATGACGATGGTGGGCACGACGTCGCGGACGGTGGTCCCGACGGTTGACACGTCGACGGAGCTGCGGGTGGCGAGGTCCCCGGAGCCGGCCCGCTCGACGACGGAGACGGGCAGGCCGAGCGTCTTGCGGATGAACTCCTCGCGTAGCCGCGCAACCGCCCGCTCCCCGAACCGGTGACCGGCGTACTGGGCGTACCGGGAGAGCAGCGCCTGCACCAGAACGCATCCGCCGATCGCCACCGCCAAGCGGTCCACGGTGGCGACGCGCGCGCCGGCGGCAACCTGGTCGACGATTGTGCCGAGCAGCCACGGCGCGGCGAGTCCGGCGATCGCGGCGGCACCGTGCAGCACCAGCACGACCAGGACCGCGCGCCGGTCCCGGCCGACGAGGTCCAGCATCTCCCGTCGGACGGCGGCGCGGTCCGCTACTGGCAGCCGGCTCACCGCAACGCCCCCTCGGGCCCGGTGAAGTCTTCGGAGTCGAGGGCGTCGCTGCCCCGGGCCACCAATTGCCGGTAGCCCCGGTCCTGTTCGAGCAGTTCGGCGTGCGTGCCGGTGGCGACGATCCGACCCTCACTCAGATGCGCGACCGTGTCGGCGTGCCCGAGCAGCAACGGTGACGTAGCGAGCACGATGGTGGTCCGCCCAGCCCGCGCAGCGCGCAGCCGCTCGGCGATCCGCGCCTCCGTGTGCGCGTCCACCGCCGACGTCGGGTCGATGAGGATCAGCACCTCAGGTTCGGCGAGCAGCGCCCGGGCCAGCCGTACCCGTTGGCGCTGGCCGCCGGAGAGTGTGCGGGCCCGGGTGTCGATCGGGGTGCCGAGCCCGACCGGCAGCGCGTCGGCGACGTCCTCCGCCGACGCGATACGCAGGGCCGCCGTGACCCGGTGGTCAGCGCCTCCCTCCCGGGCGAGGGTGCCGCCGTTCCCCGCCCGGCCGTCGGCGCTCGCCTCCCGGGCACGCAGGATGTCCCGTAGGGTCCCGGCGAAGAGGTAGGAGTCGTGGTCGGCGACCAGGATCCGGGCGCGTACCTGGTCGAGTGCGATCCCGGTCAGCGGCACGCCGCCCCAGGTCACGTCGCTGACGACATAGCGTCCGAGCCGGTCGGCCAGGGCGATGGCCTCGGCCGGGTCGTCGGCGGCGACGCCGACCAGCCGACCGTCGCCCACGGTCAGTCCGCAAGCAGGGTCGTACAGGTCCGCGGGCCGTACCGGCGCGGACCTGGCTAGCGGCCGGCGGGCACCGGGTACGTTTCCCAGCCCGCCCACGTCCTGCGGGGTCGGGCCGCCGACGTGGTCCGGGGTCAGGTTGAGCAGGGCGATGATGCGGCGGGCGGCGACCCGGCCCCGGATCACCCCGTAGCTGCCCTCCAGCAGGAACCAGACCGGCACGATGAGCGTCGCCACGTATCCGTAGACGGCGACCATCTGCCCGACCGTGATGTCGCCAGCGACCGCCATCCGGGCCGCGAGCCACACCACGGCCGCGAGGAACAGCCCCGGTATGGCGACCGTCAACGCGTCGATCCAGCTGTAGACGGCACCGACCCGGTAGCCCTCGGCGAGCAGGTCCTGGGAGCGGGCGGCGTACCGGCGGGCGAACAGGCCGCGGCCGCCGACCCCGGCCAGCACCCGCAGCCCGGCCACGATGTCGCCGGCCCGGGTGGTGAGGACGCCCTGCTGGTGCCGGTATACGGACTCCGCCCGTTCGAGGCGGCGCAGCAGCGGTCCGATGATCAGCGCGATCGCCGGCACGCCCAGCAGCACGCACAGCGCCAGCAACGGGGAGACCGACCACAGCACGACGGCGATGACCGCGTACGCGATGACAGCGCCGACGCCCGGGCCGGTCATCGTCAGCACCTGCGACGTGTAGCCGATGTCGGAGCCGCCGACCGTGGCGACCTCCCCCGCGGCGAGCCGGCGCGGCAGCACCGCGCCGATCCGGGACAACTGGCGCAGCAGGACCGCTGCGGAGCGGGCTGTAGCGTCCTCTCGGACGAAGGTCATCGTGCGGTGCCGCATGATGCCCAGGTACGACAGCCCCGCCCCCGCGACGACGATTGCCGCGACCCAGAGCAGCAGGGCTCGGGGGTCGTGCGCGCGCAGTCCGTCGTCGACGGCGCGGGAGACCAGGTACGGCCGGACCGACAGCCCGATCATCCACGCCGTGCCGACCACGGTGCCGCGCAGCACCCGCCAGGGTTGGCAGCGAACCAGCCACCAGACGTACCGCATCGGCCCCCTCGTGTCCGGGACACCGGGCTCGGGATGCGGAATCTGTGGGGGCACCCGCCAAAACTACCGAGCGGGCTGGTGACGTACCCACCCAATATCCCCCGGTTCGGTCGTGCGTCATCCCGGCGCGGCCGCGCTGCTAGTGAAGCTGCGGTTGGCCAGGAACCGCAGGCGCTCCTCGCAGCTGAGCGGGTTGCCGTCGGAGCGTTCGCGGTCGGGCCGCTCCCGTGACCCATGGCTTCGTGGTACGCAACTCTTCCCAACACTCAGCTGACGCCTACCGCATCACTCGCTTCGTGCGGAAACCCGCGGTACGGGGTGGCCGGCGGCGGCTTGCTGTTCGCCCACCGCTACGCCGCCCGCTCCCAGGACCTGCGCCGACACGTCCTGGGGGCGACGGCGCGGGTGAGGTCGCATTAATGCGGATTATGTGAGCACCTGGCGTCCACGAATGAGCAGGTGATGAGCGGGCGGCCGGGTCAGTCCCTCTTGCTGACGTACACACCTCGACCCGGCTGGCCGTAAACCAGGCCCCGCGCCTTGAGCTGGATCATGACGAATCGGATGACGGTCTCGCTGACCTCGTACTGCTCGCAGAGCTGACGGGTGCTGGGCAAGCGGTCCCCGGGCTTCAACACGCCCGACTCAATCTGCCGCGTGATGTCGTCGGCAATCTGTTGATACAGCGGCTGAGCCATCGGTCGCCCTCCCTGCATCAAGAGAACACGCAGGGGGATTTCGGAGGCGACACGGGGTATCGTCGGTATACCCAGAGTACTAGGTAACGTAGGTTGCAGGAGGGGACTCCGATGGTCCGGTACGAGGAGTACGTGATAGCCGCTGCCCTCACCCTGGCCCGCCGGCACCGGCCGGTGTGGTCGTGGCGAAGATGGAGGCGGATCTGCCGCTGCGGGACCGACCTGCCCTGCCGGGCGACGCACCGCCTGCCGATCAACCGGGGGCACTGGCCGGGTGAGGACCGATGACCACGCACGGACCGGTGCTGCCGACCTGGACCTGCGGCGGGTGTGGCGCCCCTTGGCCCTGCCGTACTCGTCGAAAAGAGTTGCTCGCCGAGTACGCCGGCGCTCCGGTGTCCTTGAGCATCTACATGAGCTCGCACCTGGTGGCCGCAACGCAGGACATGAGCTGGGCGCCGTCGGGCACCCTCCACCGCAGGTTCCTCGGATGGCTTAGGTGACCACCCTCGCCCCGGTAACGTGGTCGTCATCGGCCGGGAGTGCTTGGTGAAGTTCGCGGGAGAACCGGCGGTGTCGAGTCTCAGAACCTCCGTGACAGATCAGTCTCGGGACATGGGTGACACATCCGGCTCGACGCCCTCGGAACTTTGGTGGGTGAGACTGGGGTCGTGCAGGGACAGGATTCGTGGTGGACGTCGCTGTCCTCGCAGGTGCGCGATCGGATCGACGAGCAACTTCGCCAGCGGCGGCTGATACATGCCCTCATGCTGTTGCGCTCGGACGGCGGCCTTGATCCTCAGCCGAGTCTGTACGAAGCCCAGGACATGATGGCTGAGCGCTTGGCGTGGCTCCGCGCAGAGGGCTTGGATGAACCGGAAGAGCCGCCGGTCGAGGTGCCGCACCTGGTCGAGACAGTCACGGCGATTACGGATCCAGTCGTTGCCGTGGAAGCTCTGTGGGATGGAGACACCCAAGGCTGGTTTGTGAGGCTGTACGCGATTGTGCGACGGCCAAGCAGCCACCACCCCTGCTTCGACGAGCAGCCGCTGGCAGGGTTTTCGCCACGGCAGCGATCTCCGCTTGTTCAGAGGCGAGGTTCCGCCATGGCCGGAAGCCGCGGAAGCTATCGAGAAAGGCCAGGCGATAGCAGGCAGCATCGGCGTGCCGTTTTACTTCGCCAGCCCGGACGCCCCCGATGACGGGTTGCCGCGCTGGTGGGACTCGCAGGCTGATCCACAGATCTAGCCAGAGGTCGGGTGCAGGCACGTCCGCACGGGCATCGAGCTGCCCGACCGAGCCGGCGACGGCGTGATACCGCTCTTCGAAGTCACTCCACCAATGCTGCGCGGAGGTCACCCAGGTCCTGATAGCGATCTGTCACGCAGGTCCTGAGACCGGACAACACCTCACCAGAATGTCTAGTCCCACCACATGGCGGTGATCGGCGCTGTGCACGCCAGTGGCCGCCGAGGTGAGCGGCGCGAGCCGGCTGATCGCAGTGCGACCGGCGATCGGACAACAGCGACTGAGCGCACCCGCGAAGCGGTGATCCGACTGCTGGAGCCCGACCGGGCCGCGCTGCGACTGCCCGTCGAACAGCTCGCCGTCATCTTCCTCGGCATTCTCATGGGCCGGCGAGGAGCGACCGGCGGCGCCGAAACCCCGATCGAAACGCTGGTCGACGTGTTTCTCCACGGCGTGGTCGATACTGCGGCAGCTGCGGGATGAACCGCGTCCGCCGAATTCGGGGCGTGATCGGGGCCGTTGGCGTAGCCGCCGCCCTCTGGACGGTTGCCGTCCCGCTGCTGGGGCACCGGCTCGCCGTTACCGGCGGGCCGCCCAGGAGGGAGCCGTTGGAGATCGGCCTTGCTCCTGTCGTGATTGTCGCGCTGGCCGCCGCCCTGGCTGGCTGGGCGCTGCTCGCACTCCTGGAGCGGCTGCTGCCCCGGTCCGCCCGGCTCGTCTGGACGATCACCGCGGTCGGGGTACTACTGGTGTCTCTGGCGCCGCTGCTGGCTCCCGGCATGGATGCCGCGACCCGGATCATTCTCGGCGCCCTGCACGTCGCGGTCGCAACGGTGCTGATCCCGGTCATGACCCGCTCCGCCGCCGGCTCCGCCCTCACTACGGTCGCCGACGACGACCGATGACCCTGAACCACGCCACCGCAGTTCAGGGGTAGTCGGCAGCGGCGGTGCTCAGCCCGCCGGGCTGCCGTGGTGGTTGAGTTTGTCGCGGAGGGTGTCGGCGAAGCCTTCGGCCATGGCGAGTTGGTCGCGTAGGGCGGTCACGCGGGTGGTGGCGGCGGTGTGGAACATGTCGAGCCGGTCGAGCAGCGCTGCCCGCTCGGCTCCGGTGGCGGTGTCGAGGGCGTCAACGACGGTGAGCAGGTCGCGCATCTCGTCGAGGCTGAACCCGAGGGGTTTCATCCGCTTGACCACGGCGAGGCGCTCGAGGTCGGGCTCGGTGTAGAGGCGGAAGCCGCCCTCGCTACGCGCGGAGGGCACGATCAGGCCGACTTCCTCGTAGTGGCGAATGGTCCGGATGCTCAGCCCGACCCGTTCGGCTGCCTCGCCGATCTGCATCAGGCGGCCCGTGGCCGGGCCGGAGGCGTGCTGCTCCGGCCCGGTGTCCCGGCTGGCGGCGGCCATCAGTGACCGACGCCGAGCTGCCCGGCGAGGGTGTCGTGGATACGGGCGCTGGGCTTGTTCAACTCGACGATCTCCACGGCCTTGCCCCGAGCTGCGTACTTCGTGGTGATGGCGTCCAGCGCCGCGACCGAGGAGGCGTCCCACACGTGGGCGTGGGTCATGTCGATGACCACGTGCCCGGGATCACCCGCGTAGTCGAACTGGCCGACGAGGTCGTTGCTGGAGGCGAAGAACAGCTCACCGTGCACGGAGTAGATCCGGGTGGTGCCGTCGGGGTCGAGCACGCTGGTCACCTCGACCAGGTGAGCGACCCGCCGGGCGAAGATCACCATGGCGGTGAGCACACCGACAACAACGCCGATGGCCAGGTTGTGGGTGGCCAGAGTGGTGACGACGGTGGCGAGCATGACGATCGTCTCGCCGTAGGGCATCCGCTTGAGCGTCTTCGGCGCGACGGAGTGCCAGTCGAACGTCGACACCGCCACGATGATCATGACGGCGACCAGGGCGGCCATCGGGATCACCGCGACCACGTCGCCGAGCGCGACGACCAGGATCAGCAGGAACACGCCGGCCAGGAACGTCGACAGGCGGGTGCGGGCGCCGGACGCCTTCACGTTGATCATTGTCTGGCCGATCATGGCGCAGCCGCCCATGCCGCCGAAGAATCCGGTGACGATGTTGGCCACGCCCTGGCCCCAGGACTCGCGGGTCTTGCTGGAGGGGGTGTCGGTGATGTCGTCGACCAGCTTCGCGGTCATCAGCGATTCCATCAGCCCGACCAGTGCGATGCCCAGGGCGTAGGGGGCGATCAGGGTGAGGGTGTCCATGGTCCAGGGGATCTGCGGCAGCCCGAGGGTGGGCAGGCTGTCCGGCAGCGCGCCCTCGTCGCCGACTGTCGGCACCGCCATGTGCGCGGCCACCGTGACCACGGTCAGCACCACGATGGCCACCAGCGGCGCCGGGACGGCCCGGGTGAGGCGGGGCAGCCCGACCATGATCGCCAGGGCGACGGCGGCGAGCGGGTAGACCAGCCACGGCACACCGAGCAGGTGCGGCACCTGCGCGGCGAAGATCAGGATCGCCAGGGCGTTGACGAAACCGACCATGACACTGCGCGGGATGAACCGCATCAGCTTCGCCACCCCGAGCATCGCCAGCACAATCTGGATGGCGCCGCCGAGGATCACCGCCGCGATCAGGTAGTCCAGGCCATGCTCCTTCGCCAGCGGCGCCACCACCAGGGCGATCGCTCCGGTCGCGGCGGAGATCATCGCCGGCCGGCCACCGCAGACCGCGATCGTGACGGCCATGGTGAACGAGGCGAACAGCCCTACCCTCGGGTCGACCCCCGCCAGGATCGAGAAGGAGATCGCCTCCGGGATCAACGCCAGGGCGACGACCAGGCCGGCGAGGACCTCGGTGCGGAACACCTTCGGCGACAGCCAGGACGGACGGGACAGGCGCGGCCGGACGACCGCGGACAGCACAGAAGACATACAGCCATTTCCACTCAGGCGCCCCTGGGGCGCGCACAGTTCCCGCCCCGGATCGGGACAGCGCGGCTACTCACAGATCGGCGGCAGCCGAGTTGACCGGCCCCGGGGTGTCATCGCCTCGGACGCGATTCGTCCGCCCCCAGACGGCCATCCGGCTTCGCCTCGATGACCGACACCGAACCTACCCTCTCGTCAGGGGAGAATTCGTCGGGAGTGCTGATCGCCACCATGCCGCTCTGGGCTTCGGGGGATTCCCGGCGGGCGAGAGAGCCGTCACCGCCATGCCGAGCGTCGATCGGGAGAGCGGTTGCGACAACTCGCGTAGAGACTCAGCAGGTCAGCCATTCTGATGGGCGGCGACCAGTAAATCTAGGCTGGGAAGACTAGACATCCTCTGCGGTGTGGCATACTCTTCTTCGAGTTGAGAGTGAAGATCCGTCAAGACGCAGACGGGCTGTCCGGCCGTGAGGTCACGACGGGCGGCGAGGAGCGGAACATGATCCATCGTTCCCTCTACGGAAGGCAGTAGGAGCACAGCCCGGCGTGTGCGAGCCGGGGTGCAGGTGGGGCCAAGGTTCTTTTGGGGCTCCAGCTGTTGTTCGCCGTACGTGTGGGGGCCAGGAAGTCGCGTGGGGCTCCGGCACCGGTGGACCGTACGTCAGCAAGGGAAAGAAGTAGCAGAGGAAAGGGAGGGCCGTACACCGTTGGATCGCCCGCCGTCGGCCGTCATGTCAGGCCGGGCGGACACCGCAGTTTCCATCGAACGAGAGGTGGTCTCCGGTCACGCTTATGCGATCCTCGCACCCGAAGCCGTCAGTTACGGCTGGTGCGGATATGACAAGCCGACGTTCTTGTCGGTAGATGGTGTTCTGACCCGTAACCCTGGGCCCCGGCGCGTAAGCGCCGGGGCCCTCGACGTGGAGGTGACATGGGGCAGAACCCCGATGACATGTTCGGCGATGAGAACTACCCGGCCTACACGATCGGCCAGGCCGCGGAGATGCTCGGCACCACGCAGGACTTCCTGCGCCGCCTGGACGAGGCGAGACTGATCAACCCGCACCGCTCTACCGGCGGGCACCGCCGCTACTCCCGCTACCAGCTTCGCCTGGCCGCCCGGGCCCGGGAGATGGTCGACCAGGGCACCGCCCTGGAGGCCGCCTGCCGGATCATCATCCTCGAGGACCAACTCGAGGAAGCCCTCCGGCAGAACCAGAACCAGCAGCATGGGACGCGGCACACTGACGGGTGAGGTCGTCGGCGGGCGGTGAGCCGGCTGGCTCGCCAGCGCGAACCACCTCGGCCCTGCCGGCCGTACTCCTGCTCGTCGCACCTCTTCCCATGTCGGCCGCCAACCGCGAGACGCCCCATCGAAGGCCGGCCACCTGGCTCGGGCTCGGCGGATGGCGAGGGCGCACGGTGCGGCAGCCGGTTACCGGATCGGTGCTGTTCGTGCGTCGGTGAGGTGTTTGGTGATGCGGAGCAGTACCTGGTTCGGTGGCCCGGCGACGAAGGCGGCGGTGTCGGCGAGCGCTGCGATCAGGGGCAGTCCACGCCCGCCGACGGTGAGCGGGGCGGGGAGTTCGGCGTCGAGGCCAGCGCCGTTGGGGGTGCTGCCGCGGTTGCCGACCTCGAGGAGGCAGACGTCGTCGTCGATGACGATGGTGATGTCGACGACGCTGTCGGCATCGGCGTGCAGCACCGCGTTGGCGCACGCCTCGCTGATCAGCACGGCGAGGTGGCCACGGGAGTCCTCGGCGACATCGGTGAGGCTCAGCAGGGTGGTGAGGACGTGGCGGGCGCGGGTCACCGACGACGGTTGCCGCGGGAGTGACAGGGTCATGCTCACCCGCACTGCACAGCTCCTCCCCGGCCCATACCTGACCGTCGGACTACCGCCCTGAGGCGCGATGCTCCGGTGGTGATCAGCCCTACCCCGGTTCTGCTGAGGCGAAACGGTCAGGGTGCCGGCGCGACGTACGCAGGCCGACGGCGGTTCACCCGTCGGCAGAATATGGTAAGCGGGGATCATCGGGGCGTGGGGAGGTTGCTGTGGAACTGCTGCTGTCGGTCCGGCCGGGCCGGGGTTGCACCGTGCTCGAGGCGCGCGGCGAGCTGGACATGGCGACATCCCCCCAGCTGCGCGAGGGCCTGCAACGGTTGGTCGACGCCGGTGACCATCACGTGGTGGTGGACCTGGCCGGGGTGGGATTCATGGACTCCAGCGGACTGGGCGCGCTGGTCGTGATGTTCAAGGCGCTGCGGGACGTCGGCGGTCGGTTGAGCCTCGCCGCGGTGCAGCCCGCCGTGCACAGCGTCCTGACGGTCACGTCGGTGGATCGAGTGATCCATGTTTATGACAGTGTGCAGGCGGCTGAAGCCGATGTGCCGTCCACCGACCACGCGCCAGGCCAGTAGTCAGTCGGGCAGCGCGGTGCTGGCACGCTCCTGGGCGGCGCCGGCGCTGGTACGCCGGTCCTCGCGGTGCCCGCCGTGCCAGTCGAGGATGAACAGGGTGGCGTCATCGGCCAGAGTCGGTCCGCTGACCTCGAGGACGGCGTCGGCCAACGCCCGGGCAGCCTCGCGTGGATGCAGACCGGTGATCGACCGCAACATGGTCGGTAGATCCAGGTTGGCGGCGTTGCGCTCCCGCATGCCATCGGTGACCACCACCAGGCGGTCGCCCGGCCGCAGCTCGATCTCGCCAGCGCGGTGTCCGGCGTCGGCGAACATACCCAGGGGGAAGTTGGGCGGTAGTGGCAGCGCCCGGGTGTTCCCGTCGCGTACCAGCATCGGCGGGACGTGCCCGGCGTTGAGCAGCGCGCACACGCCGGTGCGCAGGTCGAGACGGCCGAGGACCGCGGTGATGTAACTGCCGGGCACGGTGGCGTGGTCGGCCACGTCGGCATTCGCGGCTTCGGCCTGCTCCACCAGACCGACCCCGCGGCGGCGGCTGTTGCGCAGGCTGCCCACGCCCAGGGTGGCCGTCAACGCGCTGGCCACCCCGTGGCCCATCGCGTCGGTGACGCTGAAGTGCAGCACGTCGCGGGCGAGGCTGTAGTCAAAGGTGTCCCCGCCGATGCTGGCGGCGGGTTCCAGCCAGCCGGACAGGGTGAACGCGCTGGCCTCACACGTGAACGAGGCGGGCAGCAGGCGGCGCTGGATCTCCCCGGACAGGGTGAACGGGGTGGTGCGTTGCCCCCACTCGAAAAGGTCGGTGTACCGCCGGTTGGCGATCACCACGAACGCCAACACGTGCGCCGTACGGGTTATCTCCTGCAGCGCCCGCGGGTCCGGCTCGTCCGGCAGGATCATCTCGAGCAGGCCGATGGCCTCACCGCGGTCGGTCACCGGCGCCAACACCGTCCACCTGTCAGGCTGCGTGACAACCTGCACCGTCTGGGTGCGTAGCGCCTGCTCGGCGGGGCCGCCGTCGAACGGCATCACCGTGGCGACCTCGTCACCGCCCCGGCGTCCCGCACCGGTTCCGCCGAGCGGCACGTGGGTCAACCGGACCAGCGCCCGGCCGCTGAGGTCCGCGATCAAGAACGCGACGGTACGTGCCCCCAGCGCCGCACCGAGTTCCCGGGTGACCGCCTCGACCGCGTCGACGGGGGAGGCGTTCTCCGCCGCATCCAACATCTGCGCCATGATCCGCCCTCGACTGCTTTCCACTGCCCGAGCCTACGAGACCCGGCTGGTCATCGCCGAGCACGAGGATCGTCATCACAGCGTCGACAGCCCAAACCAGGTTTCACATTCAGGGCCTGGAGTGCGGGCAACCCCGGTCGCTGATCCACAGCCCAACAGACCCGAGGATCCGTCCGCACGTGTCGGCGTTTCACGCCCAGCCGATTGGGCGAGACCTCGGTTCCGGGCTCTCGCACATCGTGTCCGAGGTGCCCGTCGGCGACGGCGGCAGGCTGGCGTTGCCACTCCTGCGCGGCTGGGGTGGGGTATGGCTCTGTGTGCTCCGCCGTGGCTGTGGCTGACACTCGAGGTGCCACCCACCCCCGCCTCGCGGGCGGGCTGGTTGAACGGGCGCGGCCCGGTAGCCGTAAACCCTGGTGCCCAGGAATCGGCGGGTGTGGCTGCGTGTGTTTCGCCGAGATTGGTTGGCTGACGGTAGGAGATGCCACCCGCCGCTTCGTCGTCTGTGAATCCGGTAGACCGCTGATGGAGACCCGCGACCCCCGATCGCATCGCTAGAAGGTGCCGGCAAACCCGAACCCGCAGACGAGGGCCCGACCAAGAGAACCGACCAACGAAGGAGAGGCGAGACGGTGGCGAAGCTGTGGATCGGCGTGGACATCGGCAAGACCCACCATCACGTCGCCGCCGTCGACGGCGACGGCCGATTGGTCTACTCCCGCCGGGTGGCCAACGACGAGTCCGCCCTGCTTACCGTCATGGCCGAGGTCTCCGCCGTCGGACGGCCGGTCTGTTGGGCCGTGGACGTCACTACCGGGCTGTCCGCGCTGCTGCTGACCTTGCTGTGGCGGCGGCAGGTTCAGGTCCGCTATGTCTCCGGCACGGTCGCGTTCCACATGGCCGCCGCATTCGCCGGAGAGAACAAGATCGACGCCCGCGACGCTCTGGTCATCGCCCACACCATCCGCATGCACCCCGACATCCCAATCCTGGAACCCTCCGACCGACTCCTCGCCGAACTCACCGTCCTCACCGGCTACCGCGCCGACCTCGTCGGCCAGCGCGTCGCCACCCTGTTCCGTTTGCAGGAACTGCTCACCGGGATCAGCCCCGCGCTGGAGCGGGCCGTGGACCTGAACCGGAAGGGCCGGATGATGGTCCTCGCGTGCTGGCAGACCCCTGCCGCGATCCGGCACGCCGGCGTCGACCGGATCGCCGCCCTGCTCCGGCGCGGCCACGTCAAGAACGCCGCCCAGGTCGCCGAGGCGATGGTCGCCGCCGCCCGGCAGCAGACCGTCACCCTGCCAGGACAACGCGCCGCGGCCGTGGTGGTCGGGCAGATGGCCACCGAGATCCTCGCCATCGAACAAGGCATCGCCGCCGTCGACGACCTCATCGCCGACCAACTCGACCAACACCCCCTCGCGCCGATCATCGGGAGTCTGCCGGGCATGGGAAGCCTGCTCACCGCCGAACTGCTCGTCCACACCGCCGGCATGACCGAATACGACAGCCCGGCCAAACTCGCCGCCCACGCCGGCCTGGCGCCCATTTCTCGTGACTCCGGGGCTGTCTCCGGGAACCATAGGCAGCCCCGTCGGTATCACCGGAGCCTGCGACACATCCTGTGGATGGCCGCATTCACCGCCGTCCGAGAATGCCCCACATCCCGCGCGTACTACGAGAAGAAACGTGCTGAAGGTAAACACCATCGGCAAGCCATGCTCGCTCTCGCCCGACGACGCGTAGACGTCCTATGGGCCCTCGTTCGTGACCGCAAGGCCTTTACCCGGCCAGCAACGGCGGTTCTCGCCGCAGCCTGAATCAGCCCGCTCCCCGCCGACGCGACGCCGGTCCCGCCGGCCGAGCCGCCTTGCCCATCAAGATCAGCCGGAGTCACATGGAGACTCCTAAACCGGAGCTCGTCGATCGACTGCAGCGGTGTGACCAGCTGAACCCAATCTTCTGTACCCGCGGTTGCCATCGCAATGGCGCCGACTCTGCTCGGTCGGTCGTGTGCCGGGGGTTGCCCAGCGCACCGATAGACCGTGGTCATGTCTGCCTTCGCGCCAGCGGTCGCCCTGCTTCTCGCACCACTCCCGCACTGAGTCGCGAAACCGGTCGCAGAGTCGATCTACGGACCGGTCCGCATGTTCGCTGGTACCGATTCCCTGTGGCTGCGGGTGGATAAGCCCCTTTCCGGCGCCTCGGAGCGGCGGGCCATCCCGTGAGCTCCGCCTGCAAACACCTTGGTGATGAAGGGCCCGGACCTTCCGGGGGTCTTCCTGTTGGGGTGCATCGGCTTACGCGGCCAGCCGGGCCGGCCACCGGCGCCGCCCGTGGTCCAGTGCCGCGCGCCGACCAGGTAGAGCGAAGGCCGCGACCGTGAACTGCGGCACGATGAGCAGCGCGCTCGCGCCCTGGACAAGCCAGAGACCCCGGGTTCGGTACGGCGACCCGCCCCGCCCGCCCGCATCGGCGCCCCTCGGCGGATAGCACGCGTCATCAGATCAGGTGTCTCACATCAGCCTGATGGACAGAGAGGGCACCGGCTCAGTCCGAACATGCGGCCAGTTCATTGTCGGCTTCCTTCGACACCGGTATGGCCGCCGCTGCCGTGCGGCGCTCGCCGTGCGGACGCAACCCGAACCAGATGAGGACCACGCTGACGAGCGTCACGGCCACGTTGACGCTCAGCGCGAGGTGGATACCGGTCAGCTGCACGCTCTGCGTCGCGGCGACGGAGCTCAGGATCGGGATGCCGATGGTGATGGCCACCTGCTGGGTCATCGAGGTCAGGCCGGTGGCCAGGCCCTGCTCCTCGTTCGGCAGACCCGAGGTCGCGGTCACCGTGTACGCCACGATGGAGGTTACGTGCCCGAAGAACCCGATGAAAAGCGCAGGGATCAGGACCGTGAGTGCCATCCGGTCGGCGCCGAGAAACACCAGCGGGAGTGTCGCCAGGCTCTGCACGGACAGGCCCACGGCGAGGATCTTGCGGCTGCCGAAGCGCCCGATGAAGCGTCCGGCGATCACCCCGGCGGCCACGGCTGCCAGGCCTGGGACGCCGAAGATCAGGCCGGTGGTCAGCGGGGAGAAGCCCAGGACCTTCTGGAGGTAGAGGGTCATCAGGAAGATCATGGCGGTCTCCATGGTGAAGACCACGAGCCCCGCGTAGTTACCCCACTTCACCGTGGGCCGCTTGAGGATGCGCACCGGGGCGAGCGGTGCCGGCGAGCGCTGCTCGATCATCCAGAACGCGGCCAGTAGCAGCACGCCGACGACGGCCGAGGGGATGTGCTTCTCGATGACCGCGTAGGTCACGGCCAGCAGACCGCCGGTCACGGTCGCCGCTCCAGGCAGGTCCAGCTTCACCCGGTCGGGCAAGCTGCTCTCGCTGATCAGGAGGGGGGTGAGGAGCAGGATGACCACGGCGACCGGGACGTTGATGAAGAACGCGGCCCGCCAGCTCAGCAGGCTGACGAGGGTGCCGCCGACCAGCGCGCCGACGGTGAAGCCGCCGGAGAGCAGCGCGCCGTTGAGGCCGAGGACGCGGTCGCGCGTCGCGCCTTCCATGAACGTGCTGGTGAGCAGCGACAACGCCGCTGGGGTCGCCATCGCGGTGGCGAAGCCCTGCAGCACCCGGGCGGTCAGGAGCATCTCGGGGTTGGATGCGAAGCCGCCGAACAACGAGGCCCCGGTCAGCAGGACCATACCGGACAGGAACAGCCTGCGGCGGCCGAACAGGTCCGCCAACCGGCCGAACAGCAGGGCGAAGCCGGCTGCGGGCAGCGCGTATGCGGCGGTGACCCAGGGGAGCCCGGTCAATGCCAACCCGACGCCGGCGCCGACCTGCGGCAGCGCGACGTTCAGGATCGAGAAGTCGACGGACAGCATGAACCCGGCACCGAGCAGGACGAGCAGGATCAACCGCTGCCTGCTGCTGAAATGTGGAGGCGAGGTTGTGTCGGTAGTCATGCGTCCAGCACGAAGGCGTGTTCCGATCTGATCGGTCATTGTTTCTCTCCGTCTTTGTCGTTACAAACAGCTTGGCGTGGCCCGCGTCACCGCTGACGTCTCACCTCACGCAGGCACCGTGGACAGGGAAAATCGAGAACCGTAACTGGAGTACTACTGCGAATCACGCTCCGCTGCCTCAGCGACGCGCTTGATGTTCGCCAACCGCCGATCCCAGTCGACCGCGAGCGCGGCCATCCACCGCGCCGTCGCGTCCAGCGCCGCGGGCCGCACCGAGTACCGCACCTCGCGTCCGACCCGGCGGCCGGAAACCAGCCCGGCGGCGTCCAAGACGGCGAGGTGCTTGACCACCGCCTGCCGCGAGACGGGAAGTCGTTCGGCGAGCGTCGTCGCGGTGACCTCGCCCTGTGCAGCGAGCAGATCAAGCAGCTGACGTCGCGTCGGGTCGGCCAGCGCGACGAGGACGCTGTCGACCGCCTCGACGGCGCCGCGAGGTTCGTCCGTCACACGGATGACTGTTCGGCGCGCGTCTTGAGCGCGTCGAGCTCCTGGGGCCAGCCGCCGGTGTTGTCCTTCACCGCCTGGCGGCGCAGCTCCTCGGACCCGGCCAGCGCCGCGAACCCGCTCTCGACGACGCGGAGCCGCGTCTTGTCGCCTTCCGGCGTCAACGTGAACTCCACAAGGGTGCTGTTGTCCGCGCGCAGCTCTTCTCCGGGGAACGCGCTGGCCCAGCGATACGCCACATACGTCGGCGGCTCGACCTTCTCCACGCGCACCGGGAAGTCGCCGTACTCGGCGTTTTTCGCCACCATCGACTCGCCTTCTTTGGCCACGGTGCCGGGCAGGCTCGCCTTGTCGGCCACCCAGAACCCGGGTTCGGTCACCAGCGACCAGACCCGCTCCAGGGGTGCCGCGATCAGGGTTTCGCGCTCGATCCGATCCTCGCTCAAGAGGGGGCTCCTTCAGTGTCGCGCCATTAGGTGCAACCTCATGGTTGCACGTCAACCCTCCAGGTGCAACCATGGAGTTGCACTTCGATCGAGCGCCGCGTCACACGGCCGCACGCCTGGACGGAGTCCAAGACCCGCGTGACGGCCTGGGCACTCGTGTCGGGCGGGTCGTAGCGAACGGCAAGGGTGTGGGCGTGGGCGCGCGGCAGCGGTGCGCCGCGACAGCCCTGGTGGGTGGTACCCCGCACCAGCGCGGTGAGGCTCGCCGCGTACGGACCGGGGCAGGACCATGCATGGCTCAGCGCTGCCCCAATGCTTGTGACGTGGAGCCCGGCGCCGTTCATGTGTCGGTGTCTGCCCCGATGGTCGAAGCTGTGGTGATGTGTTCGGCGGGTACCTTGACGGCGGCTTGAGGGCGCCGGAGCAGGTAGCCCGTCAGCCCGGCCGCCAAGGCGATCGCCGCGAGGACGACCCAGGCGCGCTGGAACGCTGTGAGTTGCCCTGCTGCCGTGTGTGGAGTGCCCGTGACGGCGACAAGGACAGCGACGCCGACGGTAAGACCGATCTGCCGGACCATGTTGACGACGCCGGAGCCGGCGGCGAAACGTTGCGGGGGTAGTGACGATGCGGCGGCGCCGAGCAGCGTGGGCATCGCCAGGCCGACCCCGACGCCGGTGAGGGACATGCCGGCGAGCATCCCGGTGACGTAGTTGGGCCGCAGACCTATCGCTGCTGCCCACCATGCGACGCCGACGGCGAACGCAGTGGAGCCGGCAACGACCGGGCCGGGACCGAAGCGTGGGATCAGCCTGCCGGCCACAGCCGACCAGATCGGCACCAGCGCCGGGCCGGGGAGGATGGCCAGGCCGCTCTGCAACGCCGACCAGTGCCAGATGTTTTGGACCCACAGCACGCTGGAGAGCAGCATTCCCCCGAGCGCTGCGCCGAACAGGAACGTAGCCAGCGACGCGACCGCAAAGCTGCGGCTGCCCAGCAGGCCGATCTCGATGACCGGGCTCGGATGCCGCGATGACCGGGCCAGGAACACCGCAACCAGGATGGCCGATGCCGCCAGCAATCCGACGACGCGACCCGACGACCAGCCCCAGCCGTCATCGAGCACCCGTTCTTCCGCTTCTACCGCGCCAGCTGACAATCCGCCCCCAACCGCTTGGTCAGGATGTTGGGCGTGATGCCCAGCTGTGCTGCAATCCGTGAAGCGTGTCGTCGTAGGGCAGGCGCAGGCCGGGGGGCCGGGGCGGGCCCGGGCCGGATGCTATTAGCGCAGGGTTCGTGGCAGCCCGAACAGCGGGAGCAGGCTGTTGTCGCCGAAGCGGGTGATGGCAGAGATCCGGTCGCCCTCCAGGGTGAGCACCACCAGCCCGTAGGCGTGCGCGATCGGGCTGCGGGGATCCTGGAGGTAGCAGCCGAACGCGGGCTGGCCGTTCGCGTGCGTGGGCACCAGCCGGACCGCCTGACCGCCCCACCAGTTGCGGGTCAGGTAGAACCGGGCGATAGCCGCGTGTCCCTGGTACTCGAGCGGCTCGGGCGGCATCGTCAGCCACGCGTCATCGGTCAGCAGCGCGACGAGCCGGTCGACGTCGGAGCTCTCGAACGCGTCCACGAATCGCCCGACGAGCTCACGCTCACGCGGCGAACGCGGTAGCGGCGCCCGGTCCCGGTCGTGTGCGGGAAGCTGGCCGTCCAGGGCCGCACGGGCCCGCTGTAGGGCGCTGTTCACCGAGGCCTCGCTGCTGTCGAGCAGGTCGGCCACCTCGGCTGCGCGGAAGCCTAGAACGTCGCGCAGCACCAGCACCGCACGCTGGCGCGGCGGCAGCCGTTGGAGCCCGGCGACAAACGCCAGCGCCAGCGCCTCCCTGCTCTCGTAGCGGGCTTCCGGCCCGGGGGAGGCGTCCGGCAGGTCCTCCAGCAGGGCGTCCGGGTAGGGCTCGAACCAGGTCGGCTCGGATCGGCGGGTGGGCTCGGGCGCCACGAGCGGGGTGCCGGACGGCGGCTGCGGCCGGCGGCCGGTGTCGCGCAGCACGTTCAGGCAGCGATTCGTCGCGATGCGGTACAGCCAGGCGCGCATGGAGGCTCGCTCCTCGAATCCCTCAAGCCCGCGCCAGGCCGCCAGAAGGGTCTCCTGCACCATGTCCTCCGCGTCCTGCACGGAGCCGAGGATCCGGTAGCAGTGCAGCTGGATCTCCCGCCGGTAGGGCTCGGTGAGCTCCCGGAACGCTTCCCCGTCCCCCGCCCGGGCGCGGACCAGGGCCGACTCGGTCACCACAACATCCTCGCATCGCCTCGTTCTTCCGCTCCTGCTGCAGGTAAGGACACCATCCGGGCCCGAAAGTCATCGGCGAGTTCCTCCGGCCGTTCGTGTCTCAACAACCGACCATCCGTGAGCAAAGAGGAGATCGTCATTATGGTGAGCATCGCCGACAAGGCGGTTCTGATTACCGGAAGCAATCGCGGTATCGGGCGGGCACTGGTCGAGGAGGCCTTGCGCAGAGGCGCGAAGCGGGTGTACGCCGGTGCGCGCGAGCCGCTGGCACACCCTGACGGGCGCGTCACGCCCCTGACCCTGGACGTGACCAACGCGGTGCAGACGCAGCAGGCCGTCGAGCAGGTCGAATCGCTCGATGTCCTCGTCAACAACGCCGGCCTGGCGCTGTACGACGACCTGAACGACCGTTCCGCACTCGAACGGCACCTCGCCGTCAACCTGTTCGGCACATACGACGTGACCCAGGCCTTCCTGCCGTTGCTGACCCGCTCCGGGGGAGCCATCGTCAACAACCTGTCGCTCAACGCCTTCGCCCCCTTGCCGCTCATCCCGGCCTACTCGATGTCGAAAGCGGCCGCGTTCTCCCTGACCCAGTCACTGCGCGTCCTGCTGGCCGCACGAGGCGTGACGGTCCATGCCGTCCTGACCGGCCCCGTGGACACCGACATGACCCGAGGCCTCGACATTCCGAAAGCCGCTCCAGAGTCCGTCGCCCGCGCCATCTTCGACGGCGTGGACAACGACGAGGAGGAGATCTTCCCCGATCCCATGTCGGAGTCCATGGCCGAGAGCTGGCGCGGCGGCGCGGCGAAGACGCTGGAGCGCCAGTATGCGGCGCTCGTAGCGGCAGCGCGATGAGCGTCCAGAGAGCCCTCGTCATTGGCGCCGGCAGCGGTGTCGGCCAGGCCACCGCCGGCGTCCTCACCGCCGCCGGAGCCCATGTTCTGGCCGCCGGCCGCAACCGGGACGCCACCGATCCCGCGCAGGTCGCCGCCCTCCTCGCCGAGGCCGACCCCGACCTCGTCGTCGTCGCCGCGGGCACGCGCCCGCGGATGGCCTCGATCGAGCAGCAGAGCTGGGAGTCGTTCTCGATGCCATGGAACGTCGACGTCAAGATCGCCTTCGAGGTCGGCCGCGCCGCGCTGGCCCGGCCGCTGCGTCCGAACTCGACCGTGCTGATCGTGTCGAGCGGCGCCGGCCTCGACGGCTCGCCGCTGTCGGGCGGCTACGCGGGCGCCAAGCGGATGCAGATGTTCCTGGCCGGCTACCTCCAGCGCGCCGCCCACGACCGCAAGCTCGGGATCCGGTTCGTCGCCCTGGCCCCGCGCCAGTTCCTGGTCGGCACCGCGATTGGGGAGGCCGCGGCCGCCGCCTACGGCGCCGAGGCCGGCCTGACGGCCGACGCGCTCATGAAGCGCTTCCCGGCACCGCTCGACCCCGCCGACGTCGCCCACGCCATCCTCGCGATCGCCTCCGGAGAAGAGCACCGTGAAGCAACACTGCTGGGCTTGACCGGGAAGGGGCTGGAGATCATCTGACCACACCGTCCCCTCGGGTGAGATCGCCGGCGGCGACCGGTACTGCACGCTCCTGATGACGGCCGGCCGGAGAATCTAGGCTGGAACGACTAGACATCTTCGGTGGCGTGGAATAGTCTTCTTCGAGTCGAGGGTAAAGATCCGTCAAGACGCAGACGGGCCGTCCGGCCGTGAGGTCACGACGGGCGGCGAGGAGCGGGAACGATCTTCACGGTTCCCCCCGAGAGGCAGTAGGAGCACGTCAGTCCCGACGTGATATGCGCCGGGGTGCAGGTGGGGCCAAGGCTTT